>CAZQXS010000177.1:0-5573 GCA_964597275.1 uncultured Pseudomonadota bacterium | reverse complement strand
CCGTCTGCCGCGCCACGAACCGCTTCCAGTAGCGGTGCAACCCGAAAGTGATCAGATCGTTGAAGCGGTCGTACTTTCCGGCAATCTCGTCAAACCTCTGCTCGACGTAAGCCGCCTTGGCTTCCGCTTTGGGGAGTTGGTAGGTCACGAATCTTCTAACGGATTTCAAACATCTTCAGGTCAATCACCGCGCAGATGGCTGATAAAAAATCCAGTCCAAGGATGCCATCAATCGGGAAACCGTAGTCCATTTCTAATTTCCCAACCACTGACGCTCCAGTATCTCCACCGCCTCCTTGTCAGTGTGCAACACATACAATTCCTTTTCGGGGTTCCCGTGGTGGAATTGGGCATAGGACTCCATCGCCTGATGAGAATCGGGATAGGAGTTAATCACGGAGAATTGCTCCACAACTCGGTGGTTGGCTTGGGTATGGGCATCCACGGCTTCCAACAGAAGCCACTGATGCGGGTATTGCGTTCTGATTTCTTGCCAGTTCATAACCCCACTTTTGAAATAAAAACCACCTGCTTCACCAATTTGAATCCCTTTTCAGGAAGCCGGAGTGCCCGGCGGCCAGAGCGAATCGCCCAGATCGAGGCGGTAGTAGCTACCAAGGCAACGCACCTTGCGGATGTCCTCGTACACCTGAGCGCGGGCGCGGTCCAAGTCCGGGGCGCAGGCGTTGAGGTCGGCGATGCGGTGGCCCATGTCGAGGTTCTGGTGATGCGTCATGTAAAGCTGCCCGTCCTCGGAGTCCACCTCGTTCCACCACAAATCCGAAGCGACTTCCCCGGAAACCTGCACCGGAAGCTTGGGCACACTCGGCACGACGTAGGGGTAGCCGTAGCCGGCCAAGGTCAGCGAAACCCCGGTGGTGCGATCGGGGTGCCAGCGTGGGGTCGCGGGTTCGTCGCTGACGATCTGGCCCAACACCTCCAGCGGATTCTGGAGCATCCGCAACAGCAGTGCCCCGGTGGTGACACCGAGCCGCACGTTGTACTCGATGGCATGCCAAACCCCCTTGTGCTGAATTCCGGTCACCTGCAAAATCCCACGGAACCCGGACGCTTGCAGCCACGGCTTGAGCGGGTGGATGAGTTGACGGGCGAGTCCGTAGCGATCCTCAGCGTCCTGCTCGACAATGCCCGCAAGCGGCGCTCCAGCCACCGGACCAAGGTTTCCAGTGTGGGCACGCTTGTACTCCTGATTGGTGACGAGGCTGACGATTTCCCCGCCGCTGACCGCCACAAAATGCCCCGCCTCCGCCGTTCCCAAGTATTCTTGCAGAAACACCCCCTCGGCGTAGTCAATGCGCTCCAGCCAGCCCAGCGTGTCCTCCGCGGTTTCACAGACAATCGTGTGGATCGGACTGAACGGGGAGCAGATCGGGTTTTTGAGGACGTAGGGCTGGGGCTGCTCCCGCATCAGGGCCAGCGCCTCCAGCCGATTCTGGACGAGATGAAACCGAGGCACCGGAATGCCGTGTTCCCGGCTCAATGCCGCTGACTTTTCGCGGGAAACTTCAATGTCCAGCGCTTCGCCTGTGGGCGAAAGCAGTGGCCAGTTTTCGGCAAGTAAGTCTGCGGCCCACGGCTGATCTCTCCAGTCCACTCCCATCGGGATGATGAGGTCCGGCTGAAACTCGTGGAGGACGGCCAGGAGCGAGGGGTGATCGCGGTGAAACCACGTTGGCGCGACCGACTTGGGGCCGTGGTGTCCGTAGTCGCGGGTGAGGTAGCAGGCCACCTCGGCCCCGTGGTCCTTGAGGATTTGCAGGACGGAATGGGCAAAGGCTCCCACTCCAAGAATCAAAACGCGGGTGAGAGGCTTGGCCATGCTTGGGCTTTAGCCGCGAAGGGCGCAAATGAAATTAGCCGCGAAGGACGCGAATTCAAAAAAAGATTGACCGCTCGGCGCAAATCCTTTTTGGGGTTCCTTGGCGTTCTTCGCGGCCCAACCGAGTGCAGGTGGGGTCAGCGCGGATCCCAGTTGAAGATCATCAGCAGGATCAGCACCGTCACGAGGCTGGCAAAGCCCAGCATGATCACGGCCACGCGGTTGTCCCAACCCACGCTCTGGCCTTCCTCTCCGGAGTGGATGCGCCGCTGGATTTCCTTGTCTTGGGCCTCTTGGGCCTCCCGGTCGGCACGGCGGCTTTCGGCGTCGGCCTCGATGTCCCGGAGAATCTCTTCGTTGTATGCCTGCTCGTCCATCATGATTCGTTGGTTTGGCGTTAAACTGGTTCCGGAAAATCTACCACAATTGGAGGCATTCTCCAAGCGTCCATTTCACCGGGCAAGAAATCGGCTTGTTCGTGTGCGGAATTCTCGGCAAAATTTCACTGTTCGACAAACCCAACAACCTTGAGCCGCCATGCCCATTGCAAATCACGAAACCTACTGCGAAATGCTGGACAACGCCCAGCAGAACGGCTTTGCCTACCCGGCCATCAACGTCTCTTCCATGACCACCGCCAACGCCGCCCTGCGCGCCTTTGCCGAGGCGAAGAGCGACGGCATCATCCAAGTCTCCACGGGCGGGGGCGAGTTTGCTTCCGGGCAGGCGGTCAAGAATGGGGCGCTCGGCGCGATTTCCCTCGCCCAGCACCTGCACCTGATGGCGGAGCAGTATCCCGTCCAGATTGCCCTGCACACCGACCACTGCCAGCCCAAGAAAGTGGACTCCTTCCTGCGTCCGCTGATTGCCGAAACCGCCCGCCGCCGCGCTCAGGGCTTGCCCAACCTCTTCAGTTCCCACATGTTCGACGGCTCCGAACTGCCCCTCGATGAAAACATGGAAATCTCCAAGCAACTACTCGCCGAATGCGCCGAGGTGGAGATCATTTTGGAGGTCGAAGCCGGAGTGGTCGGCGGCGAGGAAGACGGAGTGGACCACGGCGACCAGCCCAACGAAAAGCTCTATACGACTCCGGAGGACATGGTGCAGGTCTATGAGGCACTCAACGGCATTGGCCGCTTCATGTTCGCCGCCACCTTCGGCAACGTCCACGGCGTGTACAAGCCCGGCAACGTCAAACTTGAGCCAACAATCCTGCGGGACGGCCAAGCCGCCGTGACCGCCAAGCATGGAGCCGCTGCCGAGATGGACCTCGTGTTTCACGGAGGTTCCGGATCGTCCATCGAGGAAATCCACGAAACCCTCAACTACGGCGTGATCAAGATGAACGTGGACACGGACACGCAATACGCCTTCACGCGCCCCATCGTGGACCACATGCTGACCAACTACGAAGGGGTGCTGAAGATCGAGGGCGAGGTCGGCAACAAGAAAATGTACGACCCGCGCTCCTACCTCAAGAAGGCCGAAACGTCCATGATGGAGCGCATCAAGCAGGCGTGTGACGACCTGCTCAGCACCGGAAAGTCGCTCAGCGCTTGACGACGGAGGGTGCCCCCTCAGTGCCGATAGCGGTAGTTGGTGTTGAAGCGCGAGAGGATGTAGTCGCCGTAAACCAGCGGTTCGCCTGTGACGGGGGCGGCTTCGGCTTCCATGCACGGATCGAAGAAGTAGGCGATGGAGTAGCGGTCGCGTCCTGAGCGGTTCTTGACGCGGTGCGGGGAAGAACGCCAACGCCCGCCGGAAAGATGGGCTAACCAGTCCGCCGCATTCAGCACCACCTGATCCGGAGTAGCGACAACTTCCACCCAGTCGCCCTTCGGCGTTTTTACCTGCAAGCCCCCCACGCGGTCCTGCACGAGCAACGTGAGGAAGCCGTGGTCGGTGTGCGGAGCGGACCCAAAGGAGTCCTCCGGTTCGTCAGGGGCTTCCGGCCAGTAGTGCAACAGCCGCAAAAACTCCGTGGGCTGCCCAAACCACGCCTCGTACAATCCCACCTCGATTCCGAGCGCCTTCAGGCACAATTTCGTCAATTGGCGGGCCACGCGCTCCACATCCCGCCAATACGCCTCCAACGCCTCCCGAAACTCCGCAACGTCCTGCGGCCATTGATTCGGCCCCTGAAGCGGCTGCCCAAAGCGCGGGTCGCTTTCCGGCACTTCGTGCATCAGTATGAACGACTCCGAGGTGTTGGGCCTGCGGACTTCCGCAACCGAGGACGTGCGGGTGGTGCTGGCCTTGGGAGCGATGTAGCCCCGGTGTGCGGAGTTGATCGCGTAAGCGGCTTTCACGGAATCTGGAAGCGCGTGAAACGCACGGGAGGCCGCAAAGGCGGCATCGCGGATTGCGGGATCAAGCCCGGCGTGGTTGCAAATGCAGAAGCCGACTTCGCAAAAAGCAGAATCCAGCGCCTCGACAAGGGTGGATTCTGATTCGGAAAGATCAATCGTGGGAAGCAGCGAAGGGGCTGGTATCACTGGCCCTGTGTGCGTTGTGACATGCGCACCACCGTCCACCGCTCGGCGCCCTCCACCCACGGAAAGCGAATCAAGCGATGCGGCGTGGCGCGAGTCAGGGGATTTCCGGAAGAATCGCGCATTTGCGTGGTTGAAAGTGCAATCGGCTTTCCCGCGACAGGAAGCAGTTCCAGCCGTGTGTTTGCTTCAAACACGTTGCGGGCCAGCACGGTCAGCGAATGTTGTGGACGCACCTCCATCACGACTCCGGCGAATTCGGCCTCCCCCAGTTTCCCGGATTCCAGTTGCAGACTGTCTGGCCCGGCGGGCTGCTCCAGCGAGGCTTCGGTGTAGCCGCGATGGGGCAGTTGCTCCAATTCGGCAGAAAACGTTTCCAGCCGTTGCGACCATGTTTCCGGAGGCCGCTCCCGCACCACACGCAACGCTTCCGCGTAAGTGCGCACGGTGGTGGCGGCATAGAGCGGTCCCTTCATGCGACCCTCGATTTTTGCGCTGGTGATGCCGGAATTCACAAACTCCGGCAGCAGGCGGATGCCCCGCAAGTCCTTGGAACTCATCAGGGTGGTGTTGGTGGTCGGTTGCTGGCTGCTGGCTGCTGGCTGCTGGGAGATGTCGGTTGGGTCTTCCGACACGACCTCGTAGGGCATCCGGCAGCTTTGCACGCAGCCTCCGCGATTGCTGTCCCGCCCGGCGGTGTAGTTGGAAATCACGCAGTGTCCGGAGTAGGCGGAACACATCGCGCCGTGGATGAACAACTCAACCTCAATGTCCGCTTGCCTGCGGATGGCTTCGGCTTCGGCAATGGAAACCTCGCGTCCGAGAATTAGCCGCGTTGCGCCCATTTGCTTCCAAAACCGGGCACTCCAGGAATTCAGGCAGGAAGCTTGGGTGGAGAGGTGGATGGGAAGGCAGGAATGCTCCTGAATGACCGACATCACCCCCAAGTCCGAGACAATCACCGCGTCCACGCCGATGCCGTCCAGAAAGCGCACAAACTCCGGAAGCCGCTCTAGGTCGGTGTCGTGCAGGAAGGCGTTGAGCGTGACATACACCTTGCGGCCCCGCTCGTGGGCGCAGATGACCGCCTGCGTCAGCTCGTGGTCAGAAAAGTTGTCCGCTCCGCTGCGCAAGCCGAACTCCGGACCTGCGCAATACACCGCATCCGCTCCGTAGAGCAGGGCAACGCGCAATTTTTCAAAATTGCCCGCCGGGGCGAGGAGTTCCATCATTCACTC
>CAZQXS010000176.1:1618-5588 GCA_964597275.1 uncultured Pseudomonadota bacterium | reverse complement strand
CAACTTCGGAATTGCCACCTGCTGGTACAACCCGAACCGACACCCCCTTCCCGCAGAACCCAAAGTGGACCACAACCTCCGTTCGTTGGCCGACCTCCCAGAGTTGGTGCTGGGAATTTCAGCCTGACCCCGGAGTCGGCAATTATCCCTCGCACTGCTCCGCCCATCGTCCTATAATGTTGTGTTTCCCACGGGACGGGAACGCCTTTCAAACATCAGAAACCTTAACCCTCAAAAGATCACATGAGTGAATGCCCCATTTGCGATGCTGAAATCACACTGGAATCCGACACGGTTGTAGGCGAACTGCTGGAGTGCCCCGACTGCGGTTCGGAACTGGAGGTCACCGGGCTGGACCCCGTTGCCTTGGAAGAAGCCCCAGAAACCGAAGAGGATTGGGGCGAATGAGAATCGGCTTCTTGCACTCGTTGATCCGCAAGGAGGAAAAGCTCCTGATTGACGAGTTCCGGCAGCGCGGAGTCGAGTTGGTGATGCTCGACGACCGCAAGCTGATCTTCGATCTGGAATCGGCTCCGTCAGTGGACGTGGTGCTGGAGCGCTGCATCAACCACTCTCGCGCCATGCACGGCCTGCGCTTGCTGGAGAGCAGCGGCATTCGCTGCATCAATTCCTCCGAGGTTTCGCGAGTGTGCGGCGACAAAATCCTCACGTCACTCGCGCTCAAGGAAGCCAACGTGCCACAGCCCCCGTTGCGTGTTGCCTTCACGGAGGAGTCCGCACTCGACGCGATTGAAGAGTTGGGCTACCCCGTCGTCCTCAAACCTGCCGTGGGGTCGTGGGGGCGGTTGCTCTCCAAGGTGAACGACCGCGAGGCCGCCGAATCCCTGCTGGAACACAAGTCCATTTTGGGCAGCTATCACCATTCCATCTTCTACATCCAGAAATACGTGGAAAAGCAGGGGCGGGACATCCGCAGCTTTGTGGTCGGAGACGAGTGCATTGCCGCGATTTACCGGAGTTCTCCGCACTGGATCACCAACACCGCACGGGGAGCGGTCGCCACCGGATGCCCCGTCACCGATGAAATTGGTGCGGTTTCGCTGGCGGCGGCTCAGGCCGTGGGCGGAGGGGTGTTGGCAGTGGACCTCTTTGAAACCCCCGATGGGGTGTTGGTCAACGAAGTCAACTACACGATGGAGTTCCGTAACAGCATCGACACCACGGGAGTCAACATTCCGGCCCACATGGTGGAGTACGTTTTGGAGAACGCCCCATGATCAAGGTTTCCATCGTCGGCGGTTCGGGCTACACCGGGGGCGAGTTGCTGCGCCTGTTGCTGTTTCATCCGGAGTGCGAAGTCCAGCAGATCACCTCGGAACGCTTCGCGGGAAAGCTCGTCCACAACGCCCACCCCAACCTGCGCGGAGCAACCCGCCTGAAGTACTGTGCCGTCAGCGAGTTGGAGCCGTGCGATTTGCTGTTCCTCTGCCTGCCGCATGGCAAAACGATGAGTTCGGTCGAACACTTTCAGGAATTGGCCCCTCGTCTGATTGACCTGAGCGCGGATTTTCGGCTGACATCCACCGAGCAGTACCGACGCTGGTACGGTTCCGAACACGCCCGGCCTGACCTGCTGGGGAGTTTTGCCTATGGGATTCCGGAAATCAACCGGGAGGCGATCCAGTCGGCCACTCGCGTCGCCTGTGCGGGTTGCAACGCCACGGTCAGCACCCTTGCGGTTCGGCCCTTCACGCGGCGCGACCTTGTGGAGTCCATCGTGATCGAGGTCAAGGCCGGGTCCAGCGAAGGCGGCAACGCCTCCAGCGATGCCAGCCACCATCCGGAACGCAGCGGCGCGGTGCGTTCCTACCGCCCCACCGGACATCGGCATGTCGGGGAGTTGCAACAGTCGCTGGGAGAGGTGCCCATTCATTTTTCCGCAACTTCGATTGAGATGGTCCGGGGCATTCTCGCCACCTGCCATGTGTTCCTCAAGGAGCCGCTGGAGGAAAAGTCGGTGTGGAAACTCCTGCGGGAGGACTATGGAAACGAGCCGTTTGTGCGCATCGTCAAGGAGCGCAGCGGCATCCACCGCTATCCGGACCCCAAGCTGCTGGCGGGCACGAATTACTGCGACATCGGCTTTGAGCGCGATCCGCACTCCAACCGCTTGGTCGTGATGAGCGCGATTGACAACCTGATGAAGGGAGCGGCGGGGCAAGCCGTGCAGTGCCTCAACCTCATGCACGGTTTTGACGAAACCGCGGGGCTGACGTTTCCCGGCCTGCACCCCGTCTGATCGGCGACCATGTGCCGCATCCTCTGGGTTCGCGCCGAGCAGCCGTTCGAGATGGACCCTCATCTGGAAAAGTTTGCGGCGCTTTCCAAAAACAGTTCCGAATATCAGGGACACGGCTGGGGATGCGCGTGGCTGGACGGCGGCGAATGGCGGCTGCATCACAACATCCAGCCCATTTGGGAGGCGGATTTCTCGCTCTTCGGCTCAACGACGCTGCTGCTGGCCCACGCCCGCAGCGCGTTCCGGGACGAGGGCATTCGGGTGGAGAACAACATGCCGTTCTGCGACGGCGAGCGCGTGTTCATCTTCAACGGGGAACTTCAGGGGGTGCGCATCAAGGAGGAGGGCCGCATTGGGGCCGAGAAGATTTTCAACTACATCAAACGCTTCAGTCGGCAGACCCCCTTGGCGGGCTTGGAAAAAGCCGTCTGCATCATCGAGAAAAAGACGCGCTACCTCCGGGCCATGAACCTGATCATCGCCAGCCGGGATTCCTCCGAACTGGCCTCGTTTTACAACGAACGTCCTGACTACTTCCAGATGCACCGGACGGAACGTGCAGGCGCACAGATCGTCTGCTCCGACCCCTATCCGGGAGAATCCGGATGGCGCCCCATCAACAACCGCACGACCCAAACCCTCTGAACCCGGACCCGTTCATGTACCTCATCAAAGTCGGCGGTGGCGCTGAAATCAACCTTCCCGGAATCGTCAGCGACCTCGCAGAACTGGACACGCCCTTTGTCGTGGTGTTGGGTGCCAACGCCCTGCGGGACGAAATTGGCCAAAAGCTGGGGCTGGAAAAACAAGAACTGACCTCGGTATCCGGCTACAAAAGCGTCTATTCGGACGAATCGGCGATTGACCTGATCATGATGGCCTACGCGGGCTTGCGCAACCGCCGCTTTGTCGAGCTTTGCCAACGTCACGGGATCAACGCCGTGGGTCTCACGGGTTTGGACGGACGGCTCGTGCAGGGCCAGCGCAATCGGGGGATTCGCATCCGTGAAGGCAGCAAGACGCTGATGAAACACGATTTTTCCGGCAAGCCCAAGTCGGCCAACACCGCCCTGCTCACGGTGCTGCTGGAACAAGGCTATCGGCCTGTACTCAGCATTCCCATCGTGGACGAGAAGGGCTTTGCCATCAACTCCGAGAACGACGACATCGTCAACGTCTTGCAGGAAAGCCTCTGTGCCGAAAGAATCATTCAGTTGATTGAAGCCCCCGGATTTCTCGACAAGCGGGACGATCCGGAAAGCGTGGTGCGGCAGATGACGAAGTTTGAGTTGGAGGCACGGGAACAGCAGGTCGAGGGTCGCATGAAGCGCAAGATGCTGGCACTGCGCCGTTTGTTTGACGCGGGAGCCGCCGAGGTCGTGATTGCGGATGGACGAATCGAACACCCCGTGCGGGACGCACTTGCCGGCCAAGGGACCACCATCCAATGAACATTCAGGAACGAGAAGAACGCTACGCGCTGGAGGTTTATCCCCGGCGCGGGATCAACATTGTCCGTGGGAAAGGCGCACGGCTCTGGGACGATCAGGGCAACGAGTACCTTGACTGCGCCGCCGGAGTCGGGGTCGCCAATGTGGGACACGCCAATCCTGCGGTGGCGCAAGCACTGGCGGAGCAGGCCAACACGCTCGTGACCTGTCCGGGCATCTTCTACAACGACCAGCGCGGCAAGCTGATGGAAACGCTGGT
>CAZQXS010000176.1:0-1518 GCA_964597275.1 uncultured Pseudomonadota bacterium | reverse complement strand
CCGCACGGCGGATTTGCGATAAACGCGGCGCGTTGCTGATCATTGACGAAGTGCAAACCGGATTCTGCCGCACCGGAACCTTCTTCGCTTGCGAAGCCCTCAACCTTGTTCCGGACTTGCTGTGTCTCGCCAAGGGCATCGCCGGAGGCGTGCCGATGGGGGCGGTGCTCTGCTCGGATAAGATTGATGTGACCGTTGGGGTCCACGGCTCCACCTTTGGCGGCAATCCCTTGGCCTGTGCGGCGGCACTGGCGGCCATCGGTTTCATGCAGGAAAACGATCTGGCTGCACAAGCCCAGAGCAAGGGGGATTACTTCACACGCCACTTTGAAGCGAAGCGGCCAGAGCGGGTGCGAGAGGTGCGGCAGTTTGGCCTGATGATCGGCATTGAACTCAAGGAAAAGGCCACCCCTTACTTGCAGGCGTTGCTCGCCCAAGGCGTGATCGCGCTTCCCGCAGGTCCAACCGTCATTCGGCTACTTCCTCCACTGGTCATCTCGGAATCCGAACTCGACACGGTCGTCACCGCTTTGCACACCGCACTTGCAAACTGAACCCGCATCCCGAAAATCGGCTGAGCTGGGCGCGGCCAATCTCGCGTTGCTGGTCGTGCTGGCACTGGGCTGGGGCGCAAACTGGCCAATCCTCAAGATCGGCATTACCGAAGTGTCCCCGTGGGTGTTCCGGTCGCTGACCTTTCTTCCTTCGGGAATGCTCTTGCTGGCCCTTGCCCGTCTCAACGGCCACCCACTCGCCGTCCCCCGCCCCTTTTGGCCTCCACTGCTGGTGGCCTCGACCCTCAACATCACGCTCTGGGGAATGCTGGTGCTCTACGGGCTTTCCTTCATGACCGGAGGCCGCGCCGCCATCCTCGCCTTCACCATGCCGGTTTGGGCCAGCCTCTTTCATGCGCTCTTGGTGAAAACGCTGCCGAGCCGTCAGGTGGTCTATGCCCTGATTGCAGGAACCACGGGAGTGTTGCTGCTCTGGTTGGGAGATCCGGAAACGCAGGCCCGGAATGCATGGGGGCCGCTCTTGGTGATTGTTGGCGGAGCTATGTGGGGGGCCGGGTCGGCCTATGTCAAACACACAGGATTCCCGGTTCCCACCTTGGTGCTCACAGGATGGATGCAACTGCTGGGGACGATTCCGGTTGCGCTCATAGCCCTGCTGTGGGACTGGCAAAATATCGGAACTCCGGGCTGGCCGCAGTACTTCTCCCTGTTTTATAACATCGTGGTCGCCGGGGCGATCATGTACTGGATTTACTTCACCCTGCTCAAGCGACTCACGGTCGCCATGTCCACCATCGCCATGTTGGCGGTTCCGGTGGTCGCCGTGATCTCCGATGCTTTCTGGCTCTGGAAATTCCCCCTCTGGATCGACCTCGGCGCACTTGGGTTGATTGGAGTCGCTGTGGCGCTGGCCCTCAACAAACCCGCTTAGAACGCTTCAGACGACACCTCATACGCTTCGGCAAGCCGCAAACACCCCCGTTCTTAGTGCTGTGACTGGATC
>CAZQXS010000175.1:0-5612 GCA_964597275.1 uncultured Pseudomonadota bacterium | reverse complement strand
TCAAACTCGCCATGCCGTCCGGCTCCGTCGGCAAAGCGTTTCGCGCCGACAAAGGCTTCTTGCTCTAGGGCGGCAAGTCCGTGCTGGAACTCGTTGGCCATTGCATCGTTGAAAGAGAGACCGCCCTGCTCGTAAGCAGAAAGGCGGTCGTGGTTCATGCAGGTTTGCGGAAACTGCGCGAGTCGGAGCGCCAGTTTTTCGGCTTCCTCGCGGGCGTGGCCTTTGGGAACAACGCGGTTGGCCAAGCCCATTGACCGGGCTTCCTCCGCTTGAACCGGACGTCCGGTGAGGATGAGGTCGAGCGCATGGCTGAGGCCAATCAGCCGGGGCAGCCGCACGGTGCCGCCATCAATCAGCGGCACGCCCCAGCGTCGGCAGAACACGCCGAACACCGCCGTTTCCTCCACCACCCGCAAGTCGCACCAGAGCGCCAGTTCCAGCCCGCCCGCCACGGCGTGTCCGGCGATAGCCGCGATCACGGGTTTGGAAAGTTGCAGGCGCGTTGGCCCCATCGGCCCGTCCCCTTCCGAATCCAGTCGGTTGCGGCGTGATTCGTCTCCCAAGGCTTTCAGGTCCGCACCCGCGCAGAAGGTTTCGCCCTTTCCCCAAAGCACCGCTACCCGTGCGGTTTCATCCGCATCGAATTCCCGGAACGCCTCGGCGAGGGCATGGGCGGTCGGGCCGTCCACCGCGTTGCGCACTTCCGGGCGGTTGAGGATCACGGTGGTGACGGGACCGTTTTTTTCAACAAGAACACGCATGTCGGCTCAAAGGGGGGCCACGTTCACTGAAGCGTCAAACGCCGACTGTCCGGCACTGAACGGAAACAGATCCACCGCAGCATCGGGAAGGGAGGCGGCGCCGGAGGTCAGGCGGTTGATGCCTGCCCAGCCATCATGCATCCACACGGTTCCGGGCGGGATTTTGTCGGTGACGTGGGCCTCGGCCTCGAAACTTCCGCGCTCGTTGAAAATGCGAATGGCCTCTTGATCGGCGATTCCCCGGATTTTGGCATCTGCTGGAGCCAGCCAAAGGGCGGGCTGGCGGTTGTGTTTTTTCAGGGAGGGCAGGGCTTGGCCGTGATCGTAAAAGCTGTGGAAGTGGGAAAGCGTGCGGCCTTGTCGGAAGATCAGGGAGTGGGCCTTGGACTCTGCAAGGGGTTCGTAAACGGGGAGGGGTGGCAGGCCAAGGGCTTTGGCTTGCTCAGAGTAGAACTCCACCTTTCCGGAAGGCGTGGGGTAGCGGTGGTCCGGGTAGGCGTGATGGGAGATGCGCAGGGCGCGTTTCCCTCCGTCCGCCCGCAGGTCGGCGACGGTCGCGTGATGGGTGGAGGGGTGGTTGATCACCGAATTGATCATGCCCTCGTCCGAATCCCACGGAAAGAAATCGGCCACGCCAAGCCGTCTCGACAAGTCCTGTAGCAATCCGCTGAGGGAGTGCGTGTCTCCGGGGGCCGGGAGGAAGTGATCCATCAGGTAGAGATGCGTGTGGGTCATCTTGCAGCCGAGCTGCTCCAGCCATGCGGTCGCCGGCAGGACGATGTCGGCAAACTCCCGGATGGTGTCGTTGGCAAACAGGTCATGGCAGACGATGAGGTCCACCTTCTCCAGCCCTTTTGCCAGCCGTTCTGTATCGGCAAACGAGGAGCGCATGTTGGTGCCGGAGAGCAGCAGCGCCTTGATCTTGCCCTCGCAGAACGCCTCGGTCATGGCGGACATCTGGTTGGGGATCACGGTTTTGCAGGCGTTGCCCTGTTCCGGCAGGATCGAGTTGAGCGCCTGACCGTGGGACGAGGCTCCGTGGCGCGGTCCCAGTCCGCCTCCCGGAATCCCCAGCTTGCCCGTCAATGCAGGCAGGCAGGCCACCGCACGAGCCGCTTGCCAGCCGTTTTTGCTTTTGTGCATGGAACTGCCGCCGAGCAGGATCATCGCCCGGCGAGTCGCAGCGTACTCTTGCGCTAGGGCATGGATGGTTCCGGCGGTGATTCCTGTTTGCTCCGCGCCCCACTCCGGAGTGAAGGGCCGAACGTGTGCTTGCAGCGCCTCGAACCCAATCGTGTGCTGGGCAACGTGGTCATGGTCCACCCAGTTTTCCCCAATGAGGACGTGCATCAGACTGAGCGCGAGTGCGGCATCGGTTCCGGGCTTGATGCGGATCACCTGATCGGCCAGCGATTTCGCTTCAGAGTCTCGGATGTCGATCAGGATGATGCGGGCACCGCGCTTTTGGGCGTCCTTGAGGTGCGGGGCCGTGTTGGGCTGGCTGGCGATGTTGGAACCCCACAGAATGATCAGATCGGAGTGGGCAGAGAGGTCTTCCTTCGTGTGGACCTCCAGCACTCCGGTCAAGCCCAGCCCAAAGCCGCCCAGCCCCCAGCAGATCATGGCGGGGTGCCACCACTGTGCCCCGTAAAGGTGGGCAAACCGCCGCGAGAGCAAACCCCCCAGCCGAGTGCCGTAGTTGGTGGCCGCGTCGCCGTGCCCCAGCCAGATTCCGAACTCCTCCGGGGCAATGGCCTTGAGCTTGGTGGTGATGCGGTCCATGGCCTCGTCCCAACTGACCGATTGCCAGGTGTCCGTCCCCCGTTGGCTGCGGAGCAACGGCTGGAGCAGGCGCTTGGGGTTGCCGATGATTTCCTGCGAAGCCCTTCCGCGTAAACACAGAAAGCCGCGACTGTCTGGGTGGTCCGGATCGCCCGTGACCTTGAGCAGTTCCTCCCCCTTGATCGTGACCTGCATCCCGCACAGCGTGGGGTGGCAGTTCATCGGGCACATGGTGCGGACGGTTTTTTCGGGAGCCATACGGGGGCAAATTTCAGCGAAACGGTTCAGGCTTGCGGTTCGGCGGAGACCAGCCGCAGGGTGTCGGGCAGTTGACGAACTTCCGCCTCTGCCAGCCAGCCGCGCTGCTGGAGTTCCGTATGGGCTTGTGGCAGGCGGTAGTGCGGGATCGAAGGATAGAGGTGGTGTTCGATGTGGTAGTAAACATGATGCGGGAAGAACCACCACGCCAGCCAGCCCGGAACCAGATTGGTGCGGGCGGCGGTGAGCGGCGATTCGGCATCGGTCACGGCTCCGTGTTCGCAGACCGCCCGCAGGCGCAGAATGGCCTGCACCACCGTCAACAGCGGCACCGCCCACAGCACGAGGTACTGCCAGCCCACTCCGGCACTGAAGGCAATCAAGGGGGCACCAAGGTGGAAGCCGACCACCAGCCAGCGGTCCTGACGAGCGGCTTGGCGCAGTTCCGGGGAGGTGTCGTCCAGCGGACGCTTGACCTGCCCCACCTCGTCGTTGATCGCAGGATTGCCGAAGAAGTAGGCGTAGGTCTTGAATGCGGTCAGTCCAGCCACATCCTTCGCCAATTTTCGCAACAGGTAGGCCCGCCCACGCGGATAGCCGCCCTGAAGGGGCATGTCGGGATCGAGCTTGGTGTAGAGGTGGTTGTGATGCAGTCGGTGGATCACGCGGTAGGAGTACAGCGAAATTCCCGCCGGAATCGCCAAGGCCCGCCCGATGAGGTCGTTCAGCTTCCGGTTCTCAAAAAGCCGATAGTGCGCGGAATCGTGGGCCAGTACGAAGAGCGCGTGCTGCAAGCCGCCGATCACCAGAATGGCGGGAAGCACCGCCCACCACGTCCAGAAAGTTCCGGCCACGCCCACCACCACGGCGGTTGCGGCCAGCGTCTTGAGGATTGCCAGAGACGAACGCCACGGATCAAGCTGGGTCAGCTCCCGCACTATCTCCGGAGGCAACGGACGGTTGCGCCGCCGATCTGCCCGAAACTCTTCGCCTTTTTGTGTGGTGTCCGCCATTGTCATGCTCACTTGCCTTCAAACCTACCACCCTTTTCGAGATGTTCCAAGGCGGGAGCCTGCGGGGTGCCTGTGGATTCTTTGCTTGGCCCTCGTCGTCAAAGCCGATACCGTACAAGGGATTGTTCTTTGGGGCCGTGCCCGTTTCGGCCCATTCCTCTTTTCGTGATAGACTCGACCATGCCTCAAGCCCAACACGCCGACCTCATCCTTCGCAATGCCCGACTGATTGATGGCACGGGTGCCCCTTCTCAACACGGCGATGTCGCCATCTGTGACGACCGCTTGCTTGCCATCGGGGAAGTGGGCGACCTGACCGCCAGCCGGGAAGTGGATGTTGGTGGCAAGGCCGTCTGCCCCGGATTTGTGGACACGCACACGCACGACGACCGCGTGCTGCTCTCCGATCCGCAGATGAGTTGCAAGGTCAGCCAAGGCGTCACCACGGTGGTTGCAGGCAACTGCGGGGTGAGCATCGCTCCCTTGCAGGTGGATCACCGACCGCCGCCGCCCCTCGATTTGCTTGGCAAGCACAAGGATGAGTTTTTCGGAGGCTTCGGGGATTACCTCAAGGCGATGGACGACGAACCCGCCGCACTCAACGCCCTCTGCCAAGTCGGGCACACCACGCTCCGGGTTGCCACGATGGACACCTACGACCGCCCGGCCACGGAGACGGAGGTCCGGGAAATGCGCAGGATGCTGGAGGAGTCGCTGGAGGCGGGAGCGTGTGGGATGAGCACGGGACTCTTCTATCCGCCTGCGAACGCCGCGCCGACTTCGGAGGTCATCGAACTCGCCCGTGCCTTGCACGAGCATGGCGCTCTGCACACCACCCACATGCGGGACGAGGGCGAGCAGATTGCCGACTCGCTCCGGGAAACCTTCACCATCGGCACCGAGGCGGAGGTGCCTGTCGTGATTTCGCACCACAAGTGCAGCGGCGCTCCCAGCCACGGACGCTCTCCGGAAACCCTTGCCATGATTGATCAGGCCCGCAAGGGGCAGCCCCTCGGCTTGGACGCTTACCCTTACACGGCAGGTTCCACCGTGCTGGGAGCCTCCCGGCACCTGCAAGCGCAGAAGGTGCTGGTGACGTGGTCGGAGGCTATCCCGGACGCGGCAGGCCGCGAGCTTGCGGAAATCGCCGCCGATTTGGGCGTCAGCGAGGAGGAGGCGGTCGAGCGGCTCAAGCCGGGAGGCGGGATTTTCTTCATGATGGACGAGGAGGACGTGCGGCGCATCCTCGCATTCCCGCAGACCATGATCGGCTCCGATGGCTTGCCCACGGACGTGCATCCGCATCCCCGGCTCTGGGGCACCTTTCCGCGAGTGCTGGGGCACTACGTCCGGGAGGTGCGGCTTTTCAGCTTGGAGGAAGCCGTGCGCAAGATGACCTCCCTGCCCGCCGCCTGCTTCGGCCTCAAGGAGCGGGGAACCCTGCGCCCCGGAAACTACGCGGATTTGGTGATCTTCGATCCCGACACGGTTGCCGACACCGCCAGCTTTGACGACCCCATCCGGCCCGCACACGGCATCGAGCAGGTCATGGTCAACGGTCGGGTGGTCTGGCAGGACGGACAGCACACCGGGACACGTCCGGGCCGTGTCCTACGGCTTCAGGACTTGGTGCCGTTTAGCTTTGAGCGAAATTGAAGCAAAGGGGTCTCAATTAATCGCCGGAGCGGCCTTCAGGGAGACGGTGAAGCAGGCCAGCACGGCGAGCAGGGCGAGTCCGCCTGCGAGCAGGAAGGCGTGGCTGAAGTGAGTGCTGGCGACCCAGCCCGCGAGAACCGCG
>CAZQXS010000174.1:0-5696 GCA_964597275.1 uncultured Pseudomonadota bacterium | reverse complement strand
GCGGCAGCGAGGATCGCGTACCAGATGTTGACCTGCGCTGCCCCGATCATCGCCAGCACCTCCCCGACGAAGCCGTTGAGTCCGGGAACCCCGACTGAAGCCAGCGAGAAGAAAATGAGGAAGACCGCGAACTTGGGCATGGTGTGGATCACGCCCCCGTAGTCCACAATCTCCTGGGTGTGGGTGCGCTCGTAGATCATGCCGACGGTGAGGAAGAGCGCCCCGGTGACGATTGCGTGGTTGATCATCTGGATCCAGCTTCCGGCGATGCCCGGCTCATTGAGCGCAAAGAGGCCGAGCATGATGTAACCCATGTGCGCAACCGAGGAATAGGCAATGAGCCGCTTGACCTGCTCCTGCACCATCGCCACCAGTCCGCCGTAGAGAATGCCGCAGAGCGAGAGGATCATCATCGCTGTAGCCAAGTCGTACACCGCCGCCGGGAACACGGGCATGGCAAAGCGCAGGAAGCCGTAGGGACCAAGCTTCAGCAAGACCGCCGCCAGTTGGACCGATCCGGCAGTGGGGGCTTCGTAGTGCGCGTCCGGAAGCCAGGTGTGCAGGGGAAAGAGCGGCACCTTGACCGCAAACGCAACGGCGAATCCGAGGAAAAGCCAGTACTGCGTTTCCGCCGGAATGCCCATGCCGTACCAGTCGAGGACATTGAAGGACCAGTGCCCGTGCAGACCGTGGTAGAGGTTTGCGGTGTAGATGATCGCTGCGAGCATCAGCAGGGAGCCGACGACGGTGTAGAGGAAAAACTTCATCGACGCGTAGAGCCGATTGTGCCCGCCCCAAATGCCGATCAGGAAGTACATCGGCACCAGCGTCACCTCAAAGAAGACGTAGAACAGCACCACGTCAATCGCCGCAAAGCAGCCCAGCATGCCGATCTCCAGCAGCAGCATCTGGATTTGGAACTGCCAGTTGCGCTTGGAAACGTTCCACGACCCAAGCAGTGCCAGCGGTGTAATGAAGGCGACAATCAGCAGGAAGAACAGGTTGAGTCCGTCCAGCCCAAGGAGGTACTCGATGCCAAAAGCCGGAATCCACTCAGCACGCTCGACGAACTGCAAGTCCGCCGTGGTCGCGTCGTAGTTCACCCAGAGGTGGAGGCTGAGGACGAAGGTGACGACGCTACTCAGCAGGGCGGCCACCTTGGCAGGTGCGCCATTTCCTGCGTTGCGGAACACCCCCGCAAGGGCAATGCCCAGCAACGGAGAAAAGACAATGAGCGAAAGAATGGGAAGGGCTGAACTGTCCATCAGGTGACTTTCTAGGAATCGTGACGTAAGTAAACCGTGTCTAAGCTAGGGGAATGCGGCCACGAACGCAAGTCGTTCCCGCCCTGCATTTGATTCCAACGCTCCCATTTCCAAAGATTCCGGGAGGCGGATTTTGCGAGAACGTCGCCGTCAATGCGATTCTCTTGGAATGTCCGCGCCACGCATGCCCACGAGAAAATCGAGATCGCAGCCCTCATCGGCTTGATTGACGGTCTCGAAGTAGAGTTTCTGGTAGCCTCCGGGCATGGGCGGCTCCGGAGCTTTCCAGTCGGCGCGGCGGCGCTCCAGTTCCTCGTCGGAAACCTCAAGGTGCAACCGCCGATTCGGCACATCGAGTTCGATCATGTCGCCATTTTGCACGAGCGCCAAGGGGCCGCCTGCCGCCGCTTCCGGGGCGGTGTGCAGAACGACCGTGCCATAGGCGGTGCCGCTCATGCGAGCATCCGAGATGCGCACCATGTCGGTGATGCCCTTCTTCAGTACTTTCGGCGGCAGGCCCATGTTGCCGACTTCCGCCATGCCCGGATAGCCCTTCGGCCCGCAGTTCTTCAATACCATCACGCAGGTTTCGTCAATGTCGAGGTCTGGATCCTCAATGCGGGCTTTGTAGTCCTCGATGTCCTCAAAGACCACCGCCCGGCCCCGGTGCGACATCAAGTGTTCCGAGGAGGCCGAGGGCTTGATCACGGCTCCGCGTGGCGCAAGGTTGCCGCGCAGCACCGCAATGCCGCCGCTGGCGGTGAGCGGATTGTCTGTGCTGCGGATCACCTCCGGATTGTGGTTGGGCGCATCCTTGACGTTTTCCCAAATCGTCTTGCCGTTCACCGTCACCACGTCCTTGTGCAGTTGGCCTGTTTCTCCCAAAGTCCGCAGCACGGTCGGCAGCCCCCCTGCGTAGTAAAAATCTTCCATCAGGAAACGCCCGGACGGCATCAGGTCCACGATGGTCGGCACGTCGCGCCCCAGCCGATCCCAGTCATCCAAGCTGAGGTCCACCCCAAGCCGACGCGCCACCGCAATCAAGTGGATCACGGCATTGGTCGAGCCACCGATGGCACCGTTGGTGCGGATAGCGTTTTCAAATGCGGATTTCGTGAGGATCTGCGAAATCTTGATCTCCTCCTTCACAAGGTCCACAACGCGCCGTCCGGAAAGCTGGGCGTTGACGTTGCGGCGCGAATCTACTGCTGGAATCGCGGCATTGTGCGGCAACGCGATGCCGAGGGCTTCCGCCATGCTGGCCATCGTCGAGGCCGTGCCCATCGTCATGCAGTGCCCCGGACTGCGGCTCATCCCGGCTTCGGCATCCATGAACTCGTCCATCGTCATCTCCCCGGATTTGACCATCTCGGAGAACTTCCAGACATTCGTGCCGGAACCGATGTCGGTGCCTCGGTACTTGCCGTTGAGCATTGGCCCTCCGGACACGAGAATCGCCGGAATGTCACAGCTCGCCGCGCCCATCAGCAACGCAGGGGTGGTCTTGTCGCAACCCGTGAGCAGCACCACCCCGTCAATCGGGTTCGCCCGAATGGACTCCTCCACGTCCATCGCTGCAAGGTTGCGGAACAGCATCGCGGTGGGCCGCAGGTTGATCTCGCCGAGTGACGTGACCGGAAACTCCAGTGGCAATCCTCCGGCTTCCAGCACCCCGCGCCGCACACGATCCGCGATCGTCTGAAAGTGCGCATTGCACGGGGTGAACTCCGACCATGTGTTGCAGATGCCGATCACCGGACGCCCATCGAACGCATCCGCCGGCATCCCTTGGTTCTTCATCCAACTCCGGTGTGCAAAGCCGTCCTTGTCCGCCTTGCCATACCAGTGTTGCGAACGGTACTTGAATGCTTCGGTCATGTTTTCTCCATCTCCGGTTCTGTGTTGAAAAACGGATGGCCTAGGTGCATCAGGAGGGGGCACCGATTGCCACAAAACAGCATTGTTGCATCATTTTCCGGGAGTCGGAAGCCTGTTCACGCATGAGAGTTTCTGGAGGATTGGGAAACGGGAAAGGCAGGACGGGGCGTGATGGAGAGGAAGGAGGGTGAGAATGGACTGGAGTGTCCAACAAGGAAGGTGGCGGTGCGGAAAGGGACCGGGCTACATCACTGTGGCTTCGGTCGCTGAAGATTCGGAGTCAAACTCATGCCGAAGGGTGCGGGCCAAGCCTTCTGCCAAGGTGAAGGACGGCACGAATCCGGTCTCCTGAAGCTTCTCGGCGGCAAACTGCGTAGTCGCGCAGAACTTCTTCACACGCACCGAACTGATCGGTAGCTTGCGTCCAGAAAGCTTGGCCAGCGCATCAAAGCCATAACCGCCCAGCATCCCCAGCCAGTACGGGATGCGAGCCATGCCCGCGCTGGAGGCTCCCCCTCTCCTCAATTCCGTGTGTGCCAGACGGACCAACTCGTTCATGTTAAAGTCGGGCTGATCCACATAATTGTAAAGCCGATAGCCCGATTTGGGATGGTCCAGCAGGTGCTTGAGAAACACTGCGACATTGCCAACGTAGGCCAAGGACTTGCGGTTTTCCCCGTTGCCGATCATCAGGAATTTCCCGGAAGCGATTTGTTGCAACAGGTTAAACACGTTGCCCCGGTTGTCCTCCCCGAAGACCACGCAGGGCCGCACGATCACCAATTCGCGCTCGTTCGGAGCCTCCTGCCACCACGCCCGCAGAACCTCTTCAGCTTCCCACTTGCTCTGGCCGTAGTCACCGAACGGATGGACCTCATCGGACTCCTGCGGTCGGTCCCGGTTGAGTCCGTACACCGCCACCGTGCTGGTGAAGATGAGCCGCCGCACGTCATGCTGGCGCATCGCCTCCACAACGTTCCGTGCGCCCTGCACGTTCACCTCGTAGTACAGGGAAACCGGAGACACGTCATCCTGATGCTCGGCAGCGAGCAAAATCACCGCTTCGGCTCCGGTCAACTTTTCTGCAAACGACTCAGGTTGCCGGACATCGCAGAGATGCACCTGATCCGGGAGTGCTGAACTGGGTTGCTGGTCAAGGAGGTGGAATTGCCCGGCAGGAAGGAGTTGGGCAAGGCGGGTGCCGATGAAACCGGAACCTCCGATCAAGAGGTTCATGCCACTAGACTTTGGTAGATTGCTTCGATTTTCGGGATGGTGACGGAATGCACAAAGTGTTTTTTGACACGCTCACGGGCGTTGCGCCCCAATTGCTGCCTCATCTCCGGATTCTCGTACAACGTCCGCATGGCTTCAGCCAGTTCTTGTGGGGCGTTGGGATTCACGGTGATTCCGGTTTCCCCGTCAAGGCTCACTTCGGGAACTCCTGTTTTCAGCCATGTGTTGATCACCGGCTTACCTGCGGCCATCGCTTGGAGTTGCACCAGCCCAAAGGCCTCCGATTCTGCGTTTGAGGGAAACACAAACACGCCGCACTCTGCAAAGTGCTGTTCCAGTTCCTCGTCGCTCACTGGCCCTTTGATAAGTTCCACATGGGTGAGTTGGTCTCGTGTAATCTGATTTTCCACCTCCTCCCACAAGGGGCCACTCCCCACCAGCTTGATTGGGTAGTTGACGAGCTTTGCGGCCTCCAGCAGATCCCAGATTCCCTTGTAGTACACAAACCTGCCGACAAACAGAAAATGCCCCTGCCCCTTGGTTTCACGAGGTTCCGGCTCCTTGATCGACAGTGGCACCACTTGCACCTTATGACGGAACTTCCGCACAAAGGAGTGTTGCTTCATGTTCTCTGAGGTGGCAATGATGACATTGGCCCTTTTCAGCACCAAGTACTGAAAGGGCACCACCAACCACTTCAGCAACCTCTGCCGGACAATGTCACTGTGCCATGTGACCACCAAGGGGAGCTTTTTGTTGAGACTCCATGCAATCACACTCCCCAGAGGAAAGGGTTCGTGCAGGTGGAGCAGGTCATGAGACTTCGCCCGCCGGAGAAACTCTCCAAAAAAGCTCAGGGAAATCGGCAGTGATCGATACGTGAAGAGAGTGTGACAACGAATAACAGTGCAACCTTCCGCCTCTTCCTCCGTTCTATCCCCCTTAGGTATTTGACAGACCAGAACAGCTGAGGTGATTTTTCTTGAAAGGTTCTCAACAATATCCTGAACCACCTGCTCCACCCCGCCAATGTGGGGAGCAAACGCTTTGTTGACCTGTAATACCTGCACACGCCTACTTTTTCATCACAGAATCAAAGACTTCTAAGATTTGGCTTCTGAATTTTTCGTAGCTGAATTTTTTTGAATATTCTAACGCATTCCTTGAAAGCCGATTGTACAACTCCGGATTTTCGTACAGCAGATCGATTTTCTCAGCAATGGATTGCGGGTTCTTAGGCAGACAGTGCAACCCCACGTAATTGTCGATCACAATTTCCGCCTGCCCTCCCAGATTAGTTGCAATCACCGGCTTGCC
>CAZQXS010000173.1:0-5719 GCA_964597275.1 uncultured Pseudomonadota bacterium | reverse complement strand
GCCTACAGCCTAAACCCCTACAGCCGAAACCCCTACAGCCTAAACCCCTACAGCCTAAACCCCTACCCTCTCCGTTAGGGGAGGGAGTTCAGCCGAACCTTGCCAAGCGCGACGCGACCTCCAGCAACACCTCCTGCCCCACGTTGGAAAAGGCGATGCGCAAATAATCCTCCTGCTCCGGACCAAACATGCTGCCCGGCAGGGTGAGCAGCGCGGCGTTTTCGACGAGGTGCTTGGCGACCTCGGTGGAGGTTTGGCCGGAGTGCGGGTGCTGGAGGTAGGCGAAGTACGGGCCGAGGGTCGCCAGCCGATAACCGCTTTGCGCCGACTCCAGCGCGTCTTGGAAGGCTTGGGCGCGGGTGTTCAGCGCAACTCGGTTCTGTTCACGCCAGTCGTCAAGATGCTGGAGTCCGTACAACACGGCCCGCTGGCTCAGGTGCGAGGCGCAGATGGCGGCGCAGTCCATGACCTTGGCGATTTGCTCCAACAGGTCCGCTGAAGCGGTGATCGCTCCGATGCGATAGCCGGCCAGCGCGAACGCCTTGGAGAAGCTGTAGAGCTGCACCAGCGTGCCCTGCCAATTCCGGTTGAAGAGGGAATGCGCCACCGGATTTTCGCCGGGCAGGAAATCACGGTAGGTTTCGTCCACGACCAAGGGTAGCCCGTGGGTTTGCGCAAGTTCAAACAACTCGTCCAGCAATTCCGGGGGATAGACCACGCCCGTGGGGTTGTTGGGCGTGACCAGCACCAGCGCCCGCGTGTTGGGCGTGATCAGCGAGACGACCTCCTGCGGGTCGGGAAGCATCCCGTTTTCCAGATGACACGGAAGCAGGACGGGGCGGATGCCCAGCATCTCCAGCGTCATCTTGTGGTTGAAGTAGTACGGGCTGGGCAGGATCACCTCGGTTCCGGGCGCCGCCAGCGTGAGCATGGCGAGGAAGAACGCCTGATTGCAACCCGCCGCGATGAACACCTCCTCGGCTTGCACTTCCGACTGATACGCCCGGTTCAGGTCACGGGCAAACGCAGTTCGCAATTCCGGGAGTCCGGCAATGTCCGTGTAGCTGCCAAGTGCAGGGGAGTCGAGCAGTTCCTTGAGATGCGCCCGCAGGCCGACTTCCGCAGGATAGCCGGGCAGGGCTTGCGCGAGGTCAATCAGGGGGCGCTCCGGAGCGAATTCGCATGCGGACACCCAGCCTTGGGCTTCGGCGATGGGCGGTTCTTCAACAGCGAGGACGTTGGGGTTGAGCATGGACATTTGAGAGAAGATCGGATTATTCGGCAGCGGGTCGGCTGGCAAAGGCCATCGCACCCAGAACGAAGGCGCTGCCGAGGTACTGCATTGCGGAAAGCTGCTCTCCAAGCAGGAGGACGGCGGTGAACATGGAGACCAGCGGCTCAAGGTTGAGGAACATGCTGGTTTTGGCCGAGCCGATGGTGTGAGCGGCGGCGT
The DNA here is from genome assembly GCA_964597275.1 of uncultured Pseudomonadota bacterium. Taxonomy (GTDB): domain Bacteria; phylum SAR324; class SAR324; order SAR324; family NAC60-12; genus UBA8110. The sequence goes on along the minus strand of CAZQXS010000173.1, from coordinate 4,266 downwards.
AGAGGAACAATTGCCCGGCGAGGTAAAACACGCAGACTCCGGCAAAGCCCAGCCAGCCGATGGCGGTTTCGGGCAGGGCGAACGCGCCCATCACGAAAACCACCACTCCGGCGATCACCGCACCTCCGGCGTTGGAGAGCATTCCCAGAGACGGCATCGAGATCTGCCGCAAGGCCCGCTCGCTGCCCATGATCATGGTCGCGGCCCCCACAGCTCCCACCAACACGAGCACCACACCACGCCAGTCGAGGACTTCCCACGACGGCCCCAACGCCAGCGTCAATCCTCCGAACGCCACCACAAAGGCCAGCAACTGCGGAAGCGAAACGCGCTCCCGGTCAATGAGGTAGTTGAGGGTGAGGACCACGAACGGGAACGTGAAAAACAGCAGGACGCTGAGGCTCACCGGAATGAAGTACACCGAGCCAAGGTAGCCGAGGCTCATCACCGCAACCGAAACGGCAACCACCAACACCGGAACCGTGACCGAGGCTTTTTCGGAACGAGGGGGGGCGTTGAGTGATTTTCGCTTGCGGGAAGCCAGCCAGTGCCATCCGCCCATCAGCACGGCGGCGGCGAGGATGCGGCTCCAGACGACGGTTTGCGGCGAGGTTCCGTGATCGTAGGCGAACTTCGCCAGCGAAGTGATCACCCCGAAAGTGACCGCGCAACCCAGCGCGTAGAGGGCGCCGCGCAGCAGGGTCGGATGAGGAAGAGACCGATGGGCTGCTGCTCCTGTGGAGGTGGAATCGGGCATCAACTGCGGATGCGCTGCATTCCGGGGTCGTACAGGGGCTTCAGGTGCAGGGTGCAGGGAATGCGTTCGCAGGCCACTTCCAACTCGTAGTTACCGGACGTGAGGAGTTCGGCGGTCACGCCTGCGGAATTGCGGACGTAGCCATAGCCGATGTTCTGCCCAACAGTATAACCCCATCCTCCGCTGGTCAGCCAGCCCACAAGTTCGCCATTGCGAAAAATGGACTCTCGTCCCAACAGCACCACCTCCGGATTTTCCACGGTGAAGCCGGCCAGTTGCTTCGTCAGTGGCGCTTGCTGCTGCGCCAGCAATGCCTCCCGTCCGGTGAACGGCACCCCGGATTTGAGCTTCACCGCCCAACCGAGTCCTGCTTCGAGCGGGGTACTGTCCGGCGTGATGTCGGCTCCCCAGGCGCGGTAGCCCTTTTCCAGTCGCAAGGACTCGATGGCTCGGTAGCCCGCATTGGCGATGCCGTGGGGAGTCCCGGCCTCAAAAAGGGTGTCGTAAACCGGTTTTGCCGCTTCACGAGGCAGGTGCAGTTCCCAGCCGAGCTCCCCGACGTAAGTGACGCGCAACGCCCACACGGAATGTCCGGCAATGGAGAGTTGCTGACAGGTTCCGAATGGGAACTGTTCGTTTTTCAGCGGGGTGTCGGTCAATTGGCTCAGCACCTCACGGGAGGCTGGACCCATCAAGGACAGCACGGCACCGTCCTCGGTGATGTCCTGCAACTCCACCCGTTCGTCGGGCCGGAACTGGCTGCGAATCCACGCGGAGTCGTGGGTGCGGAACCCCGTGCCCGTGACGAGGTAGAATTCGTTTTCGGCAAACCGCGCCACGGTCAGGTCACATTCGATGCCACCGCGTGAGTTGAGCAGTTGCGTGTAGGTGAGTGAGCCGGGGGGCTTGGCGATGCGGTTGGCGCAAATCCGGGAGAGCGCGGATTCCGCATCGGGGCCATGCACCCGGAACTTGGCGAAGGAGCTTTGGTCAATCACCCCAACGCGCTCACGGATGGCCCGGTGTTCCTCGCCAACGTGCGGGAACCAGTTCTGCCGTCCGTAGGAATACACGTCCTGCGGAGGCACTCCGGGAGGCGCGAACCAGTTGGGGCGCTCCCAGCCGAGCTTGGATCCGAAGCACGCCCCCTGCGACTTGAGCGTGTCGTAGAGGGTTGAAGTCAGGTTCGGGCGTCCGCTGGCGTGTTCCTCGTGCGGCCAACTGAGCGTGTAGTGCTTGCCGTAGAGTTCGAGGGTGCGGTTCCGGACCCATGCTTCGTCTCGATGCACCGTGCTGAAACGCCGCAGGTCCACCACCCACAAATCCATCGGCGGTTCCCCGGCCAGCACCCACTCCGCGAGCGCCTTGCCTGCTCCGCCTGCCGAGGCGATGCCAAAGGCGTTGAATCCAGCACCCACGAAAAAATTCCGCAACTCCGGGGCTTCGCCGAGCATGAAGTTGCCGTCCGGCGTGAAGGACTCTGGGCCGTTGATGAACTGGCGGATGCCCGCCTGCTCAAAGGCAGGAACCCGTTGCGCCGCAGGTTGCATGAGCTGCTCGAAATGCTCCCAGTTTTCCGGAAGCAGCCGGAAGGTGAAATCCTCTGGAATGCCGTCCAGCGCCCAAGGGATCGGATTCGGCTCGTAGCCGCCCATGCACAAGCCGCCCACGTCCTCCTTCCAGTAGGTGAGGCGGTCGGGGTCGCGCAGGGTCGGCAAATCCGGGGTCACGCTCTCAATCGGCTCGGTGATCAGATACTGATGCTGCACCGACTGCAAGGGCACCGTCACGTCCGCCATGCGTCCAATCTGCTTGGCCCACTGCCCCCCGCAGTTGATGACGGTTTCGCAGCGGATTTCCCCATCGTGGGTTTGCACGGCAGCGACCCGTCCGTTTTCCACGCGAATGCCCGTGACGGTGACGCCCTCGATGATCCGCACCCCGCGATTCCGGGCACCCTTGGCGAGGGCTTGCGTGATGTCGGAGGGATTCGCCTGGCCGTCAGTGGGCAGGAAAGCGGCTCCCACCAAATCGTCAGTGGTCATCAGCGGCCAGAGCTTTTGGGCGGCTTCCGGGGTGAGCAGTTCCATCTCCAGTCCAAAGCTGTGGGCGGTGGTCGCCTGCCGCTTGAGTTCGGTCCAGCGTTCCTCTGAGCAGGCGAGCCGCAGCCCGCCGTTCATCTTCCAGCCCGTGGCCTGTCCGGTTTCGGATTCGATGGTGCGGTAGAGGTCCACGCTGTGCTTGAGCAGCCGTGTGATGTTAGCGGAACTGCGCAGTTGCCCCACGAGTCCGGCGGCGTGGAAGGTGCTGCCACAGGTGAGCTGTCCGCGCTCCAGCAACACCACCTCCTGTGCGCCTTCCTTTGCAAGGTGGTAGGCGACGCTGCATCCGATGATGCCGCCGCCGATGATGACATGCTGGGCGTGGTTGGGAATAGGGGTGGTCATGGTCATTCAGGAAAAAGATGATGGTCGCTGATTTTCACGGATTTGGCCCGTTGCTTCCAAGGGTTTGGCTCGTTGCTTCGCAGGGTCTTGGGTCTTGGGTGGCTCACAATGTGTCCCGTTCGTCCTGAGCTTGTCGAAGGATAAAAGGGACACAGGCGTTCGCACTTCGACATGCTCAACACGAACTCATTTTTGGGTGCCGAAGCTGTCACGAATGGTTTTTCCGAAAATCGGCATGGGCCTGCTCAAAGCGGTCCAAGTTCTCGGTGGTGTACTGCACGAAATCGAAGTCCAGTTCGGAGTGGAGTTCCGAAACCATGCTCCACATCGTCTCCCGAAGCAGGGAGGCGCATTTCATCGCGTGGTAGCGTCGCCACAAATCCTGATCGGCAGGCTGTCCGAAATACGCTTCCAGCAGGGCGCGCTCCTGCCTTTCCGGAAACTCGTTGTTGGAGGCAAGGTTGGCAAGGTCAAAGAGCGGGCTGTTGAATCCGGCGTAGTCCCAATCAATCAGCCAGAGCCGCTGGCCGTCGTCAATGAAATTGCCCGCGAGCAAATCATTGTGCCCGAACACCAACTCGATGGGGCCAACGGTGCGCTCCAACTCGGTGTTGATTTTCAGGAAACGTGGCAGTTCCGGTGCCATGCGGCTGTCGCCCTCGCGCAAGGTCTTGGCGTATCCCCGGATCACTTGAAACACCCAGAAGGTGAGTGCGGTTCCGGGCAGGTGCCGGGGCATTTCGTGGTGGCAGGTTTTCAGCAGGCGGACGAGGGCGTCGAGCCGATCGGGATTCCGCACGTCCTCGGCCTCCAGCGTCTTGCCCATGATGAAGCGCAGCACGAGTACTCCCGGTTCGGCATGGACAACCTCCGGGGAAAGTCCGGCGGCGTGGGCGGCGCGGCTGGCAGCGAGTTCGTTGAAGCGGTACACCCCGTGAACCGGGATGTCCTCGCCCAAGCGCACGAACAGGGTCTCGTCGCCATGCGTCACCCGGAAGTTGCGGTTGGTGATCCCGCCCTCCAGCGGCTCGCACTGGATGGGCTGCTGCCAGCACGACAGCG
>CAZQXS010000172.1:0-5723 GCA_964597275.1 uncultured Pseudomonadota bacterium | reverse complement strand
CAGGGGACGCACACCCGCCGCGACGACCTCACCCTGATGGCCCTGGAGGTGTGACTCTCTACAGCCCGGCAGGAACCCACCCCTTGGCCCGCTCCACCGCACGGGTCCATTCGGCAAGGCGGGCCTTAGCGGCTCCGCGCTCCAGTTGTGGTGAGAAGGTTTGGTCCTCCTGCCAGAGGGCTTGAATCTGCTGCTGGTCTTTCCAGACTCCGGTGGCAAGTCCGGCAAGGAAGGCCGCGCCCATCGCGGTGGTTTCGATCACCTGCGGGCGCGTGACCGGAAGCCCCAGCAGGTCGGCCTGAAACTGGCAGAGGAAGGCGTTTGCGGAGGCCCCGCCGTCAATGCGCAGGGCGTGGAGCGACTGTCCGGTGTCGGAGGCCATGCTGCGCAAGACCTCGGCGGACTGGAAGGCGATGGCCTCCAGACTGGCACGGACGAGGTGGTTTCGGTGGGTGTCGCGGGTGAGGCCAACGATGGTGCCCCGCGCATACGGATCCCAATGCGGAGCGCCCAAGCCGACAAAGGCAGGGACGACGTACACCCCTCCGGAGTCCGCAACGGCGGTGGCGAGTGCTTCGGTTTGCGCGGCGTCCTCGAACAACTCCAAGCCGTCGCGGAGCCACTGGATCAGCGCCCCTGCAATGAAGACCGCGCCTTCCAAGGCATAGGTCACAGAATCCCCGATCTGCCAGCCGATGGTGGTCAACAGGCCATGCTCGGAGGAAACGCGCTCGCTCCCGGTGTTGAGCATGAGGAAGCATCCGGTGCCGTAGGTGTTTTTGGCCATGCCCGGCTCAAAGCACGCCTGCCCAAACAGCGCGGCCTGCTGATCCCCCGCGATTCCCGCGATGGGGGCGGAGCCTCCAAACAGACGAGAATCCACCTCGGCCAGCACTCCGCTGGAGGGCCGCACCTCCGGGAGCGTTTCACGGGGAATGCCGAAGCGGGCGAGGATTTCGTCATCCCATGCGCAGGTGTTGATGTTGAAGACGAGGGTGCGGGAAGCGTTGCTGATGTCCACGGCGTGGACGCGGCCCCCGGTCAGTTTCCAGACCAGCCAACTGTCCACCGTGCCGAAGCAGAGCTTGCCGGAATCCGCGAGTTTGCGGACTTCTGGGAGGTTTTCCAGCATCCAGCGCATTTTGGTGCCCGAAAAGTAGGGGTCCGTCACCAGCCCGGTCTTGCGGCGCAGCACCTCGTCAAAGCCCTCCTGCCGGAGTTCCGCGCAGAAATCGGCGGTGCGGCGGCACTGCCAGTTGATGGCCGGACCCAGCGCCTCTCCGGTCTCGCGGTGCCACGCGATGGTGGACTCGCGCTGGTTGGTGATTCCCAGCGCCGACACGTCGGCCAGCGTCAACTCCGCCTTCGCTAAGGCGGCGGAGATGGTCTGCTTCTGGCTGTTCCAGATTTCCTCCGGATGCTGCTCCACCCAGCCCGATTGCGGATACTGGCATTCTAGGGGCGCTCCCGCGCTGGCCACGATTTCGCCGGAATCCCGAAAGAGGATCGTGCGGGAACTGGTGGTGCCCTGATCGAGGGCCATGATCACTTCAGGCATTCTGTCTCCATCATCCGAAATTGTGAAAAAGCACCACAGAGGCACAGAGGACACAGAGGAAAAATGTCATAAACACAATGCTCTGTGCCCTCTGTGTCTCCGTGGTGAAACAACAGTCCAAACCACAAACTCAGTAAACGCCCGCCCGCAGGATGTGGTAGATTTGCGCGATGCCCACGGGGCGGTTTTCGGGATCGGCAACCACGAGGCAGGTGATCGAGTGGGTTTCCATGAGGTGCAGGGCTTTGGCGGCCAACTCGTCCGGGGCAATGGTTTTGGGATGGGCGGACATGAAGTGCGCCAGCGGGGCGTTCAGAAAATCCTGCTGCTGCTCCACCAGCCGCATCAGGTCGCCCGTCGTGAACACGCCAGAAGCCCTGCCGTCCGTGTCCTGCGCGACCACGATGCCAAGGTTTTTGCGGGAGAGCGTGAGCATCGCCTCGCGCATCGGCAGCGTTTCCGGGACCAGCGGCAGATGCTCGCCGGACATCATCACGTCCTGAACCAAAACGGTGAGCTTTTTGCCCAAGCTCCCGCCCGGATGGAAGACCGCAAAGTCCTCCTCCCGGAAGTTGCGCTTCTCCAGCAGGCACATGGCCAGCGCATCCCCCAGCGCCAACATCGCGGTGCTGCTGGCGGTGGGAGCAAGGTTGAGCGGACACGCCTCGCGGCTCACGGCAACGTTGAGATGCACGTCCGCGCTGCGGGCGAGCGCGGAATCCGGGTTTCCCGTGAGGGCAATCAGCGGAGCGCCAATGGCCTGAAGGTGCCCGGACATCTGCACCACCTCGGCGGTTTCCCCGCTGTAGGAAAGAGCGATCACGGCATCCTGCTTCATGATGATGCCCAAGTCGCCGTGGGCACTGTCGGCGGCATGGAGGAAGAGCGCGGGGGTTCCGGTGCTGGAAAGCGTGGAGGCGATTTTTTGCCCGATCAGCCCGCTTTTGCCCAATCCAGCGACCACGACTTTTCCGGCACAGGCATGGAGCCGTGCAACGGCCTGCTCCAGCTCTGGCCCCAGCCGCGCCTCCAGTTCCTCCAGCCCTGCGATCTCCGTTCGGAGGGTGGCACGGGCGCGTTCCAGTATCGTGGACATGGGCGGCTTATTTGGGCAGGAACTCTTGATCCAGCACCTGCTCCAAGGTCCACGGACACTGCTCCGGAAAGCGGGACAGCTTCAGTCCGGTTTCCACAGAGGCTTCTTTCCGTGCATCCTTGTAAACGTCATCGAATTGTTGCCCCGCATAGCGCAGCAGGCTTGGGCTGTCCGCGATGCGTCTCTTGATGCGCCTGCGATGCTCCAAGATGCTGAGACGCCAACTGCGGCTTCTTCGTTTCGGCTGAAATTGATATTTCAGGAGGTGCATCACCACGACCACAAGGTTGTTGACAATTGCATGTTTTTGGCTGATTCCCATGTCCTCAACCTCTTCGATCAAGTGTGGAAGGTCTAGCTGCCGCAACGCCCCCTCGCGCAGCAGCTTGGCTTGGTGTTCGGCCCAGAGGCAGAAGTCCTCGTCGTAGCCCGCCGCCCTGCTGGAAGCAGGAGGGGGGGCAGGCGGTCGGGACGGTCGTTGGGTCGTGGTTTCCGCAGTGATCGGTTCCATGAGAGGCTCCGGATGGGTTCAGCCGTAAAGGATGCCCTGTTTCTTGAAATGCCGCATGGTGGCGGAGTCCCGCAGGTCTCCGGCCTTGAGAATGATGGCGTCGGTGTGATGGGTGCCCTTCTTGCTCGGCAGCGAACCGCCCACGGCGAGTCGGTAAGGGGGAATCACCGGGACGAGGAAGGTCTCTTCGCCCACCACGCATTCGAGTGGCGGGACCGCCTCGCCCGTGTCCTCATCGAAGATGCGCTTCCCGGAGGCCATCACCACGCCGCTGGCGACAATCGAGCCTTCGCCGACGATGCCGCAAATCTCGCACATCGCGCCGATCTTGGCATTGTCCTCGATGATCGAGGCGAGCCGTCCGGCGGGTTCGAGAATGCCCTCGATGCCGGAACCTCCGCCGAGCTTGACCCCTTTGCCGACTTGGGCGCAGGAGGCGACGCGAACCCCGCCGTCAATCATGCAACCATAGCCCGTGACGTGGGCGCCGATGTTGACAAACGCCAGGTTCATCACCACCGTCTGCGGGCCGATGTACGCTCCGGTGCGCACCATGCTGCCCGGTGCGTAGCGCACACCCTCGCGCTCGAACCGCTCGGCGGTGTAGTTGGCGGTTTTCAGGGGAACCTTGTCCCAATAGCCGCCCTCCATCATCTCGTTGGGGTGGGTGCCAAAGTAGTTTAGCACTCCGTCAATCGTGTAGGTTTGCGGCTCCCAAACGCCATTGACCTTTTCGGCGGCCCGGACCTTTCCGGCACTCAGCAGGTCAATGAAGGCGTCGCATTCCTCCCGCGAGGCTTTGCGCTGCGCGATGGATCCCAGCAGGTTGGCGGAGGGAGCCTCCACGGCCTCGATCCGCAGTCCCTCGTTGGATTTCAGGTTCAGCAGCAGCTCGATTTTCTGATGCCGTCCCGGATGCTGGCGGGCCAGTTCGATGTACTCTCCGAAGAGGCGCAGTCCCTCCTTTGCCGCCGAAGAATCAATGCGCCCTTGCGAATCGGCGATGTGCTGGAACACCCGTAGCGGCCCGCCCCTTCCGGGGAGGTTGGGCATGAGGGCAACGAGTTCGTCCTTGGCGTTGTAAAGCCGCAGCAACACCGTTTGGTCGGCCTGCGGGATGGATTGGAGATTCTCCTCGAAAGTGTTCATGGGAAACGTGGGTTGGGATTGAAAAGCTCAGGGTTAGTGATGCTCCAGTGCGGGCTTGCCGATGGGGAACACGTTGAATCCCAATTCGTAAAGCCGCTGGTGGTCAAGGTGGTTGCGTCCGTCAAACAGAAACGCCGGGCGTTGCATGCTGTTCAGGATGCGGGAGAACTCAAGCTCGTGGTACTCCTGCCACTGCGTGACCAGCGCGATGGCATGTGCGCCGTCGGCGGCCTCATACGCATCATCGCAGAAGACGACGTCTCCGTCCAGATGCTTGAGGTCGTCCCGCGCATTTTCCAGTGCTTGGGGGTCGTGGATGCGCACACTGGCTTTTTCGTGCAGGAGCCGTTCGCAAAGCGGAATCGCCGGAGAGTCCCGCGTGTCTCCGGTGTCCGGCTTGAAGGCGAAGCCGAGGAGGGCGATGTGCTTTCCGGCAAGCGTGTTGAATTGCGCCGCGAGGATTTTGCGGAAGAAACGCTCGGTCTGCCACTCATTGAGGCGCACCACGCTTTCCCAGTAGGCCGCCACCTCCGGAAGTCCGTAGTGTTCGCAGAGGTAGGCGAGGTGCAGGATGTCCTTGCGGAAACACGAGCCGCCAAAGCCGATGCTCGCCTCCAGGAACTTCGGGCCGATCCGGGAATCCGCACCAATGGCGCGGGAGATTTCCGAGATGTCGGCCTCGGTGCGCTCGCAAAGCGCGGAAATCGAATTGACCGAGGACACGCGCTGCGCCAGCATGGCGTTGGCGACGAGCTTGGAGAGTTCGCTGCTCCAGACGTTCGTGAGCAAGATGCGCTCGCGGGGCACCCAGTGCGCGTAAAGGTCGGCGACTTGTTCTGCAGCCTTGCGTCCGGATGTGGTTTCCGCCCCGCCGATGAGAACGCGATCCGGGTTGGCGAGGTCGGCCATCGCCGTGCCCTCTGCGAGAAACTCTGGATTGGAGACGACCTCGAAGCGGGTTTCCGACTGCCCCTGCTGGAGGATGCGGGCCATCGCCTCGGCGGTGCGCACGGGCAGGGTGCTTTTTTCAACAACGACGACCTCCGGACGGCGGGCGTGCTGCAAAATGTCCCGCGCCGTTTTTTCCCAAAACTGGAGATCCGCCGCACGTCCGGCCCCCTCGCCAAACGTCTTGGTTGGAGTGTTCACGGACACGAACAGGATGTCCGCCTCGGCAATCGCCTGCGGGATGTCCGTGCTGAAAAAGAGGTTGCGCCCCCGTGCCTCCTGCACGACCTCCAGCAGTCCGGGTTCGTAGATCGGCAGCTCGTCCGTGTTCCAGCGGTTGATGCGGTTCTGGTTGAGGTCCACCACGGTGACGGTGTGTTCTGGGCAGTGCCGGGCGATGGCGGCCATCGTGGGACCGCCGACGTAGCCTGCGCCAATGCAGGTGATGTTGGTCATGTCAG
>CAZQXS010000171.1:0-5811 GCA_964597275.1 uncultured Pseudomonadota bacterium | reverse complement strand
TCCGCCCCACACTACTCCGATTTCAGGGAATGTCAAGAAAAAATTTGCGGCACGGGCCTGCAAGGATGAGCGGCATGTTTTTGAAAAAAAAATTGACATTCGCAATTCAACCGCCTAAACCGTTAGGCTTCCCCCGACCCATCGTGTTTGGGTTGGGATTTTGTGAAACCTTCCTTGAGAGAGGTGAAATGAGAACCCTGTTACGAATGACCCTGTTGGCCGCGCTGCTGGCGGCGGTGGCCCTTCCAGCCCAAGCGGCGGGACGGCTGACTTACTACTGCAGCACGGACATCCCGTGGTGTGAGCTCATGAAGAAAGAGTTTGAGAAGCGCACGGGCATCCGGGTGAGCATGACCCGCGCAAGTTCTGGGGAAACCCTGACCAAAATCCGGGCTGAGAAGTCCAACCCCAAGGGCGATGTCTGGTGGGGCGGCACGGGCGATCCGCACCTGCAAGCCGCCGAGGAAGGGCTGTCGCAAGCGTACACCTCGCCGAAGTTGAGCGAGTTGCACGACTGGGCGAAAACCCCGCACACGGCGACAGGCGGCAAGACCGTGGGCATTTACTTGGGCGCGTTGGGTTACGGGTACAACAAGGAACTGCTCGCCAAGAAGGGGCTGCCCAAGCCCAAGTGCTGGAACGACCTCTTGCACTCGGCCTACAAGGACGAGATCATGATGGCCTATCCCAGCACCTCCGGGACCGCCTACACGACCCTGGCCTCCATGGTCCAGCTCTTTGGCGAGGACGGCGGCTTCAACTACATGAAGGGCCTGCACCGCAACATCAGCCAGTACACCAAGTCCGGGTCCGCCGGGATCAAGGCGTCGGCGCGAGGCGAGATCACCATTGGCATCGTCTTTGTGCATGGTGCAGTGAAGCAGGCCACGAAGGGCTTCCCGATCGAGGCGGTTTCGCCGTGTGAGGGCACCGGCTACGAGATCGGCTCGGCGAGCATCATCAAGGGTGCTCGAAACCTGGAAAGCGCCAAGAAGTTTATTGATTTTGCACTCACGGCGGATGTGCAGAGCATGTCCGCACAGGTGAAATCTTATCAGGTTCCGTCCAACAAGAATGCAGTCAGCCCTCCGGAGGCACCGGATGTCAGCAGCATCAAGCTGATTGACTACAACCACGCCTTGTATGGTTCCAAGGCTGAGCGCACCCGCCTGCTGAAGAAGTGGGACGCTGAGGTGAAGGTTCTGCCTCGGTGAGCGCACCCGCCCTTGCCCCGGAAGCCCCTCGCGGGTTTCCGGGGATTTTCAGCACAGACCATCTTTCCCTGAAGCTCTGGCTGGGCATTGCGTGGGTGGGATTTCTCGTCCTGCCCTGGCATGCGGCCTACGACGGCTTCTGGAGCTTCATCTGGGTCACGGACGGCTATCCGACCTTTGACGAGTATTCTCCGGGAATCCTGCAAATCACGATGCACCAGCGCTGGTGGCTTTGGCCGGTGGCGTTGGCGTTGCTGGTGCCCTTGCCCGCTCTGGTGTGGGACCGGACGGATCCCCGGTACGCCGCCGCCTTGTTGTTCGGTGGAGGTTTTGGTTTTGCCTACACTTTGGGGCAGGGCTTCGTGCTCGGTCTGCACGGTTGGGGCTGGGAGTTCCTTGGCACCCTCTTTGGACCCACCGAGCAGACACAGATCGGCATGGGCTACGGAGCCTTGCTCGTCTGCGGCGGCTTCCTGTTCCTGTTCACACAGGGGCTGGCGGCGCGGGGGGCGATCAAGGGGGATGTCTTTGTCTGCGGGTCCATTGGCCTGACCATTACCTTGGTTGCCGCCTTTGTCTTCTTTCCGGTCGGGCGCATCCTCATCAACGCGGTTCAGGATGACGAGGGCCAGTACGCCTTTTCCTTGTTCCTCGAAAAAATCACCTCACCGAACATCTGGGGGCTTTCCTGCCTGACCAGCGAGTTCAACTGCGGGGTGGCGTGGAACTCGCTCTGGATGGGAGTCTTGGTGGGAGCCGCCACCACCGTGTTGGGCTTGGCGTTTGCGCTCTTGGTGACGCGCACCGGAATGCAGGCCAAGGGTTTTGTGCGCACGGCTTCCCTGCTGCCCATCATCACGCCTCCCTTTGTGATCGGACTCGCGCTGATCCTGCTGTTCGGACGCGCCGGAGCGGTGAACGCCTTTCTGGAGTGGGCCTTCGACATCCCGCCCTCGCGCTGGCTCTACGGGCTGACCGGCATCTTGATCGCACAGATTCTGGCCTTCACGCCGATTGCCTTCCTCGTGCTGGTCGGTGTGGTGGAAGGCGTCAGTCCCTCGATGGAGGAAGCCGCACAAACCCTGCGGGCCTCGCCTTGGAAGACCTTCTGGACGGTCTCCCTGCCGTTGATGCGCCCCGGACTCGCCAACGCCTTTTTGCTGGGATTCATCGAAAGCCTCGCGGATTTCGGCAACCCCTTGGTGCTGGGCGGCAACTACGAGGTGCTGTCCACGCAAATCTTCTTTGCGATTGCCGGAGCGCAGGGCGACCAGGGCATGGCAGCGGTGCTGGCGCTGGTGCTGCTGCTGTTCACGCTTTCGGCGTTCTATGCGCAACGACGCTGGCTCGGCAAGAAATCCTACGCAACCGTGACCGGAAAGGGCGACTCCGGAGTGCATGTACAACTTCCCAGGCGCGTGGAGTGGGGAGCCTATCTGACGGCGCTCCCTTTTGTGGGGCTGAGCTTGGTCGTGTACGGCATGATCCTCTTCGGCGGTTTTGTGGAAACCTGGGGCTACAAGCACAACTTCACGCTCAAGCACTACATTGCCGAATTCTCCCTGCACTGGTCCGAGCAGTATGGACTTTTGTGGGAAGGCGCGGCGTGGAACTCCTTCTGGACGACGTTGCAAATCTCGGCGATCTCCGCCCCGCTCACCGCCGGGTTGGGTTTGCTGACCGCGTACATCCTCGTCCGGCAACGGTTTTGGGGCAAGGACGCCTTCGAGTTCCTGACCATGCTCAGCTTCGCGGTTCCCGGAACCGTGATCGGCGTCGGCTACATCCTCGCGTTCAACATTCCGCCCATCGAGATCACCGGAACGGGCGTGATCCTCGTGGTCTGCTTCATCTTCCGGAACATGCCCACGGGCATCCGCGCCGGGATTGCGGCGATGAGCCAGTTGGACCCCAGTCTGGACGAAGCCTCCCTGACGTTGGGGGCGCGGTCCTTCACGACCTTGCGGAAGGTGCTGTTGCCCCTGTTGCGTCCGGCCTTGGTGGCCGCACTCGTCTTCAGCTTCGTGCGGGCGATGACGGCCATCAGCGCGGTCATCTTCCTCGTCAGCGCGGATTACGACATGGCGACCTCCTACATCCTCGGACGGGTGGAGTTTGGCGACTATGGGCTGGCCATCGCCTATTCGTCGGTGCTGATCCTAGTGATGCTCGGCGCGATTGGGCTGATCCAGTTGGCGGTGGGCAAACGGGAATTGGGGCGGCGGGATTCCGCCCCCCTTGCGATATGAATTGAGATGGAAAACACAGAAGTTGCGGTTGAATTTCAGAACGTGACCAAGGCGTTTGGCGAGGTGCGGGCCGTGCGCAACCTCAGCTTCCGCATTGAGCGCGGCAAGCTCGTGACCCTGCTGGGACCGTCCGGGTGCGGCAAGACGACGACCTTGCGGCTGATCGCGGGGCTGGAGATGGTCACGGAGGGAAACGTCTTCATCGGCGGCAAGGAGGTCACGCGGCTTTCTGCGTCGGACCGGGACGTGAGCATGGTCTTCCAGTCCTACGCGCTCTTTCCGCACATGACGGTGATGCAGAACGTCTCGTATGGCCTGACCATGAGCCGCCTGCCGAAACCGGAGGTGCGGGAAAAAGCCTTGGCCGGGCTGGAACTGGTCGGACTGGCCGGGTTTGGCGAACGCCTGCCCAGCGAGCTTTCCGGAGGCCAACAGCAGCGGGTGGCGGTGGCGCGGGCCTTGGTGCTGGAGCCGGAGGTATTGCTTTTCGACGAGCCGCTTTCCAACTTGGACGCCAAGTTGCGACGTCGGGTGCGCGAGGAAATCCGGGAGTTGCAGCAGAAGCTGGGGCTGACCACCGTGTACGTCACCCACGATCAGGAGGAAGCCCTCGCGGTGTCGGATCGCATCATCGTGATGAACGAGGCGGTGATCGCGCAGGAGGGCACGCCCCGGCAGCTTTACGAGGAGCCGGACAGCCTCTTTGTCGCGGATTTCATCGGCGATGCGAATCTGGCCAGCGCCGAGATTCTCCGGATTGACGGGGGCGAGGCGGAAGTGGAAATCGGCGGCTTTTCAATGCAGTTGCCGCACCGCAACCTGTCCGTGGGACAGGCGAAGGTCGCCATCCGTCCGCAGGCGATTCAACTGGAAAGCTCAGGCGGGTCCGCTGGAATTTCAGGGACGATCCAGAAGGCGGTTTACTTGGGGAATCATGTGGAGTACACGATTGACGCTCCGGTGGGCGAGTTGTTCATGATTGACCATCAGGTGGATCAACTGCAAGCCCCCGGAAGCGAAGTCCGTCTCCGCTTCCTGCGCCGGGGCGTGAGCCTCGTGCGACCCGACTGACGCACTCAGTACATCTCGATCAGCGTTGGTCCTCCGAACAGTCACGCCTCCAGATGTTCTGGATGGCTGGCTTCGAGGAAGGAGCGGATGCGCGTGAGGGTGTTCTTCGCATAGGCGCGGTCGGCGGCGGTGCGGGGCTGCAGGCTCGCGCCTTGCGTGACGTAGGCGACGAAGTCGGGTTCGTCCTCCTCGTGGTCCGGATTGGGCACGAGGACGAGCTGCGAGGTCGGGCTGATGTGGCCGCGATAGACGATGTGCCCTTCGTCTCCGTCCTCCTGTCGGAGTTCGGCGAGGCGGATCAGCCCCGGTTTGTTGGGATTGAGCATGGGACAGCCTGATCTGGCCTTGCCGAAGCGTCCTGGCTCCAACAAGCGGTTTTCAAGCAGACCCGTCCCTGGGCCTATTGAGAATCCCTGAAAAACAGCAAGAATCAGGCCCCTGCCTGCTCCCTACTGCTTGACGATGCGGCCTTCCAGCGCGGTGCGGATGCCACCTTGGGCGGCAATGTGATCAATCACCGTGTTGGCCATCAACGTGCTGGCACTGGCATCAATCAACACCTTGCCCTTTTTGAACACCTTGTAGCCGTCACCGCCGCCTGCCATGTAGTCGTTGGTGGCAAGCGTGTACTTGCGTCCCTCGTCAAGCGGCTGGCCGTTGACCGTGATGCTGCCGACGCGCTGGCCTGCGGGTGCCTTGGAGTTCCACGTGAACGCCATCCCGGAAACTTGCGGGAAGCGTCCGGCGAAGTGTTCCGCCTGACTCACTCCGTTCTCCAGCGCCTCGCGGATTTGCTGGCCACTGAGTTCCAGTTTAACCGTGACGTTCCCGAAAGGCAACTCTGTGAGGATGTCGCGGCGCGTGAGCATGGTTCCGGGGTCGTAAATCTTGTTGCCCCGGATGCCCCCACCATTGGCGAAGCCCACATCAGAGCCCGTGCTTTCGCGCATCGCATCGGCGATCACGTTGCCGATCACGGTTTCGATCGCACGCACCGAAGGCCGCCGGGTGTCGAGTTCCACATGGGTCTGGCCGATGTTCACGTCCAGTTCGCTGGAAAGGAATTTCTCGTAATCCTTGACGATCTTGGCCACCGCCGGATCGTCCTCAACGCCACGGGTGTCAATCATGCGCATGGCGGCTTCCCAGCGGAAGCGCATCCGGCCCCGCTTCTCATAGGATTCCATCGTCAGGTCCATGACCGCGACGCTTTCGGAGTCTTCTCCGGTTTCCATCCAGACGCTGCGCTTGTTGTCCCAGGTGATCTTGTAGTGGTC
>CAZQXS010000170.1:2526-5812 GCA_964597275.1 uncultured Pseudomonadota bacterium | reverse complement strand
CCATGAAGGTGGCGATGAAGTAGTAGCTGTGGTCGTAGCCCGGCTGCATCCGGAAGGTCGCGGGGTAGCCCCTAGCCTCACAGGTTTTCCGGAACAACTCGTAGCTCAGTTCCTCCATGAACTGGTCGTCCTCCCCTTGGTCCACCAGCAGGGGCGCGGTCATGGTGGAGGATTGCATCAGTTCGTTTGCATCATGCTGTGCCCAAGCCTCCGGATGGTCGCCCAAGTAACTACCGAGTGCCTTCTGGCCCCACGGAACTTGGCTGGGCGCACAAATCGGCGCGAACGCCGAGACGGAGCGAAAGCGCTCCGGGTTCTTGAGCGCGAGGATCAGGGCGCCGTGTCCACCCATCGAATGCCCGAAAATGCTCTCGCGCTCCGGATTGGTGGGGAAGTTCGCGTGGATCACCTTGGGGAGTTCGTTGACGATGTAGTCCTCCATGCGGTAGTGCGTGGCCCATTTCTCTACGGTCGCGTTGAGGTAGAATCCCGCGCCTGTGCCAAGGTCGTAGCTCTCGTCCTCGCCGTCCACTCCGGCTCCGCGTGGGCTGGTGTCTGGGGCCACGAGCATCAGGCCGGCTTCGGCGGCGTACTGCTGCGCCCCGGCTTTGGTGATGAAGTTCTCGTGGGTGCAGGTCAGCCCGGAGAGCCAGTACAGCACCGGGACCGGGCCGGATTCCGCCTGCGGGGGCAGGTACACAGAGAACTTCATTTCGCACGAACATGCCTCGGAGGCGTGGCTGAACATCTTGGTCCAGCCGCCGAAGGACTTGTTCGCGCCGATGGCTTCAAGGGTGGTGGTCATGATTATGTTTAGGTGCAGATTATGGTTGGGTTTGGAGCAACGGGCATGAGAAGAATCATGGGAGCGGGGTTGAGAGTTTCAGGATTTTTTCCCGAATCCAGTAACGCAAGAGGGGGTCGGTGAACGAGTACGCTCCGTTTGCTTTTTCCAGCAGTCCGCTGTTCAGCAGCCGCTTCACGGTTCGGGAGATGTTGATTTTGCGGGAATCCATGACGGCATACAAGGAGGAGTTCCCCTTGGCCAGTTCTAAGAGCACCTGCTTTTCTTGATGCTTGGCACTGATTTCATCCCAGACCTTTTCGCAATAGTTCACCTCGGTGTCCAGTGAAAGGGTCAGCAAATCCTGAAAGGAGCGGTCCTTGTTGGCAAACGCCTTGTGGTGGAACAAGGCTTGTTGGGCCAACAGTTGAGTGTAGTACGGATGCCCGTTGGTGAAGCGGGTGATTTGTCCTGCAAACGGTTCGGGTTGCGCAAAGCCTTCTTGCCGGAACACAGCGGTGAGGTGCTTCTGGAACACTTCTGGATCAATGGGCTGGAGCCGGAAAATTCTGGCGAATCGGTAGAACGGCGCCTTCGGCGAGACGAAGGTGTTGGACATCACCGACTCGTAGCTTCCCGAAAACAGGCAGATGGTGGAGGCCTGAAGCTGAAGCTCGGCGCGAAAGAGCTTCACGATTTGCTCCCCATCGAGCTTCCCCACATCCCCGAACTCATCGAAGACGGCAACAGTTTGGGTTTCGTGCTTTTGGGAAAACGTCTCGATGAGTTGGAGGGAAGACCTCAGCAGGTCCCATGCGTTGGCCGACGATTGCCCAAAGCCCAGAATGAACTCGCTCCCTTCCACTTCCTGACGGAACTGAAGGTTTTGCATCAAGTCCGAGATTTGGTTCTTCAGTTGGTGGATGGAAAAATCCAGCCTCCGGTTGGACAGGACTCCTTTGGTGATCTCCGCCGCCAAGTCATAAAGGTCCGGGATGGAGAAGAGGTCGAGGTAGAACGAAAATCGGTTTTGTTGCTTGCTGCGCTGGAGGATCTCCAGCAAGAGCGAGGTTTTGCCATACCGCCTTGGAGCAATCAGGGCGACGCTTTGGCCCATCTCAATGCACTGCTCAAACTCCCGAAGCTCCTGCTCCCGGCCAATCAGATTGCTCCCTGTCACCGGCTTTCCAACCTGAATCTGCATATGCGACAGTTAGTGTATGCTACAGGAGGTGTCGTATGCGCCTGCCTCAGCCTTTCCGGAGCAGGCGCAAGTGCTCAAAACAGGATCACCGAGCGGATGCTCTTGCCCTCGTGCATGAGGTCGAAGGCGCGGTTGATGTCCTCCAGCGGCATGGTGTAGGTGACGAACTCGTCCACCTTGATTTCGCCGTTGAGGTACTGCTCAACGTAGCCCGGAAGCTGCGAGCGCCCCTTCACGCCGCCAAAGGCAGAGCCGCGCCAGACGCGCCCTGTCACCAACTGGAAGGGACGGGTGCTGATCTCCTCGCCTGCTCCGGCCACGCCGATGATGACCGACTCGCCCCAGCCCTTGTGGCAGCACTCCAGCGCCGAACGCATCAGCCCGACGTTGCCCACGCACTCGAAGGAGTAGTCCACGCCGCCGTTGGTCAGTTCGACGATGACCTCCTGGATCGGCTTGTCGTAATCCTTGGGGTTGACGAAATCGGTGGCCCCCAACTGTCGTGCGAACTCCTCCTTGCCCGGATTCACGTCAATCGCAAGAATGCGCTCGGCCTTGGCCAACGCCGCGCCTTGAATGGCACCAAGGCCCACTCCGCCGAGACCGAAGACGGCGACCGTGGCTCCGGCCTCCACCTTGGCGGTGTTCTGCACGGCGCCGATTCCGGTGGTGATGCCGCAGCCGAGCAGGCAGACTTTTTCCAGCGGAGCCGCCGAACTGATCTTGGCGACCGAGATTTCCGGAAGCACCGTGTACTCCGAGAAGGTCGAGGTGCCCATGTAGTGGTGGAGCAGCGTGCCGTTCTTCGAGAAGCGCGAGGTGCCGTCCGGCATCAGCCCCTGTCCCTGCGTGACCCGGATGGACTGGCAGAGGTTGGTTTTCCCGGACGTGCAGAAGTTGCAGGTGCCGCATTCGGGAACATAAAGCGGGATGACATGATCGCCCACCGAGACGCTGGTGACACCGGAGCCGACTTCCTCCACCACTGCACCGCCTTCGTGTCCGAGGATCGAGGGGAAGATGCCCTCCGGGTCGGTCCCGGAAAGCGTGTAGGCGTCGGTGTGGCACACGCCGGTGGCGACGTTCCGGATCAGCACCTCTCCGGCTTTTGGCCCCTCCAGTTCGACTTCCTCCACCTCCAAGGGTTTGGCGGCTTCCCAAGCAATCGCTGCTCTTGTTTTCATTTGGTTTCTCCGTTTTTCGCCAAGTGGCGGTTGGTCAAGTTAGGGGTACGGGATGCGGGCGACCCCCGGAACACTAGAATGCCGATGGCCGCAGAGGTCAAGGAAAACCACGGC
>CAZQXS010000170.1:0-2426 GCA_964597275.1 uncultured Pseudomonadota bacterium | reverse complement strand
GGATCAATCCAAGGCTTCCAGCGAGGTGATGACGTTTTCACCGATGGTGCGGAAGGCCTGGGTGGCCGGAGTATCCAGTCCTTGCGACATGACCGGGGTTCCGGCGTCTCCGCCCTGACGCACCGCGAGTTCGATGGGGATGGCCCCCAGGAACGGCACCTCCATTTTCTCGCTGGTCTGCTTGGCTCCGTGTTCGCTGAAAATCGGGGTGGCCTCTCCGCACTTGGGACAGACGAAGACGCTCATGTTCTCGACGATCCCAAGGATGGGGATGTCCACCTTGCCGAACATGTTCACCGCCTTGGCGGCATCGAGCAGGGCGACATCCTGTGGGGTGGAGACCACGACCGCTCCGTCGATTTCACAGAGCTGCGAGAGCGAAAGCTGGATATCCCCGGTTCCGGGAGGGAGGTCGAAGATGAGGACATCGCCGCCCGGCCACGCGGTGTCGCGCAGCATCTGCTCAATGGCCTGATGCACCATCGGCCCGCGCCAGATCATCGAGGAACCCTCCTCCACGAGGTTGCCGATGGACATGGTGTGAACGCCGTGGGCCTCGATGGGCTGGAGCTTGTTCTGGGACACCTCCGGCTTCTGCTCGCGCAGTCCGGTCATGATCGGCAGGCTGGGGCCGTAGATGTCTGCGTCAAACAGCCCAACCGAAAGCCCCTGCTGCTGGAGGGCGAGGGCGAGGTTCACCGAGACGGTGGACTTGCCCACCCCGCCCTTGCCGCTGGCCACGGCGATCACGGCGTCGTAATTTTGCAGGTAGGCGGTGCGCTTGGGTTGCTGCACCGGGCGCTGCGGCGCGGCCTGCGGTGCAGCGTTTTCCTCCGAGTCGTCCGGACGCTCGGAAACAATGTCCACGACCACGCGCTTGATCACGCCCAGCGGGAGGATCGCCTGCTCGATCTGTGCAGGCAGGACTCCGCGCAACGGAGAATCTTCCGCAAGCACGAGCGT
This sequence comes from uncultured Pseudomonadota bacterium, assembly GCA_964597275.1. Classification (GTDB taxonomy): domain Bacteria; phylum SAR324; class SAR324; order SAR324; family NAC60-12; genus UBA8110. The sequence continues at coordinate 1,463 of CAZQXS010000170.1, read as the reverse complement.
GAACTTGGCGAAGTCGTCGCTGACGAGGCAGCTGTGGACGATTCCGGTTTCGGTGATCGGCTGCCCGGAGTTGGGGAGCGTGACGGAGGCGAGGGCGTTTTCGAACTGTTCTTGCAGGGTGGCCATGAAGTTTGTGAGTGTGGGAAAGCCTGTGGTTTGGCTTCCGATTGTTGGCAAAGACTGGTACACTCAACAGTTTTCCATTTTTGGCTTAAAACACAAGCATCCCGATTCATGTCCCTGATCGTTCAAAAGTTTGGCGGCACCAGCCTCGGCACAGGCGAGCGGCTGCAAAACGTCGCCCGCATCGTGCAATCCAGCACCACCGCGCACCAACCCGTCGTGGTGGTCTCGGCGATGAGCAGCTACACCAAGGCCGAGGGCACCACCAGCCGCCTGCTCGAAGCCGGGCAGCAGGCTCTCGCCAACGGGCCGTTTTTCCGGATTCTCGATCTCGTCGAGCAGACGCACTTTGAGGCGCTGGAGCAGGCGATCCCCGACCCGGAGATTCAGGAGGAAATCCGGGAGTTCGTGCATCAGGAACTCAAGTCGCTCAAGTCCTTCCTTGACGCGATCCACGTCATCCGAGAAATCTCGCAGCGCTCGCAGGACTTGATCGTGGGCACGGGCGAGCGGCTTTCGGCACGGCTGCTGTCCGGGGTGCTGCGCAGCATGGGGGTCGAGGCGGAATACACGGACCTCTCGGAAATCCTCAGCAACGGCGGAGACGCCAACGACGAGACGTTTTACCAGCAGCTTCAGCAGGCGATCCGCGCCAAGCTTCCGGCGGAACACTGCGTTCCGGTGGTGACGGGGTTCTTCGGCTTTGTGCCGGGCGGCATCATCGAGCGCATCGGGCGCGGCTACACGGACCTGACCGCCGCGCTCGTGGCTGCCGAACTGCAAGCGGAGGAGTTGCAAATCTGGAAGGAGGTGGACGGCATCTTCTCCGCCGATCCCCGCAAGGTGCCGACTGCGCGGGTGCTGGATGCGATTTCCCCGACCGAAGCCGCCGAACTCACCTACTTTGGCTCGGAGGTGATCCACCCGTTCACGATGGAGCGCGCGATCAAGAACAAGGTCGCCATCCGCATCAAGAACACCTTTGCGCCCGAAAAGCCCGGAACCGTGATCGTCCCGGAAGGCATTGACGACGAAGCCCTGACGGCTCGCAGGTCGCAAGACCGAGTGGCGGTGGCTGTGACCACCAAGAATCACGTCCATGTGGTCAACGTCAATTCCAACCGCATGATCCACGCCTCCGGATTCATCGGCCAGGTCTTTGACGCTTTCCGCAAGCACAAGGTTGTCATTGACCTGATCTCGACCTCGGAGGTGAACATTTCTTGCACCATTGACAAGCCGGATCGGCTGGACGAACTGGTCGAGGATTTGAGTGCGTTGGGCAACGTGACGCTGGAGCACGACCGGGCCATCCTCAGTCTCGTGGGCGAAGGCATGCA
>CAZQXS010000169.1:0-5935 GCA_964597275.1 uncultured Pseudomonadota bacterium | reverse complement strand
CCAACCATCAGAAAATAGCCAACGGTCAGGATCACGGCGACCAGCCGTCCGTGGTGGTAGGACTCCTCCCACGCGATGCGCTCACGGTCGTGGTCGTCCAGCTCGTTGTGCCAGAACCACTCCTCGGTGTGGATGGTGTGGCGGTAGTGGAACCAGAAGATCAGGTGCGAGACCCCGTAGTTCAGGGCGAAGGGCAGGCCCAATCCAATCAGGAGCAGAATCGCGAACTTGAGGATCAAGGAACGGTGAGGAAGCTGGGAACGGAATGAATGCAGTGATGCCGAAAAGTTGATGACCCACTATAGCACGATCCGCTCAAAAAGGGGAGGGAAAGTCTTTAATTATTGGTAAATATTATGTTAATTAATTATTCTTCAAACAAATCATCCCACCCTCAATCACTCCTCAATCTCAATCATCACCTCAACGCGCGATTCCAGAACCCGGCAGATCGCCGAACCCTTGCCGTCGGAATAACTGAACCCGCGGGTCACCAAGGTCACGTTGTCGAGCCTGCGGATGGAGGCGGTGAGCGCACTGCTGGTGATGGGGCCGCCGACCTCCTTGGAGATGGCCTCGTCACAGGCCGCAAGGGCCGGGTCTTTTGCGGTTTTTGACTCCGTTCCGGTCAAAAGGGAGCGATCCGTCTTGGAGAAATAGACGAAGCTGATGATGAGGACGGCAGAGGCCACTGCGGTCAGGATGGTTTTCTGGTTCATGGTCGGTGGCTGGTTGTCGGTGGCTGGTTGTCGGCGGGAGGCGTTACTCGTCATGAAAGTTGAGTTCAAGCCTCACTCCGTTGGGATCGTTGACGAACAGCTGCCGGATGTTGGAATCCGGGACCAAGCGGTGTTCGTAGGGCCGTTTCTGTTCATCCAGACGGGCTTTGCAGGCCGCAAAGTCATGGGCCATCAGGGCCACATGGTTGATCGGTCCCGTGGAATTTCCGGCGAGAGAGTCCACCGTGACGAGATGAATCAGAGCCTGCTCCCCGTGGTAGAGCCACGCCCCCGGAAACGTGAAGGGCGGACGAGGTCCGTTGGTGAGTCCCAGCACGTCCTCGTAAAAGCGGATCGTGCCCGCAAGGTCGGTGGTTTCAATGTTGATGTGGTCCAGTCCGGAAATCATCTGCACCCGTTGGAGTCTTGTTCAGGTGGTGTAAAAGGCGTTCTCGGCAACAAACGCCTGAGAGAGGTCGCACCCCCACAGGGTTTCCTGATGATCCCCTTTTCCGACTGAGACTTCAAGCCGCACCTCGTTGGCCTTCAGCAAGGTTTCCAGCGGGCCGAGGTCCACGCCCCCGGAGTTGACCAAGGCATTGTTGATCCGCAAAACTCCCGATTCGGTGGGAAAGCGGATTTCCAGATCGTCCAATGGGACAGGATGCTCGAAGACCTTGCCGACGGCCATGACAATGCGCCCCCAGTTGGGATCGCCGCCGTGGAAAGCGGTCTTGACGAGGGGCGAGTTGAGGATGGATCGTCCAATCCGCACAGCCATTTCCTGCGAGGCGGCTCCGGAGACGGTCAGCTCGATGGTCTTGGTGACGCCTTCGCCGTTGCGCACGATCTCCTTGGCGAGGAAGGTGCAGCCCTCCGTCAGCGCGTTCGCAAAATCCGCTTCGTCCACGGCTCCGCCAAGTCCGTTGGCGAGCAGGGCCACGGTGTCGCTCGTGGAGGTGTCGGAATCAATGGAGATGCGGTTGAAACTGCGGTTGACGGATTCACGAAGCATGGCATCCAACCGATCTGCGGGGATTTCGGCATCGGTGACGAAGTAGGCAAGCATGGTCGCCATGTTTGGCTCGATCATGCCCGCTCCCTTAGCGACCCCCACCAGGGTCGCGTTCCCCACACGGGTGCAGAACCACTTGGGCCAGCCGTCCGTGGTCATGATCGCATGGGCAAAGCGCTCTGCGGCCTCCGGGCCTTCCTCAAGGTTTTCGCAGATTTTCCGGCAGCCCTGCTCCACCCGCTCGATGGGGAGCGGAACGCCGATCACTCCCGTGGAACTCGGCAGCACCAGCGTTTCCGCAATCCCCAACTGCTCCCCCACCCAGCGGCTCATGCTGCGGGCGTGTTCCAGCCCTCGCGGGCCTGTGGCGACGTTGGCATTTTTCGAGACCACCGCGATGGCCTGCAACTCGCCGTTCTTGACGAGTTCCCGGCCTACGACCACCGGAGCGCCCGGAAAATTGTTTCGGGTGAAAACAGCCGCCGCCGCGCATTTCCGCTCAGAGGCGACCACTCCAAAATCCAGTGTGTCGTCCTTGATGCCGATGTTCAGACCCAGCCACCGGAATCCGGGAACGGGCAGCAGTGGAGGATTGCGTTGGCTCATTGGTGATTCTCTTGCATGATGAAAGGGGTAAAGAGTGCCGGGGGTGCTTTTGCTGGCAACCCTCCGAAACCGTACACCTAAAGGCTAAAAGACCACAGCCCAAAAAGCTAGCCGACGATGGTTCCCATCTCCGAAGAACTGCAAAGCTACGGCATCAGCGACAAGGCCTACCAGCAGAAACGCAAGGAAATCTCTGGCGGGGACAAGTCCCAATCGGCGCAGGACAAGGTGGTCGAGGCCCTGTTGCAGGAGCGGGTCGAGCAGGCGACCGAGTGGGAGGCCAAGCAGATTGCGTACTGGTATTACGCGATTTTCAAGGACCGCCGGGGGGAGGACTCCTTCAAGGAGCAGCAGCTTTCGCACCAGTGCCGCATCAACGCGCTGGAGGAGGAGGGAGCCGAGAAGGTCAAGATCAACGCCAGTGCCTGCTGTGGCGAGTGCCACAAGATGCACAAGAAGGTGTTGAGCGCAAAGGCGGCCAAACTGCGGCTTCCGATTCCCAACTCAAAGTGCAAAAGCCGCCTCAACTCGGAATACATCTGGTGCACGTCGCTCTACATTCCGGCTCGTGGGGACGAGCAGGAAGCCCAGCCGCCCCCGCCTGCGGCAAAGGATGTGCCCACTCCCCCGGAACTGGCAGTGGCCAAGGGCGGCGGCGGGCCGGGAGACGGTGCGTCTGTGCTGGTTGGCGGAGTGGGGGAGTCCGTGGGAGAGACCGCCAAGCAGGTGGCGGACTATGCCGGACCTGCGGCGGTACTCATCATGGGGGCCGCGCTGGCCCTCTTTCACCTGCCCGCCGGATTGATTCTGCTGGGGCTGGGACTCTTGGCGGTGCCGCAGATTTACAATCCGCTCACCCGCATGGTTCCGTGGCTGCACGGACGCTTTGCGCGTTTTGGGCTGTTGCTGATCGGGCTGCTGCTGGTCTTGCTGCTCCTGCTGCTTTCGGAGTGGATGAGCCGCCAGAAGCCGGAACCCAAGGTCAAGCCGCTCCCCTCCTATTCCGTGGAGTCCACCGAGGACCGCTCGATTTCGACGCGCTCGCGGCTCAAGGTCGTGGTTCGCGTCACCGAACCCGTCACCCCGCAGGAAATGGCGCAGCTTGCGATGCGGGCCGCGCAGGACTTGCAGCGGTCCATGAGTCCGGATGACCCTCGCCATGCCAGTTACGAACACCTGCAAGTTCGGGTGGAGGGCATCCATCCAGTCACGGGGAAGCCTGCGGTCCTGTCAGAGGCAGAGTTTGCCCCGGATGGAAAGGGGCGGTCGGGACAAATGAGCAGCGATCCCAAGAACCAGTGGTCCTGGAAGGTGAAGGTGAATAAGTCGGGAGGGTCGGGAGCCTTGGAAGAGGTGTTCAGCAAGTGATTTGGCTCACCGAAACCCGCGGAGCGGCAGGTCTGGGCCGCGCTGGAGCCAGTTCCACTCCGGATAGGGCAGGTCTTTTTCGATGATGTGCAGGGTGTAGGCGTGACGGGTGCGGGGCGAGCGGTTGGCGAGGCTGCGGTGGGGGAGCAGCCCGTGGAGCAACACCAGCGTCCCGGATTCCACCTCCAGCGGAACCAGCCGCGACTCGTCCCACGGGGTCTCGTCCAACACCTCGAACTCGGTGGTGTTTTGCGGAGTGCGCTTGAACCGCGACTTCAGCCCCTCCCGGTGTCCGCCCGGAATCACCCACAGGCAGCCGTTTTCAAGGTCGGCATCCTCCAGCGCCATCCAAAAGGCCATCACGCTCGGCGGGTCGGTCATCAGAAAAGTGGCATCGGTGTGACAGCCGACCTCGCCACCGATGCGCGGTTGCTTGAAAATGTACATGGATTGGAGGATTCCCGGATTCCGATAACCCAAGTCCGTGGCGATTTCCCCCAGCCGCGGGTCTCTGGAAAAGTTGTCAAACACGGGGTCAAGATCGTGAAGCGCATGCCCGGCCTTGTTAATGGAAAGCTCCTTTTTCTGACGGAAATTTCCGTCAGAGTCAAAGGCATCCTCCTCGAAAAAGAAGCGGATTTTGTCACCGGATTCGAGGAAGTAGTCGTCCGAATTCCGCTCCTGCTCATCGGTGGTGAACACGCTGCGGTGCTGGTTGGGGTCGAAGTCCTGCAATAGCTCGGACATGCGGTTGCGGACTTGGGAAATGGCCGATCCCTTGAGGAAGTCGGGTAACACCAAGTAACCGGATTCTGTGAATGACAAGACTTCTTTTTCTGACAACATGCTGCTTTGATGGCGAATGGAGGGTTCGTGCAAAAGACCATCATAGCATGGTTCGGGCGGGAGATTTGGAACAGAATTGATTTTAGATTTATGTAAAATATTATGTTAAATAAATTCACATTTCCACTCATCTCCATCAGTTTATTCGTTACAGGACTTCACCTCCTCCGCGAACTCCTCATCCCCCTCGCGCTTGCCACCCTGCTCGTGTACCTCACCGAACCGCTCAACCGCTTGCTTGCTCGGTTCAAGATGCCCGGCCTCTTCCGGGTTCCAACCATCCTTGGTGTGACCGCGCTGGGCGTGTTGGGGCTGAGCCGACTGCTCACCCACAATCTGCTCGCGCTCGGCAGGTCCCTGCCGCATTACGAAGCACGGCTTGACGAACTGCTCAGTAACCTGCTGAACGGACTGGGGCTGGATCGCTCCGAGCTGGAAATCCTCAAGGGGGGCCAAAGCTGGTTCACCTACCTGCAACCCGAAACCCTCACCTCCATGCTCAGTTCCGGGTTTGTGCAGACTCTGGATTTTTTGGGGAATCTTGCGCTGGTGCTGCTTTTCATGATCTACCTCCTGTTCGAGCGCGATGCCTTTTCCCTGCGGATCAGCCGCTTGTTTGAGGGAGATCGGGCAGGGCATGTGCTTGAAATCCTGAGACAAATCAATGAAGCCGTACTGGGCTACCTCAACATCAAGACCATGGTTTCAGCGGTCACGGGCCTTTGCACCACGATCATCCTCTGGTTGTTCGGAATCGAGTTCGCCGTCTTTTGGGGCTTCCTCACCTTCATGCTCAACTTCGTCCCAACGGTGGGTTCCCTGCTGGCCATTGTGCCCCCCGTGCTACTCGCCGTCCTGCAACTGGAATCCATCTCGCTGGTTTTGCTCGTTCTCGCCAGCTTGGGTGTGCTACAGTTCTTAGTAGGCAATCTCATTGAGCCGATGGTGCTGGGAGACCGCCTGAACCTCTCGCCACTCGTGGTGCTGCTGTCGCTCATCTTTTGGGGCTGGCTTTGGGGACTGGTCGGGATGCTGCTCTCGGTGCCCATCATGTCTGCGGTCAAGATCATCCTGAGCCACACTCCGGGGGGCGAGCTGTGGGCACAGTTCATGGAAGATCCCCGCAAATCCCGAAACCGCCCAAGGGCGCTCGACTGACGACTGAAAAATGGCCATTCCCGGAATTGAAACCCTGAGTGACCAAGCCAAGAAGTGGCTGGCACATGCCATCGCGGGTATGGCCGTGGCCGACGACGAGGTGGACAGTTCGGAACTCGCACACCTCCGCGAGGCCATCAAGTTTCTCGATGACAAGGGCGAGATCGAACAACTGATGGCCGAGGTCCGGGAACACCATGTTGCCGACCTCAGCCCTCAGAAG
>CAZQXS010000168.1:0-5936 GCA_964597275.1 uncultured Pseudomonadota bacterium | reverse complement strand
TTTTGTCGGATCACTGCCTGCTCTTTGACGCGGAGGGGCAACGGGTTGACGGCAATTATAGTAATTCCAATTAAGAATTGAACACGTCTCTGTCTCATCGAAGCTCGAAGCATCGTAGGAGCGGGCCATGCCCGCGAATCGCGTCCAAGGGACGCTCCTACAACGGAGTGTCTCGTTCTTATTCGGAATCACTATAATCGTTCACATCATGGCGGAAATCACCTTTCAGAAAATCAGGCATAGTTACCAGCAAAAGCCCAACGGAACTGCTACCGACTATGCCTTGCAGGGCATTGACCTGACCTGCAAGGATGGTGGTGCCTATGCCCTTTTGGGGCCTTCGGGCTGTGGAAAAACCACCCTGCTGAACATTGTTTCGGGGTTGTTGCAGCCCACGGAGGGGAAGGTTCTCTTCAACGGGACAGACATCACTGCACACACGCCTGATCAGCGCAACATTGCCCAAGTATTTCAATTTCCTGTTGTGTACGACACGATGAGCGTTCATGACAATCTGGCGTTTCCGCTTAGAAATCGAAACATGAACCCCTCGGAAATCGAGCAGCGGGTTCGGGAGGTTGCGGATATGCTGGAGTTGACCGCTTCTCTCCACAAGAAAGCCTCCGGACTGACGGCGGACGGGAAGCAGAAAATTTCGTTGGGTCGTGGACTCGTGCGCCCCGATGTCAATGTGATGATGTTTGATGAGCCGCTGACGGTCATTGACCCCCATCTCAAGTGGGAACTGCGGTCGCAACTGAAACAGCTTCACAGACGTTTCGATTTCACCATGATCTATGTCACTCATGACCAAACCGAAGCACTGACCTTTGCCGATGAGGTGGTGGTCATGTATGAAGGCGAGGTCGTGCAGGTTGGGACACCGAGTGAACTCTTTGAGAAACCCAAGCACACCTTTGTCGGGCATTTCATCGGCTCTCCCGGAATGAACCTGTTGCCGTGTGAGTTAATCGAGGGCTCCCCCGTTTTTGCGGGGAATCGTGTTCAACTGCCGTTCCCGCTCCCTCCTGTTGAGCCGGGCAGTCGCTTGGAGCTTGGCATCCGCCCGGAGTTCATCAAGTTTGATTCCGAAGGGTTCCCCGTCAATGTTCACAGAATTGATGACGTTGGCCGTTATCGCATCGTCAAAGCGGAATGTGGCGGATCGTTGCTCAATGTTTATGTGCCCGAAGACGTGGCAATTCCAAGTGAGAATGTGCGGGTCGCCTTTGATCCTGAGCATACTCAGGTTTACTGCGAAGGCTGGCTACACGAAAGGAAAGGAGCCTCATGATTGAGAAAGTCCAGAACCAAAAGGCATGGTTCATGGTCTTGCCTGTCCTGCTGCTGGTGGCCTTCAATGCGGTCATCCCCCTGATGACCGTGGTGAACTATTCTGTGCAGGAGACGTTTGGCAACAACATGTTTTTCTGGGAGGGTGTGAGGTGGTTTCAGGAGGTTTTACGCTCGGAGCGTTTTCATGCCTCCTTGCTGCGTCAGTTGCTCTTTACGTTTCTGATCTTGGGCATCGAAGTTCCGCTCGGCATAGCAATCGCGCTGAGCATGCCGCACCGGGGGATTGGTGTTTCGGTATGCTTGGTCTTCATGGCTCTGCCTCTGCTGATCCCCTGGAATGTCGTGGGGGCAATGTGGAACATCTTTGCCCTTCCGGACATCGGGTTGCTGGGCCGAATGATCAACGGCTTGGGCATCAGCTACAATTTCACCCAACAACCCATCTCGGCTTGGGCGACCGTGATTGCGATGGATGTCTGGCACTGGACATCGCTGGTGGTGTTGCTCTGTTATGCCGGACTGAGCGCGATTCCTGATGCGTTCTACCAAGCGGCGAAGATTGATGGGGCGTCAAGCTGGCAGGTCTTCCGCTACATTCAACTGCCGAAAATGAAACGGGTGTTGACGATCGCCATTTTGTTGCGGCTGATGGACAGCTTCATGGTTTACACCGAGCCGTTTGTTCTGACCGGAGGAGGCCCCGGCAACAGCACCACCTTTCTGTCCATTGACTTGGTCAAGGTGGCTCTCGGCCAGTTCGATCTCGGCCCCGCCGCATCCATGTCACTGATCTACTTTCTGGTCGTCCTGCTGCTTTGCTGGGTGTTCTACACCTTGATGATGCGTAGTGAGGTTCAGCAATGAAACGGTTCGTCTGGCTTGTCCCCACGCTGTACATCCTGTTTTTGATGCTGCCCATCTATTGGCTCATCAACATGTCCTTTAAGACGACCAATGAAATCCTTGGCTCGTTCACCCTGTGGCCCAACGAGTTCACGGTTGAGAACTATGTGAAGATTTTCACGGACTCCACTTGGTACATGGGCTACGTCAACTCGTTGACATATGTGTTCATCAACACTGTGATTTCGGTGGGGGTTGCCTTGCCCGCTGCCTATGCGTTTTCGCGCTACAAGTTTCTTGGAGACAAGCATCTGTTCTTCTGGCTGTTGACGAACCGCATGGCCCCTCCTGCCGTGTTTGCCCTGCCTTTTTTCCAGTTCTACTCGGCGATGGAACTCTTCGACACCCATCTCGCCGTTGCCCTGTCCCACTGCCTGTTCAACATCCCCCTGGCCGTCTGGATTCTGGAGGGCTTCATGTCCGGAGTCCCCAAGGAGTTGGATGAAACGGCCTACATTGATGGCTATTCCTTCTGGCGCTTCTTTGTGAAGATCTTTGTTCCGGCCATTGCTGCAGGAATCGGGGTTGCTGCTTTTTTCTGCTTCATGTTTTCTTGGGTGGAACTGCTGCTTGCGAAGACGCTGACCTCGGTTGAGGCAAAACCGATTGCGGCCACCATGACGCGAACCGTCAGCACAGCGGGATATGAGTTGGGGCTGTTGTCCGCTGCGGGCACACTGACCATCATCCCCGGAGCGTTCGTGATCTACTTTGTTCGGAACTATATTGCCAAGGGCTTTGCCTTGGGGAGGGTGTGAGTCATGTTTTTATCGTGGATGGCGTGGACTTGGCAAACGGCCACTTTCTTTCTGCTGATTGCCTTGGCCCTTTGCGCCATGAGTGTTTGGGAGTATTTTAAGCCCGGAGGATCACCGCGCTACGGTGTGCTGAGGCTGAATACTACCCGTGGAGACCGACTGTTCATCTCCCTGCTCGGCAGTGGATTCATCCACCTGGGATGGTTGGGTTTGAGTGATGTCACACTTTGGGGAGCATCGGCGGTTGCAATTGGATACGCAATTGTAGTTTTCAAATGGGTATGATTTAAAGTCTTGGTGCCTGCTTTGTAGATCGCTGGTTTGTCGGGGGGCATGCGCAGGCTTTCAGTCCAACCCTCATCACGAAGAGAATTATGCGCCTCACCACCACCGAACGGGACATCCAGCGGTACGCCACCCGCGTGGCGTGGTACTACTACAAGACGGGGCTGACCCAGAACGAGATCGCCAAGAAGCTCGGACTCAATCGGGCGCGGGTGATCAACATCCTCAACGAGGTCCGCAGCAGCGGCTTTGTCTCGATCCATGTGTCGGGGCAGGACACGCGCCTGCTGGAACTCGAAGACGCCCTGCGGCAGCGTTGGGGGCTGCGCGAGGTGATGGTGATTCCGGAGACCCCGCACGAGCAGACTGCCGAAAGCCTTGGCATGGCTGGAGCGCAGTTCTTGGAGCAGCAGGTTGTCGGGGCGCAGGCGTTGGTGGGGCTGGGCTGGGGTTCGACCGTGATGTGGACCCTGCGGCACTTGGGACGGCTTTCCGCCGAGCAGGTTTCCTTCGTTACGCTCTGTGGCGGGGTCTCGAACTACCTCAGCACCCAAGCGCCGAAGAACCTGGGCAGTTTCCTTTCCGGATTGTACTATCCGTTTCATGTCATCCCCACGCCCTTGCTCGTCAATTCCGCACAGGTGCGGGACGCGCTGTTGGAGGAAGAAGAGGTGCGGCAGGTGATGCAGATGGGCGCGGTCTGCGACATGGCGTTGGTGGGGATTGGAGCGGTGGCCCCCAGCGACGGCTTCCATCAGTTCGGCTACAAGTCCCCGCAGGAGTTGGAGGTGTTGCGGAAGCAGGGGGCGATTGGAGAAATTTTTGGGGAGTACTTCAACGAACAGGGGGAACTGCTGGAACTGGAACACCACGCCCGCCTGATCGCCACGGGCTTGCAAGACCTCAAGCGCATGAAGCATGTGGTGGGCATCGCCGGAGGTTCCGAGAAAGTCAGGGCCGTGCAGGGGGCACTGACCGGAGAGATGCTCCACAGCCTGATCACCGACGAAGCCACCGCCTGCGCCTTGGTGACGTGAGCAAACCAACGGACCTCTGCCTACGCCTGCCTCGTTCGTGCTGAGCCTGTCGAAGCACGGAGCGTTGCCATGCTCATTCAGCGTTTCGAGATTTCATCAAATACGGAAAAACCCGCGTGAAGTCCGTGTTGGGTTCCGCTTGGGTGAAGCGCTGCCAGAACTCGGTGACGACCGCGCCCAGCCGATCCGGGGTGTGCTGCTGCTGAACTTCCGCGAGGTAGAGGCAGAGGTCTTTGGTCAGCAGGGTGTTGGTGAATCCGGCGGCGTAGTGTCCGGGGATGATCTGCTTCGGAAACTTGTCTCGTGTGGCCGAGTTGATGCCTGTGGAGACATTCAGCACCTGACACATCGTCTCAGGGTCCAGCCCCCGGTTTTTTCCAAACGCAATGGCCTCGGAGGTGGCCAGCATGGCGACTCCGGAGAGGAAGTTGTTGAGCAGCTTCATCGCCTGCCCCTGCCCCCACTGCTCCCCGACGTGAAACACGTTCTTGGCGATTGCCTCAAGGATGGGGCTGAGGGCTTCGAGTTGGGCCGCCGTTCCGGAGAACATCACGGTCAGGGTGCCTGCCACGGCTCCAGCGCGTCCGCCTGAAACCGGGGCGTCCACCAGCGCAATGCCGGAGTCGGCCAAGCGCTGTCCAATCTCCAACGCTCCCTCCACGCCCACCGTCGAAGTCTCCACCACCGTCTGCACGATCCGGTCTGAAGCCGTGGCAAGCTCCTGTGCCACTGCAAGGCTGACGTGGTGATCCGGCAGGCTGAGAAACACGGTTTCAGCACGGGTGGCGACTTCGGCCACCGCGCCGCAGGCGGTTGCCCCCACCGGGTTTTTTTCGGACAGCTCCGCAACGTCATAAACCGAAACCTCGTGTCCGGCCTGAGTCAGGTTGGTGGCCATCGGCTGGCCCATCTGCCCCAAGCCGATGAAGCCAAGTTTGCATGGATTGTTTGGCATTTCTTTCCTACGGTGTTTTGTTCCTTCTCCAGCATTCCTGATTTTCTGCTCTGGACAAGCTGAAAGCAGGAGCCTGTTTCCCTCACTCCGGGCCTCGGCATCGAGCGCAAGTCCGAGTTGTGCGCCCTGCTGAAGCAGTTGCTGCACTGATCCTCCACTTCACAGCCCCCCACGAAAAACTTGCCTCTTGCCCTCCCCCTCCGATCATAATGGGCACCGGAACCCTGTTTTTTCACACCCGCCCTACAAGGCAGTCATGACCGATCCAACTCCAAAACGCAAACTCGTCGCCATCCTTGTCGCCGACCTCGTGGGCTTCAGCCGGAAGATGGGCGAGGACGAGAACCGCACGCTACGCAACCTCAAGGCCTGCCGCGTCATCATTGACGACTCGATTGCCGGGAATCACGGGCGTATCTTCGGCAGCGCGGGAGACTCCGTGATCGCCGAGTTCGCCAGTCCCGTGGACGCACTGGTGGCGGCAGTCGAGTTCCAGAGGAACCTGCGGGACCGCAACGGGGCGGTGCCGCCGGAGGACCGCATGGAGTTCCGCGTGGGCCTCAACCTCGGTGACGTGATCATGGAGGGCGACAACCTCTTTGGCGACGGGGTGAACGTGGCGGCGCGGCTGGAACCGATGGCGGAGCCGGGGAGCATCCTTGTCTCCGGGAAGTTCCACGAGGAGGTGCGCCGCAAGCTCGA
>CAZQXS010000167.1:0-5979 GCA_964597275.1 uncultured Pseudomonadota bacterium | reverse complement strand
GTCTCCGAGGTGAAGCAGTTTCTCCATGAACACGACCTCCCCGTGCGACTCACCTAGGAAAAGGCGAAGGAGACTGCTGATGCACAAAAACACAAATGACTCCAAGCTCCTCTCCCTTTCCGGCATCCGTGACAACGACACTCGTGGCCGGGTTGCAGATTTCCTGAAGTCAGAACTTCAGGCAGGCACCCGTCTCTCGGTCGTTTCGGCCTTCTTCACGATTTACGCCCATCACGCACTCAAGACGGAGCTTGCCGACATCGGGCATCTTGACTTCCTCTTCGGTGAGCCTCGGTTTGTCAAAAACCTTGATCCAGAGGAAGCAGAAGCCAAGGCGTTTCTCGTGGATGCGTCCGGACTGCAACTGGGCAATGTGCTGCCGCAGAAGCCCATCGCCCGTGAATGCGCGGACTGGATTCGAGACAAGGTGACGATCCGCTCGGTGCGCCAGTCCAACTTCCTGCATGGCAAACTCTATCATCTCGCACAGGATGGCCGGGATGCGGCCTTGCTCGGCAGTTCCAATTTCACGGTTCGGGGGTTGGGACTGGCCCCGCACGGCAACAATCTGGAACTCAACCTCGTCGTGGACAGCAACCGGGACCGGGCTGACCTGAAGGCGTGGTTTGACGAACTGTGGGACAATCCCGAACTGGTGGTGGATGTCACCGAGAAAGTACTGCTCTACCTCGAACAGGTCTATGGCAACCAACCCCCGGAGTTCGTGTACTACAAGACGCTCTTCCACCTTTTTGAAGCGTTTCTGGACGCTGCCGGGAAAACCGATTCAGAGTTGGAGCAGACCTCGCTGTTTGAGACGGAAATCTGGAAAAGGCTCTTCGCCTTCCAGAAGGATGGTGTGAAGGGGGCGATCAACAAGATGCTGGCGCACAACGGCTGCATCCTTGCCGACAGCGTGGGCTTGGGGAAGACCTACGAAGCACTGGCGGTGATCAAGTACTTCGAGTTGCGCAATGAGCGCGTCCTGGTGCTGTGCCCCAAGAAACTCCGGGAGAACTGGACGGTTTACACGCGCAACGATCGGCTCAATCCGTTTGTGACAGATCGCTTCCGCTATGACGTGCTGGCACACACCGATCTCAGCCGGGTGCAGGGAAGTTCCGGGAACCTCGATCTGGCCACGCTCAACTGGAGCAACTACGATCTGGTGGTCATTGACGAGTCCCACAACTTCCGCAACAACACGCCCGGACGACGCGATGCCGACGGCAACCTGATTCGTCGAAGCCGCTACCAGCGCCTGCTGGAAGACGTGCTGCAATCCGGGGTGCGCACCAAGGTGCTACTGCTCTCGGCCACTCCGGTCAACAGCGACCTCAAGGACTTGCGCAACCAGATTTACTTCATCACCGAAGGACAGGACAACGCCTTTCAGGAGTCGCTGGGGATTGTCAGCCTCAAGGAAACCCTGCGTCAGGCGCAGGGGCGCTTCACGCACTGGATGAAACAGCCCGCCGCCCGCCGCAATACGGGAAGCCTGCTCAACGAACTCGGTGCCGAGTTCTTCCGACTGCTCGACGGTCTCACCATCGCCCGTGCCCGACGGCACATCCGCCAGCACTACGCCCATGAGATGGAGCGCCTTGGGCCGTTCCCGGAACGCCGCAAGCCCATCACACAGACTCCAGAGATTGACCTTCAGGGCCGCTTCCTCTCCTACGACAAGCTGAGTGAGGAGATCGAGGGCTACACCCTCTCGCTCTTCAACCCGTCGCGCTTCGTGCTTCCAGAACACCGGGCCGCATACGAACACAAGGTTGGCAACTACACCCAACCCTTGCGGGAGCAATTCCTGATCGGAATGATGAAGGTCAATTTTCTCAAGCGGCTGGAGAGCGCGGTGCCTTCCTTTGCCCTCACCATGCAGCGCACGATGGAAAAGATCGAGGCGCTGGAGCAACGGCTGAAGGCATTCCAGAGCTTTCGTGAAGACCATCCGGAGCTGGATTTTGAGAGCCTACCCCCGGACGAGGTGGAGGACGAGGAACTGCGTGAAGCTCTGGAAGTCGGCAAGAAGCTGGTTTTCAAGACGGCGCATCTGGACGTGGATGCCTGGCTGGAAGCGTTGCATGCGGACAAGCAGCAGCTTCACGGACTCTACCTGCAAGCTCAGGATGTCACCCCGGCGCGAGATGCCAAGCTGGCCGAACTCAAGCGTCTGATTGCCGACAAAGCCCGCAACCCCACCATCAACCGGCTCGGTGAACCGAACCGCAAGCTGCTGGTGTTCACGGCCTTTGTTGACACGGCAACCTACCTTTACGACCATCTCAGCAAATGGGCCTTGACAGAGCATGGGCTGCACACGGGGCTGGTGTGTGGAAGCGACCGAAATCGCACGAACTTCGCCCCGGAAGGCTCCCGACCCACCACCGAGTTCAACCACCTGCTGATCAACTTCTCACCACATTCCAAGAACCGGGCACAGATTCCGGGAATGCCTCAGCACGGAGAGATTGACCTGCTGATTGCCACCGACTGCATTTCCGAAGGCCAGAACCTGCAAGACTGCGACTGCCTGATCAACTACGACATCCACTGGAATCCGGTGCGCATCATCCAGCGTTTCGGGCGCATTGACCGCCTCGGCAGCCAAAACCCCGCCGTGCAACTCGTCAATTTCTGGCCCACGCCCCACCTTGACCGCTACCTCAGCCTCAAGCACCGAGTCGAGGCTCGCATGGCCTTGGTGGACATCGCCGCCACTCTGGAAGACAACCTGCTCAAACCGGAAGAGGCTGAGGACTTGGTGCGCCACGAACTCAGTTACCGCGACCAGCAGTTGCTCAAGCTCAAGGAGGAGATTCTGGATGTGGAGGACTTGAGTGGGGCCGCAGACCTCACCGAGTTCAACCTGGACGATTTCCGGCTCGACTTGCTCAAGTACCTCGAAGCGAACCGCAGCCGCTTGGAAGACACCCCCTTGGGCCTGTCGGCAGTGGTGCCTCCGCACCCGGAGGCTCCGGTGATCCAGCCCGGAGTGGTCTTCTGCCTGCGTCAGAAAAGCGTCGAAGTCGCCTCCGAACCCTCCGGCAGTCGCCCGGTCAACCCCCTGCATCCGTATTTTCTGGTTTATGTGCTGGACGACGGAAACGTGCGGCTGGGATTCACGCAGCCCAAGCAAATCCTGACGATCTTCCGAGAACTCTGTCTTGGCAAGGAACAGGCGTATGAGCAGCTCTGTGACCTGTTCGACCACCATACCCAAAATGGCACGGAACTCTCGCATTATGATTCCCTGTTGCAAAAGGCGGTGGCCGCCATCATGGCCACTTTCCAGAAACGTCTGGTCGGAGAGTTGCAATCCAGACGAGGCTTTAAAATCCCAAAACAGGAGGAGCGGGTTCGGGACATCACCGATTTTGAACTCGTCACCTGGCTGGTGGTTTTGAAGGAAGTCGAGTAGGGTGAACAATGGATTTGGCAATCCTCCAAGACAAAGTCAGGCAAGAGCAGTACGTCTATACCCACCATGCCGACGTGGAGCGGCGTGCCGATGCCCTGACTTTTGCCCAAGTGGAAGAAGCCTTGCTAAACGGCGAGATTCTGGAACAATACGAGGACACTGGACGAGGAGAAAGCTGTTTGATCCTAGGGTATGCGGAAGCGACTCCGATTCACGTGGTCTGCGGCTGGAGAAGAACCCAAGTCGCCATTATCACCGTTTACATTCCCACCCCTCCTAAATTTGTCACTCCCCGACGACGAGGCAGAACATGAAAGCGGCACAGTGCAATTTTTGTGGTGATCTTGAATCGCACCACACCACCACCGAATACCTCTACAATCACCAAGGGCAGTATCTGCTCGTGCCCGACATGCCCGTGGAAATCTGCGACTCCTGCGGGATGGTGTACTACGCGGCCCACCACCTCAAGCAAGTGGAGCAGGAATTCTTTGCCATTCAACGTCAGGAGGCGACACCGGATGCCATTCTTTCCGTGCCCTCCAAGATGTTGAGCGAACGGACACAAGTCTAGCTCCCCACCCGTAGGCTTCCATGTGTCCGCCAAAGTGGAATTGAAACCTGCCTCCCCCCATGCCCGACCCTTCCTTCCGTACTGAGCTTGCCGAACGCCTGCGGGCGTTTGCCTCCGAGCCGCTGGAGCAGGCCGCACTCGGCTTCTGGGAAGCCTTGGGCTACCACAGCGAGCGGCGCTTCCCACTGGCAGGGAACACTCCTGCGGCCTTTCTGGAAAACCTCGATGCGCAGGGGAACTTCCGGAAGGACCGCGCCTGTTTTGACGAATGGCGTTCCGTCGCCTTCCTCTTTCAGTTGACGGACGCGGAAATCCGCGCTACCGATGCCCAGCTTGGGCTGTTCCACAGCGAGGGGCGCTGGGACGAGACCATCATCGACTCCTACCTGTTCCTCACGCTGGAACTGCGGGGGGCCGACTATCCCCGCTCCCGGCTGGCGGCGATCTCCCGCGAGGTCAACCGACTCTTCACCATGCCTGTGCTGTTGCTCTTCCGGCATGGCGAGACCCTGACGCTTTCGGTGGTCAACCGTCGCCTGCACCGTCGGGACGAGTCACGGGACGTGCTGGAGAAGGTGACGCTGATCAAGGACATCCGCTTCCAAAACCCGCACCGGGCACACCTCGACATCCTCGGCGACCTTGCCCTGTCAAACCTCCACGCCAAGCACGGCTTCCAGAACTTCGTCGGGTTGCACCGCGCTTGGGCCTCGACGCTGGACACCTCGGAACTCAACCGCCGCTTCTTCCGGGAACTCGCGGACTGGTACTTCTGGGCCGTCGGCGAGGCGGTGTTTCCGGGAACTGTAGGAGCGGGCCATGTCCGCGAAGCTGTAGGAGCGGGCCAGACCCGCGACCCCGAGCAGGCACAGAACGTCATCCGCCTCATCACCCGCCTCGTCTTCTGCTGGTTCCTCAAGGAAAAGGGGCTGATCCCAGAGGCACTTTTTGACGAAAGACGGCTGGCCGCTCTGCTCCACGACCTCAGCCCGGAGTCCAGTTCCTACTACAAGGCCGTTCTGCAAAACCTCTTCTTCGCCACGCTCAATCAGGAAATGGGTAAGAAACGGGAGTTCCGCAAGGAGGGAAAGGGGCGGCAGCAGAACTTCATGGCGCACGGACTCTACCGCTACCGCAAGCAGATGCGGGATGCGGAGGAACTGCTGCGGCTCTTCTCCGGCATTCCCTTCCTCAACGGCGGCTTGTTCGAGTGCTTGGACAAGAACGTGGGCACTGAGGAACGTCCGGAGTACCTGCGGCTCGACGGCTTCTCCGACCGCGACGACAACCCCCTGCACCTTCCAAACGACCTGTTCTTTGGCGAGGAGCGCACGGTGGACTTGAGCGCAACCTATGGCGAGCAACGCTCTGCCAAGGTGCGCGGCCTGATCCGCATTCTGGAGCGCTACAAGTTCACAGTCGCAGAGAACACCCCCATCGAGGAGGAAATCGCGCTCGACCCGGAACTGCTCGGTCAGGTCTTCGAGGAACTGCTTGCGCACTACAACCCGGAAACCAGCCGCACCGCCCGCAAGGAAACGGGGTCGTTCTACACGCCTCGGCGCATCGTCCACTTGATGGTGGATGAGGCGCTCAAGGCGCACTTCCGCAGAGTGTTGGCGGAGCAGCACGGCATGGCGCAGGAGGACGCGGACGTCGGTCTGGACATCCTGTTCGCTTACACGGAAAAGCAGCACGCCTTCACCGAGGACGAGGTGCGCACGCTGATCCGGGCGGTGGACGAATGCAAGGTGCTGGACCCCGCCTGCGGCTCCGGGGCGTTCCCGATGGGCGTGCTGCATCGGCTGGTGGTTTTGCTGGGCAAGCTCGATCCGGGCAACGCGGGCTGGAAGGCGCGGCAGTTGGAAAAGGCCGCCGAAATCCCGGACCCCACCGTGCGTGATCAGGCGATGGCGGACACCGAGCAAGCCTTTGCCGCCGGAGACCTCGACTACGGGCGCAAGCTCTACCTCATCGA
>CAZQXS010000166.1:0-6026 GCA_964597275.1 uncultured Pseudomonadota bacterium | reverse complement strand
AGACCCGGAATCCAGAGCAAACGGCCGTATGGCTGGATTCCCGCCTGCGCGGGAATGACAAATGGGAACGAGCAACCCGAAAAGGCTCTAGCCTTGCGGCGATTCAGGCGGCGGGCCTTCGGCCTCCAGTTCTCGTTCCAGTTCCGCCTGCCGCAATCCCGCCTGCTTGCCTGCCGAGAATGCGAGGCTCCAGGTGACGGCGATGATCACGCTGATGCCGATGATGTGGATGCCGAGGAGCATCATGGGTCAGTAGAGGCAGAGCCGGATGGGCAGGGAAAGCCCGGAGCCGTAGAGGCTAAGGGGGCTGACGAGGAAGCGGTTCATGAGGAAGAACAGCACCAGCCCAACGATGGGGGCGAGGTCAATGCGCGTGCGAGGCAGGTAGTGCTGAAGCGGCGAGATCAGGGGATCGGCCAGCACATGAACCACGCGGACGACGGGGTTGTTGAGCGCGGGGTTGACGAGTGTGAGGAAGAACCAGACGAAGAGGATGAGCATGGCGAAGACGAAGAGGCTCTGAAAGACGACCGCCGTGCTTTGCAGCGCATGGCCTCCGAGTTGCCAGAGGAAGTCCCCGCCGGAGCCGCCGGACAGCAACTGCCCAAGGCTGCGCAGCGTCGCCGGAACCAGTGCCTGCGCGAAGATCACCACCAGCAGCGAGGCATACGCGCTCAGGTGCGCGAGTCCCACGGGCATCCAGGTTTCGCACCACACCCAGAGCGGACGGGTGCTGCGGGCGATGAAGCGCACAATCGGGTTGTGCGGATCGGCGCTCACCCAAGTGAGGACCACCGCTGCAATGATCACCCACTTGTAGAGAAACAGCCCAAAGCACAGTCCTCCCGCCAAGGCATCCAGCACCGGATACATCAGGCCGTCGCTTCCGCCTTCAAATCCCGGACGGGCGTGAACGACTCCCCGCAGCCGCACTGGTGGCCGTTGGTGAGCTGCTCAAACACAAAGCCCTGCTCCACGAGATTCTTGCTGGTGAAATCAATCCGCACCGGACCCAGCACATCGGTCAGGCATTCGCGGTCCACGACCACCTGCACCCCCTCGCTTTCCAAGGTCACGTCGGATTCGCCCAAGTCCTCGGAGCCGTTCCACTCCAGTTCGTACTTCCAGCCCGAACAGCCTCCGGGCCTCGCACCGATGCGCAGGTACGATTCCTCCATCGGCTTTGCCTCTGCCGTGCAGGCGTCCTTGAAGACCTGCGCGGCTTGCGGCGTCAGTTGCACTTCAGGAAGTTCCATGATTTCTGTCCTTTGTTTTGCCGAAACTTGATGTAAAACTCACCACAGAGTCACAGAGAACACAGAGAAAAATCTTTTTAAAAAACCTCTGCGTCCTTTGCGTCTCTGCGGTTCACCGAAATAGTTCCGCTCCGGGCGGTTTGTGTCAGTAGCGCGGGATTTCGGAATCCACGGTCAGCGACCACGCATCAATGCCGCCCACCATGTTGTACACGTTCTGGAAGCCCTGCTGCGTGAAGTACTGCGCGGCTTGCAGGCTACGCCCGCCCTTGTGGCACATGAACACCATCGGCGTCTCCGGTTCCCACGAGTTGAGGATTTCCTGCGCGAGCGACTGGTCAATCATGCGGGAATTCGCAAGGCACGCCACGGCCCGCTCCTCCGGGGGCCGCACGTCCAGCACGGGAATGTCGGGCTGCTCCTTGAGCAGTTGCGCGATGTCCTCCGGCGGGAGGTTCTGCACCTCCGCAGGTGGCGCGGGCGGGGTGAACTCCATGTCGGGATGCGCCTCCTTGAACAACTCGCCCAGCTCGCCGTTTCCAGACATTTCCTCAATGATGTCGCAGCCGCCGACGAATTCCTTGTTGATGTAGAGCTGCGGGATCGTCGGCCAGTTTGCGTACTCCTTGACCCCCTGACGGACTCCCTCGTCCGACAGCACGTTGAAGGACTCGAAAGGCACGTTCCAGCCGCGCAGGGTTTCCACCACACGGTAGGAGAACCCGCACTGCGGCGCGTCCGGCGAGCCTTTCATGAACAAAAACACCGGGGCGCTGGAAACCAGCGACTCGACTTGGGACTGGGGATCGTTGGAAGCAGCGGCCTGACCGCCGTCGTTGGACACAACATTGAACTTCATGGGACTCCTTGCAGAACTGTGGTTTGGGAAGCAAAGGTTCGTGCGCTCCTCCAGAAACCGCACCAAATTGGTCCGGATTCAGGACAGAGCGTTCCTCATCCAAACAATGTAATCAAGAATGGGCGGGAAGTCAATGCTTACGCGGCTTCCAAGGCGAGCAGGTGCCGCTCGAAATGCTGCTTGGCAAAGCGCTCCATCCGCTTCGCCGAGATGGGAAACGCGGTGCGGACCTCCGGAGCAAAGACGGAAACGCGCAGTTCCTCCAGCATCCAGCGGAATTCATCGAACCGCTGCTGCTCCACCTTGGAAAGCTCCGTGTGCTGAAGCTGACGCAACACGTCCGGCCACGGCTCCAGTTGCGCGCGCTTGTCGGCATCCTTCACCGGATCGAGTGCCATGCGCTCCGCACGGATGCGCAAAGCCCGCAGGTAGCGGTGCAGGTCGGGCCAACGGACGTAAGGGACGTGCCGCGCCAAGCGCTTGGGCATCAGCATCCGCAGGTGCTGCTCCAGTTCCGCAACCCCGTCCTTGCCACGGGAAAGCGCGAGCTTGTGCAGGGCTTGGCGGGTGGCCGCATGATCCAACAAGAGCGATTCCACGACTTCCACCACACGAGGCGAGAGGTTGCGGAGCTTGACCGCCGCCGCCTTTGCCCTCGCCTGAAACTCGGCCTCGGCCTTGATCCACGGGCCATCGAAGAGGAAGGTGTGGACCGCCTCGCGGATGTCCTCCTTGCACTCTGCAACCGTGCCGAAAGGCGAAAGCGCATCCCGGAGATCCCGGAGGTCCGCCAAGTCCTTTTCCAACCACGCGAGGTCCGGTCCCACGGCGAGCGCGAGCAGTTCCCGCAACGCCGGGGCGGTCTGCTCCTGCGCCTCCTCCTGCGTGGCGAACAGCCGCCGATGCACTCCGTTTTCGTCCTTGAGGAAGCCGGGAAACGCAAAAATCGGAATGCCCGCCAGCGAGTCGAGTTCGATGCGCTCCGGCAGTTCTCCGCAACTCCAGCCGCTCAGTTGGTCCAAGTTCCACTCCGCCTGTGCCGTTTCCAGCACCGCAAGCTGCCGATCCTGTGCCTGCGTCTGGGCGATCTCCTTGAGTGCGGTTTGACGTTCCTGAAGCAACTGCTCCACTTCCCGGCCCTGCGCCACCATGCGGTTGCGGTTGTCGCGCAGTTCGATGCGCGGCTTGAGGAAATCCGGAACGCGCTCCCAATCCCACTCCTGCGGGGCAACCCGTACTCCAAACTCCTTGTGGACCACACGGCTGAGCGCGTTGAGAAAATCCTCCTCGTCCGGTTTGAGCAGGGCAGCCAGCCGCTTGGCGGTGTCCGGAATCGGCACGAACTGCTTGCGCTGCGCCTTGGGCAAGGCCCGCAGCAGGTGCTGGATGCGCTCCTCCCACTGCCCCGGAACCAGCCAATCCAGCAACGGTGCCCGCAGGTGCGGAACCACCACGTCGTGAATGCGCAAGGTCGCGCCGTCGCGCTCCTCGCCGGGGGCAAAGGCGTAGTGCAGTTGCAGGCGTGTGGTGCCCACCGTGAGGTAATCCGGAAACGCCTCGACCTCCGGCTGTTGCTCATCGGCCTGTTCCAGCAAATCCGTTTCCCGCATGACCAGAAAATCCTTCGCGTCCTCGGCGCGTTTCTGCTTGAGAACGCGGTTGAGGTCGTGGATCGAAGCAACGTTGCGCAGCCGTTCCGTGTAAAACGCCTCTGCTGCCGCATCAAAGGCAAATTCGCGGTTGCGGCGCACCTTCGCATCCTCGCTGACGAGTCGTTGCCGGAGCTTCCGGTTGTTCCGGAAAAACGGCAGGTTCGCCCGCAACCGTTCCTCAACCAGCCCCTCCCGGATGAAAAGCTGGGTCGCCTCCGCCGGATTGACGCGACCGTAAGCCATGCTCCGCCGGGGAACGATGGGCAACCCGTGCAGCGTCACCTTCTCGTCCGCCTGCACGATTCCAGCTTCCTCGTCAAAGCGCGGATTCGAGTAGCTCTTGCGGCAAAGGTCGCCGCCGAGGCTCTCCAGCCAGCGCACGTCAATGTTGGCGACCTTGCGGGCGTAGAGCCGTGTGGTTTCGACCTGCTCACCCGCCAGCACCCACGGCCCCGCCTTGCCGTGCAATCCGGACCCCGGAAACACGAAGACCTCCTTGCCGCCCCCCGTGCGGTATTTCGATTTTTCGTCCTTCTGCGCAATCTGGCTCAGCAGCCCGGAAAGCAGGCAGCAGTGAACGGCCCGGTAATCGGCGGGCTGCTCGTTGCGGACAAGCAGCTTGGCATCGCGCAAAATGCCCTCAAGCTGCCGGTGGATGTCGCGCCATTCACGCATCCGCACAAACGAGAGGAAGTGCGCCTTGCAGAACTTGCGCAGCTTGTTCTCACTGCGCAGTGCCTCCCACTCGTCGTGAAAGGCGTTCCAGATGTTGAGCAGGGTGAGGAAGTCGGACTCCGGATTCACGAAGACTCGGTGCTGTTGGCGGGCCTGTTCTTTTTTTTCCAAAGGAAATTCGCGGGGATCTTGGATGGACAGTCCTGCCGCAATCACCAGCACCTCGGTCATCGCCCGCTCCTCGTGCGCCTCCAAGAGCATCCGGGCGATGGTCGGCTCGATGGGGAGTTTCGCCATTTGCCGTCCTCGCGGCGTGAGGCGGTGTTCTGCGTCCACCGCGCCGAGTTCCCGCAACAACCGGAAGCCCTCCTTGATCGCCGGAACCGCCGGAGGGTCGAGGAACGGAAAATTGCGGATGCGCTCCACCCCGGAAGCGTTGGGATCGCCTAACTTGAGGTGGAGCATTTGCAGGATCACGCCTGCGAGGTTGGAGCGCAGGATTTCCGGCTCGGCATATTCCCGCAGTTGCGCAAAGGTTTCCTCTGCGTAAAGCCGGATGCACACGCCCGGTGCGATCCGCCCGGCCCGTCCGGCCCGCTGCAAGGCGTTGCTCTGCGCGATCAGTTCCACCGGAAGCCGCTGGATGCGCTGACGCGGGCTGTAGCGGCTCACGCGCTGAAGCCCGGAATCCACGACGTAGCGGATGCCCGGAATCGTCAGAGAGGTTTCGGCGATGTTGGTGGCAATCACGACCTTGCGGCGACTGTTTTCCCGAAACACGCGGTTCTGCTCCGCCGCCGTGAGCCGTCCGTAAAGCGGCAGGATTTCCACCTCACGCTTGCCGCTTCCCCCCGAAAGCCGCTCCGTGGCTTCCCGAATCTCCTGCTCTCCGGGCAGGAACACGAGCAGGTCGCCCTCCCACGTCGTGTCCAAAACCTCCCGCACCGTCTCCACCACCGCATCTGCGACCGTGCGCTCCCCGGATTCCTCGGCACGAGGATCGAGCGGCTGCCACTGCACCTCGACCGGATACGCCCGCCCGGAAACCTCCACCACGGGCGCGTTCCCGAAGGCTTCGGCAAAGCGGCGGGTGTCGATGCTGGCAGAGGTGATGACCACCCGCAGGTCCGGGCGCTTGGGCAGGAGTTGCTGGAGGTAGCCCAGCAGGAAGTCCACGTTGAGGGAACGCTCGTGCGCCTCGTCCACGATGATCGCATCGTAGGCATTGAGGAAGCGGTCGCGTTGCGTTTCGGCGAGCAGCATCCCGTCCGTCATGAACTGGACGAGTGTGCGAGGCGAGGTCTTTTCGGAAAAGCGAATGCGGTAGCCCACGAGGTCGCCGACCTCCGTTTCCAGTTCCTTGGCGACTTGTCGGGCAATCGAAGTGGCCGCCACCCGCCGAGGCTGGGTGCAGGCGATGCGGGCCTTGCGTCCGAATCCAGCCTCCCAGCAGAGCTTGGGAAGCTGCGTGGTCTTGCCGGAACCGGTCTCTCCGGCGACGACCAAGACCTGATGCGACTGAAGGTGTGCTTGGATTTCTTCGGCGTGGAGAGCAATCGGGAGGTCGTCCGGAACCGCAATGCG
>CAZQXS010000165.1:0-6268 GCA_964597275.1 uncultured Pseudomonadota bacterium | reverse complement strand
TTTTCTGAATCCGGAGAGCGCTGGACCTGGGATCAGCTGTCGAAAAAGGTCGATGAGCTTGCTGCTGGCCTGCTGGCCATAGGTGTCGAGAAAGGAGACAGAGTCGGTATCTGGGCCCCCAATCGGCCAGAGTGGGTCCTTGCCCAGTTTGCTACTGCGCGGATTGGTACCATACTGGTCAACATCAACCCGGCCTATCGGCGGGCAGAGCTGCAATACGCACTGGCCAAGGCCGGTGTCAAGGCGCTGATCAGTGCTGTTTCCTTCAAGACCAGTCAATACCTGGAAATGCTGCAGGATATTGCGCCGGAACTTAGCCACTGTCAGCCCGGTCAACTGGAATCCAAGAATCTTCCATCGCTGAAGAGCGTGATCCAGGTTGGTGATGCTCCAGTAGCGGGCATGCTCTGCTTCAGTGACGTGATGACACGAGGCGGGCCCGGACAGCGTGCGCGGTTGGATGCGATCGGCGCTACGCTGGTTCCGGATGACGCGATCAATCTGCAGTTCACCTCCGGTACGACCGGTTCGCCCAAGGCCGCCACACTGACCCACCGGAACATCGTCAACAATGCCAGGTTCGTCGCAGACTGCATGCGGCTGACTCACCAGGATCGATTGTGCATACCGGTGCCACTTTATCACTGCTTCGGCATGGTGCTGGGTAACCTCGCCTGTGTGACAGCTGGAAGTACCATGGTGTTTCCCGGAGAGGGGTTTGATGCTTTGCAGACGCTTCAGACCCTGCGTCAGGAACGTTGTACCGGTGTGCATGGTGTTCCCACCATGTTCAGTGCGATGGTCAATTTGCCAGATTTCAGCCAGTTTGACCTGCGCACACTTCGTACCGGCATTATGGCCGGTGCGCCTTGTCCAATCCAACTGATGAAGCAGGTGATTTCAGAGATGCACCTCAAGGAAATGACCATTGCTTACGGGATGACCGAAACCAGTCCGGTGTCATTCCAGAGCGCGGTCGACGATCCCATCGAACGGCGCGTCTCAACGGTAGGGCGGATTCACCCGCACGTCGAGGCCAAAGTAGTTGGTGAGGCGGGCGAGACCGTGGCAACCGGTGAACAGGGAGAACTTTACACCCGTGGCTATCTGGTGATGCAGGAATACTGGGAAGACCCGGAACAGACCGCCAAATCAATCGACAGCGATGGGTGGATGCATACCGGTGATCTGGCGACGATTGATTCAGAGGGCTACTGCAATATCGTCGGGCGGGTCAAAGACATGCTGATCCGTGGCGGGGAGAATATCTACCCCCGTGAAATTGAGGAGTTCCTGCTCGGTCATCCCGGAATCCAGGACGTACAGGTATTCGGGATTCCGGATGAAAAGTACGGTGAAGAGATCTGTGCCTGGATCGTCCCAACTCAGGGCGCGCAGGTGTCTCTCGAAGATGTCCGTACCCACTGCGACGGCCAGACCGCCCATTTCAAGGTGCCCCGCTTCGTTCGCACAGTTTCGGAATTTCCAATGACGGTGACAGGCAAGCCGCAGAAATTCGTCATGCGGGAAAAGATGATGTCGGAACTTGGCCTAAACGAGGTGAAGACGGCCTAGCCATAGCCTTTTCCTTGCAAGAAATGATTAAACTGACTCCTCCCAAAAAGTCCTATAGAAAAGGGGGAAACAAAGACAGTCTTGTTGCCGTTCATTCACTTCAAGAGAATGGAAAACCCTACTTTCCAATATGATAAGTGTCCAATGTGTGAAAGAGAGTGGGATAAAATTCCACCACCATCTGACAGGAATTCAGTAATTACCCGTGACCACATTATCCCCTTGAGTAAAGGTGGAAGCAATTACATCACAAATATCCAACCACTTTGTTATTCATGTAATTCAAAGAAGGCTGACCGTTGATTTGACTAACCAAATAAGTAAGAAGTGTCATTCTTTTATTTATAGCCTTTCCATTTTCGCCTTTTTTTAAAATTTTTATAAAACAATTTAAGGATCACCTTCCCTTTCTTGGTTTAGAATTAAAATTTAACACTAAAAGTTGGTGATATTTCACTATAAACACTACTGCTTCCACCTTTAAAATCTATTACAATGGATTTTCTTTTCTTTAAATCTTTTGAAAAATGCAGATAGGGTTTCTTTTCAGAAAACACAGCAATTGCACTCACATTGACTTTCCCCTTAGAATCACTGACAATACGGAATGACGTGTTTTGTGCGGGGATTTCTGCCCCTAGCATAAAATTCATTTTAGATAAGTCATTATCCAGTTTTGTTAATGTTTCTGTTGGTTTTAATGTGACCATTCCATTTTCAACAACAATCGTTGCAACTCTAGGATTTTGCTGAGTAAACTTATTCAAGGTAGCCTTGCTACCTAATGGGATACTGGTAACTATGGTCATAACCTTACCATAGGTTCCTTTAGAAATTTCAACCTCTGAATCACTTGGCATGTACTTTAAAGCAATATCTTTTGCAACTGGAAGTTGATTTTCTTTGTCCTCACCCATTAAACTAAAAGTTGCTTTTAGAGGAACTTCTACAACTTCACCCTCAAATGCTGATTCAATATCTGATGTATAGATTTCAATCTCAAGATTGTCTGGTTTACAACCAATTAATACAATACAAATTAATAGTGAAATTATTATGGATGCTATTCTCATGTTATCCCTTTCAGTCTTTCTCTCATACTCATGAGAGTTATTGTTAGGATAAAATCATAATTGCCATCAATAGTCAAGATTTTTTTAATAAGGACTGAAATTTACTCATACCATACATATTCTTTAAGGTTTTGACAACAGGTTACACCTCCACCCTCTTCCGAATCCAATACACACAGACCCAAGGAACAGAACATCACTCCCCGGTGACAGAAAACCCCTCAGACAACCAAGGGAACCAGACCCCACCCACCAGACAGAGAGGGGTTCAGAGAGAGAGGGGGGGAGTCAGGATGGATTGGAGAGGGGAATCAGATTATGGTGGGTATGAATCCCAAATCGGGAGTCACATCGGGTTAGGGGGATTTACCTGCTCCCCGAACACCATTGAACTTGATACCTGTCCTGAGATAAGGGAAATTAGATGTGTGGGAGGGGTCACTTTGGGGGTCACTTTGGTGTTCTCTCCGACACGAACGATTTTCTCTCCTACTCCTAGACCTGAATAAAATAATCAATTATATCAATAAGATTTGCGGTGATATTTTTATAAGTGATAGAAATGGGGGGGGGATATTAGTGTCCCTCTCTCCGCCATCAAATCAAGATTATTTCAATCTTATCAAGGGATCACTAAAAATCACACCACGACTGATCCCACTTCCGCTTGTTCATGATCGTCATCAGTTCGGCGGGAGACAGTTCCTTTTTCAACTCCTGAAAGCACTTGTCGCTTTTTCCAAAGGTGTTGTTTTTGGATTTGGTGATCGGCACATAGGTGACGATCCCCGTGGCCGCGCCAATGGCGAGGATCACCGCCAGGGCGGACAAGATGATGATGGTTTTCTTGGTGTTGCTTTTAAGGGCCATTGCTGTCTCCGAAAGGGGTTTTGCGTGTTGAAGTAAAGTGTCTAAGGCGGGTTCCGGTCATTCGGAAAGCCAGTGTTGCTCCTTGCCCGGGGTTTCGTTGTAAACCGCGGTTTGCTGGAGCCACTGAAAGTAGGCCGCACTGAGCAGGGGTTCTCCGGCCAGCAGGTGGTTCAGGTACTCACGGGTGGGGGGCAGTTCCGGCCCGGTCTTGAGGGCGGAGTACGCAATCGCCGGGAGGGGCGCTCCGGATTCGGTGAAGACGGTGACGGGCAGGCGCTCGTAGTGCCCTCCGGCCACGCCTTCGTAGCCATCGAGGATTTCCAGGTCGCGCTCCTCGACGGAGTAGGCGATGCCCTCCGCGGTTTGTCCGGGAGCCGGGGTGATGTTGGCCACGCACCAGCGTCCGCTCGGCACCTGCTTGTTGAAGAGCATCCGGTGGTCCGGCAGCGTGACGGCAAAGCGTTCGGCGGACCAGCCGAGGCGTTCGTGCATGCGCTCGGAGTTCATGTTGGAGCCAAAGGCGAAGTAGTGGGGCATGGTTATTCTTCCTCCGTGGGCGAGGTGTCGAGGTGCCACTTGGTGTTGATGAGGTGGTAGATGTCGTCCAAGTCCACGATCAGTTCCCGTGCGTCCTTGCGGATGGCGATGGTGCGCCCCTGGATTTCCTGCACATTGTCCTCGTCAAAGCTGAGGGTCCGCACCACGCAGACCTCCCCGTGGTCGAGCAGGGCGGCGAGGTCGCGCTTGAACTCGTGGATGGAGCGGCCCTGCACGTCCTTGCCGTCGGCGAGGATGAAGCCCACCTCGCCGCGCTTGTTCGGGGTGGCTCCCGCCAGCGGTTGCAGGCCGTTGTCTTTGCAGAGCAAGGCGAATTCCTCCACGTCCGTGACCCGGAAGTAGTTGCTGCGTGATTTCTCGATGAAGTTGCCCATGATGATTCCTGAGACCGTTTGCGTTTCCTGTGTAGGCTAGTGGGATGGCCGGGAAACTCAAGGCATTCCGGTGCCGGACCAATTGCATCATTGTGTAGCCCCGCCTGAAAACCCCGCAAGAATCTGGTAGTCTGGAACTGTCCGTGACGCTTTTGCAAACCGAACCATGCTCCGAATCGCCCTGCTGGGCCTTGCCGCACTGCTGATCTCCGGATGCAGCACCCTGAGCCTGATCTACGAATTTGGGGACGACTACATCGCGTGGCGGGCGGATGATTACTTCGACCTCACCGGGGCACAGGATGACTTCGTGGACTCCCGCATGGAACGCCTGCTGGAGTGGCACCGCATCCACGAGCTTCCCGCCTACGCCGCGTTTCTGGAGGAGGTGCAGCAGCGGGCGGGGGACGGCCTCACGATGGCGGAACTGGAGGAAGGGCAGGCGCGTGTGGACGCCGCGTGGCTGCGGCTCAGCGACCATGCGATTCCCGACATCGCGCGCTTCCTGACCCGCTTGGCCCCGGCGCAGGTGGACCACCTTGCCGCCGCGATGCAGGAGGAGAACGAGGAAATGGAGGAACGACTGGCGCGGCCTCCGGCAGAACGCCAGCGCAAGCGGCAGGAGCGGCTGGTGGACCGTCTGGAAGACTGGCTGGGGTCGCTTTCCGAATCCCAAAAACTGCGGATCGCCGAGCTGCAAGCGCAGTGGGCGGTGGACGCGGCGGACCCCACCCGCGAACGCCTGCAACGCCGAAGCGTCTCGCAGCCGCGCTTCCTCGCCCTGCTCCGGGGACCGCGCCCTGAGGCGGAAGTCCGCCTGTGGCTGAAGGAGTGGGCCAGGAGCTGGAACAACCCCAGCGACCCCCAGCACAAAGCCAAGCGGCAGGCGCGGACGCTACGGGAGCGAAAGCGCATCCTCGCCGTGGATCGCCTGCTCACCCCCGAACAGCGGCAACACGCCGTCGCCGAGCTTCAGGAGTACATTGACCAAATGCGCGAGCTTGCGGCAGAACCGCCGTCCATAAGCGTGTCCGGCGAAGCCTCCGCGTCCGATTCCGCCCTTTAGCGCATTTTCGGGGATTACGGGCCAAGATCGTCATTATTTTCGTTGGACTCCACGAACGCTCGCTTCCGCTCCGGCTCGGCCTCGAACGCCTGCCGCACCAGCTTTTCCAAGGGGGTCCGGTTCATGATCCGCTCCTGCAAGAAGGTTGCACCATCGGGGACTCTCAGGTTGTGTTTGTTTGAGGGCTTCTGCTATCTTGATTTGTCACAAGCCGGAACCCGCAACCACCCGCCGCCAAGAGTGCTGCCATGACGCCGAATTTCAAGTACGTGATCTACCAGGAAGACGAGTTCTTCGTGTCGCAGTGCCTCAACGCCAACATCTCCAGCTTCGGCGAGTCGCAGGAAGAAGCCCTGCGCAACCTGACCGAGGCGGTGGAACTCTACTTGGACGATGAGGCGGGCCGGAACAATTTCCGCTCCATCGGTCAGGCCGTCGTTGGGGAAATGGCCTGACTGTGGCCAAGCGGCTCTCGTCACGGGAGATCATCCGGGTGCTTCGCAAGCACGGGTTTGAACTCGTCAGCCAAAAAGGGAGCCACAAGAAATTCCGCAGGGGAACCCACACCGTCATCGTTCCAGATCCGCGCAAGCAAATCCCCATCGGAACCTACCTGTCCATTGTGGAGCAGTCCGGGCTGCTGCGAAAAGACTTCGAGCGGTGATCACCAGAGAACACGACTGTAGGAGCGGGCCATGCCCGCGACCCGTCGGCTCACGCCTGCGAATCCAGCCAGCGCCAGACGGTGCGGG
>CAZQXS010000164.1:0-6374 GCA_964597275.1 uncultured Pseudomonadota bacterium | reverse complement strand
CCCTTTCCGCCAGCAGCCCATCCCATATCCTGCTCTCATCTCCTCCCCATACGGTCTTTGCCAACCGACCCAATTGACAAGGGACTCTGTCTTTCAACTCGGCATTCAAGCACGAAAACCAATCAGGATCACACTTGGAACCACAAGCAGAACGGCGACAGCAACCCTGCGCGTGAGTGCTTCTTCTCGAAACACGAAGCGACCGAGAAGCAAGGTGAACAGTGGAGAGCAGGCAACGATTGGGCTGACAACGATCAAACGGCCTGACATCAGGGCGGTGTTCATGACGAGTACAGATACGCCATAAACCAATCCTGTGATCAGTAGCCACTTGAGGCCGACTGGGGGTATATTCTTGGGAACTCGACGATTGACTCTGAGGTGATTGGCAAGGGCGAGAGGAAACGACACCGAGTAAGCCATCAGTGCGACGAAAAACGGGCTTGGAATGCTTTCCAGCCCGATTTTGGCAAGGGCATGTGCCAGACTGCGTAGCAAAGCTGCGCTTACGGGCAGAAGCAGAGCGACAAGTGGCCAGGAGCGATCTGTGTTTCGCTGCCACGACAAAACCATCACCGCGAGAACGATTCCTGCCGTACCGAGGGCCACCTCCCATGTAAGGGTTTCTGTCAGGAGCAGCACACCCAGTCCCACGCTGAACAGGGGTGCCGTGGCTGCCAGCGTGCTAGAGGTCGTTGGCCCAAGTATGCGCGTCCCTGCCATTCCAAGGTTGGCCGAAAGCAAAGGCCGAAACAGCCCGATCACGGCGAGCAGGGGGAGTACCGACGCAGTCCAAAAGTGTAATTCCAGGTAGAAGGGGGCGGTGAGCCAGTACATTAACGTACTCACGCCAATTTGGAAGAGCGTCGCTGTCTGTGGGTCCGTGTAACGCAAGGCCATGCGTGAGCATTGGTTGCCAAAAGCAAACAGCACCGCAGCAAGCAGGGCGAGTGCAACAGGAAGTAACAGATCCGGCATTGAAGTTACATCAGTAGGACTTGCGCAAAGGGATGCTGCCCTAGAGATCTCAAGGGAGGTGTCTCATCGGGACTCTTGGAACTGAACCGTGGAAGAGGTATCTGGCAGAAGTATTCCACAAAATGAGCTAGGAGGCAAGAGTCCCTGCCCGCTCCTTGACAGTGTAAACCACGTGAGGCATGATGGAGTGATCGGAACCTCTGGACCCCGGACGACATGACGCCGCCGACCTTCGACACCCATGCCGCCATCAAGGGCTTGACGGCCAGAGGCATTTCCGAGGAACATGCGGAGGGAACCGCAGAGGCGATCAAGACCGCACAGGGTTCCCACCTGGAGGACCTGTCGACCAAAAAGGATTTGGCGGAGACTGAAGCGCGGATTGTCAAGTGGGTCGCCATGATGCTGGTCACACAGGCCGGGGTGATCGCCGCACTCGTCAAGCTGCTTTGAGTTTCGGCCCACCGCCTCGCCCTGCCCTGCCGGACTTGGCTTGACATCGCGGAAAAACGGGGGCACTCTGTACAGGGCCGGGGCCGCGCAATCGACGACTTCGAATCGTGTCAGGTCCTAGCGGAAGCAGCACTAAGATTTCTTAGATGTGCCGCGTCACCCCGGTCTCCCGCAAACTACACTCCCTGAACTTCGGCCAGGATGGCCTACGTCGTACTGGCACGCAAGCTTCGTCCGCAGCGCTTTTCGGACCTGATTGGTCAGGAGACCACCGCCCGCATCCTCCAGAACGCGATGCGGCAGGACCGCGTGGCCCATGCGTTTCTCTTCACGGGATCGCGGGGCACCGGCAAGACCAGCGCCGCCCGCATCCTCACCCGCGCCCTCAACTGCCTGACTCCGCAAGACGCCGACCCCTGCGGTTCCTGCGAGAACTGCCGGGAGATCGAAAGCGGAGCCTCCCCGGACGTTTACGAGATTGACGCCGCCTCGAACCGGGGCATCGAGAACATCCGGGAACTGCGCGAAAACGTCAACTACGCCCCCGCCCGCTGCCGCTTCAAGGTCTATATCATTGACGAGGCGCACATGCTCACGCTGGAGTCCTTCAACGCGCTGCTGAAGACGCTGGAGGAGCCGCCGCCGCACGTCAAATTCATCCTCGCCACCACCGATCCGCACAAGGTTCCGCAGACGATCCTCTCGCGCTGCCAGCGTTACGACTTCCTGCGCATTCCGGTGCGCACGATGGTGGACTACCTCCGCCAGGTGGTCGTGCAGGAGGGCATCACGCTGCCGGAAAGTGCGCTGGAGTTGATCGCCCGCAACTCGGTGGGCGGGATGCGGGACGCGCTCACGGCGATTGACCAAGTGCTGAGCAGCCTTGGGGAAAACGGTTCGGACGAGGAGGTGGCGCAACTGCTCGGACTGCTGGACTCGCATTCCCGGATTCGCTTGCTGGAGGCACTGATCGGCAAGGACGCTTCTGCGGCCATGCGCGGTTTTCAGGAATTGCACGAGGGCGGGCACGATGCCGCAACCCTGCTGCGCAACCTGCTGGAGTCGGTCAAGACCATTGCGCTCATCCAGACCTTGGGAGCCGATCAGGACCTCTTTCAGGAATACTCGCCCGACGAGTTGGACACCTTTGCGGCCCTCGGCCAGCAGGTGCGCCCGGACGAATTGCAGCAGATGTTTCAGGTGCTGCTGGAGTTGGAAGAACGCCTCAAGCGCAGCACCCACGCCCGTATCTGCTTCGAGATGGCGATTCTGCAACTCACTTCGGTGGTGCCGCTGGTGGGGATTCCCGAACTGCTGGAGCAATTGCAGGGCGGGCCAACCAACGAGGGATCCCCGCCTCCTGCTCCGCCTTCCAGCAGCCCCGGAGGTTCGTCGTCGGGAGCGGGGCCATCCCGCCCTCAACAGCACGAAGCCGGGCGCATCACCTCGGTTCTTAGGCAAGAGGACCGCAAGCCCGCCGAACCCGCCGCCAGACCACCGGAAGCTCCCAGCATTCCGCAGGGGGAGCCGCCCCCGCCAGAACCTCCGGCATGGTTGCAACGTCCTACTCCCGCTCCGGCCTCAAGCGTTGCGGAGCCGCCGCCCAAGCGCAACGGACATGTTCTGGAAGCCGAGTCGGTTGCGGAATCGGCCCCCCGCCGTGTCGCTTCCGCAACTCCGGTGCAGGAAACGGATCGCGCCGCAGAGCGACAGCCTCCGCCGGAGCGCTGGGTGCAGTTTGTCGAAAGCTTGGGACAACACGCGCCCAAGCTCGCGGGGCTGGTGCGCAACGCGATTCCGGATGCGCTGGAGGGCGCGGAACTGCGGCTGGGTTTTCGGAGCGGCGGCTTTGTGGAAATGCTCACCCCCGAAAACATGACCGAGCTGGCGCGTCTGCTGAAAACCTTCCAAGGCCGTGAAATGGGGGTTCACTGCCTGCAAGAATTGCAAGAGTCGTCGTTCCGGACGGTGCTGGAGCAGGAGGAGTTCGTGGAGCGGCAGGAGCGCGAACGCCGCACTCAGGCCGCCCGCGAACACCCGCTGGTCCAGAACATCCTTGCGACCTTTCCCGGAAGCGAGATCGCAGAGGTTCGGCTGCACTGAGGCACACCCTCCTGTCGTTCCGAGCGGAGTGCAACAGCAACCCGGAATCCATGCCACTGGCTGGCAGTTCTGGATTCCCGCCTGCGCGGGAATGACAAAGAGTGAGAGCGCTCACTTACGATTAACACATGACCATTTAGAGAGAACGTTATGGATTTCAATGAGTTGATGAAGAAGGCCCAAGAGATTTCGCAAAACATGCAAGGCCAGCAGGCCGAGCTTGCCAAGGAGACCTTCTCGGTTTCCGTGGGCGGCGAGATGGTGAAGATGGCCTTCAACGGCAAGCAGGAGCTACTCTCGGTGGAGATTGACCCGGAGGTGGTGGACCCGGAGGACGTGGAGACGCTTCAGGACTTGATCCGCTCGGCAGTCAACGAGGGCATCCGCCAAAGCCAGCAGCGGGCGCAGGAGTTCATGGGCAAGCAGTTCGGGCAGTTCACGGGAAACATGGACCTCGGCAACTTCTTTCCGCCCAAATCCTGAGCGTCCGTGCGCACCTGGCGGCTGGTTGAGGACGCCCCGCAGTCCGGCGCGTTCAACATGGCGGCGGATCAGGTGTTGCTGGAACGCTTCTGCCCCGGAGACCCGCCGATCCTGCGGCTTTATGCGTGGGAGCGTCCCACCCTTTCGATTGGCCGCAACGAACCCCTCGATTCCGAACTCGATCTGCAACGCTGTGCGCAGTTGGGCATCCCCGTCGTCCGGCGCATCACCGGAGGCAAGGCGGTGCTGCACGGCACGGACCTGACCTATGCGGTCGTGGGCGGTGTGCTGGACCCGGAGTTTGCAGGCGGCGTGCTGGACAACTACCGCTTTCTGGCGCAGGGCTTCGTGCGGTTCTTCGAGAAGCTGGGACTGCGCCCGGAATTGCACGCGACCTCCCGAAAATCCACGGAGGCGCACGTCTGCTTCGCCGATCCCAGCGCTTACGAAATCCTGGTGGAGGGCCGCAAGCTCATCGGCAGCGCCCAACGCGTGCGAACCGTCCGGAGCAAAGACGGCTCCAGCAAGCGGGTCTTCCTCCAGCACGGTTCCATCCCCCTCGCCGATCCTGCAGCATCCTTGGCAAAACTCTTTCCGCACACCACCGTAAAAGCCCTCCGGCGGCAACTGCACTCGCTGGAGCGGCTGGGCGTGGAGGAGCGTCACGACCTGACCCGGCTGCGCACCTTGCTCAAGACCGCCTTTTCCGAAAGTTTGGACGTAACCTTCCAGCTTCAGCCGTGGACTTCCGTGGAGCAAGCGGCGATCAAGCGGGCAGAATCGCGCTTGGGTTGCTTGCCAAAAAACGGGGGGCACGCTTGATGCTTGCACCCCCAGCAGGGAAAAAAATACAAAAACCGCATTTGGGGGCTTGCCATGCCCGACTTCCTTCAGTACAGTGAATCCATCGGCGGGACACTTCCTGATCCGGATTTCCTCAACCTCTTTCGGCATCGCCCGGCAGCGGACCTTGATTCCTGTTGCCTGACAGAGTCGCACATGCCCGATCTCAGCCCGTACACGCGGGCCATGGCGCAATGCTTATCCACCTTGGAGGACACGCCTCCAGAAGAGGTGGACTGTACCTGCCCTGCGGGGCACCTGCTGGTGAACATGTTGCAGGGACGGATGCTTGAACACCTCAAGTATCGCGTCGGACTCTACTACGGCCTTGATCCGGACACACTGGGCGAAGAGTTTTCCACCGCGCTGATCGAGGTCTTCAACATGGAGATTTTCGGGGCGTTCCGTCGCAAGATCGAAAGCCAGCCGTGGCTGATCTTCTTCCTCGCCCAGCGCATCGTCAAGGTCGAGTCCACCGAAACCGCCGACCCCCAGCAGCGCGTCAACCGCCTCTACCTCTCCATCTTCCGCAAGCATCTGGAGTACCGGAACCTGGAGAGCATCATCACCGCGCTGCAAACCGACCCGCGCATCCAAAACACCATCGTCCGCTGCACCCAGCGGCACTACGGCACATACCGCTCCGGCTTCTCCGCCGCCGCGTCCTGAACCTCGCTCCGCCGCGAGCGTCTTCCCAGCAGCCAAACTCCAAACGCTCCCAGCGCCACGGGCAAAACCCCGGTGAGCAAGTAGTACCCGGCATCCATCCCTGTGATGAAATTGGTGCGGTTGTCCTTGTCGGGGTTGTACTCCAAGGCCATGAAGAAGTCGAGGATCAGCCACAACAACGCTCCTCCCCAAAACAGCACCAGCTTTCCAGACATCGCTTCAGCGTGGGGTGGAGGGTTGTGGTTGCACTTGGGCCAGTTCTTCCGGGGTGTTCACGTTGACCAGTTGGCGGGCAAGGAAATCGGGCACCTGCGGGGCATGAATCGGCCAGTGCGAAAACTGGCGCTGGAGCGATTTGCGCCCCTCGCGCCACATCTGCTCCAGCCGGGGAACCATCGGCGGTTCGTAAATCGCCAGCACCGTCTCGTGCCGACCCTCCGGGGAAACCGGGACCGTGGCGCAATGCGAAGGACGGTGCTCCCCGCAGAGCCACTCCAGCAAGTCGGCTTCCAGCAACGCCAGATCACAGCCGACCACCAGCCACGCCGACTCCGGATCACGGGCAAACAACCCCAGCAGCGCCCCCAACGGGCCGACTCCAGCCACCCCATCGGGACAGTGCGGTAGTTCGGCAATGCCCGGCGGAGGATTAGGCGGCAATGCCCCCGACAGCACGACCTCCTGCACGTTCGGGAGTTGGGATAGCATCTGGACGAGGTGCAGCGCGTGGGGGCCGTGTCCGTGGTCCAGCCACGCCTTGGGCCGCCCCATGCGCGTGGAGCCACCCCCAACCAGCACGGCAGCCCGCAACAGCGGCGGAGGTGGATGAGACATCACTGGCAGTT
>CAZQXS010000163.1:0-6527 GCA_964597275.1 uncultured Pseudomonadota bacterium | reverse complement strand
AATCCCACAGCAGGTAGGTGTAGCTTGAGGTCTCGCGGTCAAAAAGCTGGCGGAAACCGATGGGCAGGAGTGTCTTCATGGTGTCTTCCTAAGCAAGTGAGGTTCGCCAGAACCCTGTGGTACTGCCTTCCTCAAAATGAGAGCAAATGAAACAGAATAATGTATTATGAATATATTCAAAAATTAAAATATATTTTACAGGTATCTCGGAAAAATGCAACCCTCCTTCTGCTATGCGGGCTTGGTCAAGTGTTCCTGCCGCAAGCGCAGGGCGTTGGCAACCACGGAAACGGAACTCAGGGCCATCGCCACTGCCGCCAGCATGGGATGCAGTGCAGGCCCACCAAAGGGCACGAGAACTCCAGCGGCCACCGGAATGCCGAGTGTGTTGTAGGCAAAGGCCCAGAAGAGATTTTGGCGGATGTTGCGCAGGGTCGCCCGGCTGAGTTGGATGGCAGCGGCGACCTGCCGGAGATCGTTGCGCATCAGCACCACGCCGGAGGACTCGGCGGCAACGTCGGTGCCGGATCCCATCGCAAAGCCCACGTCCGCCTGCGCCAGTGCGGGAGCGTCGTTGATGCCGTCGCCGACCATGCCCACGCGCTTGCCCGATTGCTGGAATTCTTCAACAACACGAGCCTTGTCCTCGGGCAACACCCCGGAGCGCACTTCCGCGATGCCCAACTCCTGAGCAACGGCATTGGCATGAACGGAACGGTCGCCCGTCACCATCATCACGGACGAGCCCTGTTGCTGGAGGGCTTGGAGAGCGGCTTGGCTGTCCGGGCGGATGGGGTCGTTGAGCGCAAACCCGCCGACCAACTGCCCCTCCACCGACACCCACAGGAAAATCGCGGCTTCCGGAAATTCCGACTTCAGTGGCTCGATTCCAGACAGGTCCACGCCCTGCTCCAGCAGTGAGGCTTCGTGGCCTAGCACGATTTGCCGTCCCTCGATTGTGGCGGCGACCCCGGAGCCTGGCTGTGCCTGAAATCCGGTGCTAGTTTTGGGTATGGCGTTCAGCACTTCCGCATAACGGACAATCGCCTGTCCCAAGGGATGCTCCGAGTGCTGCTCCACTCCAGCGGCCCATGCGGTTAAGTCGGAGGGCTTCCAGCCATCGGCAACAGCAACCTGCATGACTTCCGGGTGCCCTGCGGTGAGGGTGCCCGTCTTGTCCACCACCACGAGGTCGAGTTGCTGTGCGGCTTCCAGTGCTTGGGCGTTGCGGAAAAGGATACCGTTTCGCGCTCCAAGTCCGGTGCCCACCAGAATGGCGATGGGGGTGGCGAGTCCCAAGGCGCACGGGCAGGCGATCACCAACACTGCGACTGTGTAGCCCAACACGGTTGCGGCAGATGCCCCTGCGAGCCACCACACTCCAGCGGTCACGGCGGAAATTCCGAGGACGACCGGGACAAACACCGCAGAAACCTGATCGGCCAGCCGCGCAATCGGGGCTTTTTGCATCTGCGCCTGCTCGACCAGCCGAACGATGCGGGCCAGCGTGGTTTCGCTTCCCACCCGCAAGGTGCGGATCAGCAGACTGCCGTTGTGGTTGCGGGTGCCGCCTGTGACCGCATCCCCGGCTTGCTTTTCCACCGGAATCGGCTCTCCGGTGAGCATGGCTTCCTCGACCGCACTGCTGCCTTCCAGCACGATGCCATCCACCGGAACCGTTTCTCCGGGCCGGACTCGTAGCACGTCTCCGGGTTGCACGAGGTCAATGGCGATTTCCGTTTCCTGCTGATCGTGGACGACCGTGGCGGTTTTGGGCTGGAGTTTCAGAAGGCTGCCAATCGCCTCGGAAGCACGGGCGCGACTGCGGGCCTCCAGCGTTTTGCCGAGCAGTACAAGGGCGATGATGACCCCGGCGGTCTCGAAGTAGTAGGCGTGGGGGCCGGGGTTGCGGATGAGGTTCCAGACGCTGAAGCCCACCGCCGCTCCGGTGCCGAGCATCACCAGCGTGTCCATTGTGGGCGCACGATGCCGCACCGCCGCGATGCCTTTGGTGAAGAAGAGCCGCCCCGCCCACAGCACCGGAAGCGTCAGCAGCAGTTGCAGGAGGCCGTTGGCCACGGGTTCGGTTGCCGGGTGAATCGCCTCTGAAAGCGGCAACCCCAGCATTGGTCCCATCGCCACGAGCATGAGCGGGATCGCAAATGCCAACGCCACGGTCGTATCCCGGCGCATGTTCTGGAATTCGCGCTCCAGCACGGCACCCGGATTGGCGGCTTCCGAGGTGGTGGATTCCCCCAGCCGTTCCGCCTCAAAGCCCGCCTGTCGCACGGCGTGGAGCAGCGTTTCCGGAGAGGCGTGTTCCGGGTCGTAGGTGACGGCAGCCCGCGCTAGGTTGAGATTGACTTCGGCCTCCTCGACGCCGATGACCTTTCGGAACGCCTTTTCCACTCCGCGCACACATCCGGCACAGCGCATTCCGGTGATTGAGAGGTTGACCTGTGAGGTTTGTTCGCGTGTTGCTTCCATAAAACTCTCCTTGTTTTCCTGTTTATACCCTATGGGGGTATTTTGAAAAACACAAGAAAAGATTGACAGGAGAGGATTTGGCGCTCTGTCGAATTCACTGAGTCCAGCGGTTCAGCGCGGTGAACTGTCTGGGCGGGAGGTTTTTCCAGGTTTCGGTGAGGATGCGGTAGGTGCCGTCCTCGCGCTTGCGCAGGTAGAGCGCCTTGAGTCCGTAGCTGTTGAGGCGGGAGGATTCGTAATCCTGCGTGAGGACGACCTCAATGTAGCCGTTGGCCTTGAGGAGGCTGAGCGGGTGGATGCGGATGTGCCGCCGCTTGTTGGTGCGGTTGACCAGCGTTTTGTGCTGCACCCAGCGCTTGTAATTGAAGCGGCGTGTCAGGAAATCCTCGGAATAGAGCGACAGGTACTCCTCGTTGCGGCCTTCCTCCCACGAGGAACGCCAGCGCTCCAGGAAGGCGAGGATGCGGTCGCGCTCCGCAGCGAGTTCTTCGGGTGAGAGGTAGCGCACCTTTTCCTCCACCAGCATGGGCGTGCGTTGCATCACCACCTGATTGCGGATCAGCAGCAGGTCGTCATTGCGCACCGAAACACAGCCCCGCGTGCCCACTGGCTCGACCTCACGGGTGCCGTGCAGCCAGATGCCGTTGCCGGTCTTGCGGTAGTAGATGAAGTCGAGGAAGTTCGGATAGTCGGTCACCAGTGCCCCGGAGCCGTAGAGCTTGGCGGCGGTGGTGCCGTAGTTCCGCCGCAACTGCTTGGCATTCCACGCCCGGATGAAGCGGTAGATGCCGTTGGGCGTGCGCTCGTCGCCCTCGTGCTGCTTGTCGCCGTTCATCTTCCCGGAACTGCATGGGTACTTCGATTCGAGCTTCCATGCCTCCGTCTTGCGGTACACGCTCACCGAACACTCGCCCTTGTCCACCACCAGCGCGGCATCGCCGTAGCCGCCGAACATGATCAGGTTGTCTGGAATCCCGCGTTGCGGGTTGGCAGATGCGGAGAACAGCCCTCCCGCCAACAGGAAAATAGCGGCGAGGGTGGTGGTGGTGCGCTGAAAAAAAGGGGAAATCATACTCATCAGGTTATCGTCGAAAACAGGTCTATCCTGATGATTTCTTGCAGGATGCGAACCACCGGAAACGGGGGTTTGATGATGAGCGGGAACGTGAAGTTGGGGAGTTAGGAGAGGGCGCGCCTCGACTAGCTCTTGTTCAGGATTTGGACGATTTCCCGGATTTTGCGCTGGGCGTCCTCGGTGTTCTTGGAATGCAGGGCGTCGTGGACGCAGTGCTCAAGGTGGGCTTCCAGAATGTTCGACTCCACCTTGCGAAGCGCGGCAGAGATAGCATGAATCTGGTCAATGATGTCCATGCAGTAGCGGCGCTCCTCGATCATGCGCTGGATGCCGCGCACCTGCCCCTCGATGCGTCGGAGCCGAGTTTGTTGGGTGGAGTGGTCCGGGTGTGCTTCCATGAAAAACACCCTATATCGGTATCTGGCGAGAGTCAAGCACGGTTGGGAATTCGGATTGCACGCGCTGTGAAGAAATTTTATGGTGAGAGGTTGTTGGGCGGACCTGCGCCTCATTGAATCGGAACACACGCCATACGATCCCAAATGTGCTGAAGACAAGCCTGATGAACCTTGCACTTTCGGAACGCTATTCTGCGTTGTTGCGTCACTACCGCCCCACCCTTGCGCTGGGAGTCGGTCTCACGGTGCTGGTGCTGGTGCTGGCCGGACTGCGAGAGTGGAAGCAGCACGAAATGACCGAGGCACTGGCCAGTGTTGAACTGCGGGATGTGCAGGTGGGGGTCGGAGCGGGGGGCGACCAGTTGGGCACCGGAGTCTTCGGCATCCTCGAAAACCACGGACAGCGCACCATCAGCGAGGCCACCCTGCGTGTGGACTTCATCAATGCCGACGGAGAGGTTTCGGCCTCCCACAAGTTTTTCCCGGTCAACCGCTGGTCCTTTGAAGACCCTCGCCGTTTTCATCCCGGAGACGTCCGCGACTTCGGGTTTTTGATTGACGATATTGTGCCGGAGGACTGGTCCGGGCAGGTCGAAGCCGAACTGATTCACCTCAACTACCAATAGCCGAGAACACCATGCCGATGCCCTTGTGGACTCCGAATCCGGACTGGATTGCCGAAACGAACCTCACCCGCTTTTCCGAAGCCATGCAGGCCAAGCACGGGCTGGCGGACACCGAGTACGCCACCCTGCACCGCTGGTCCACGGAGCATCCGGAGCAGTTCTGGGAGGCGGTTTGGGAAGACGCCGGGGTGGTGGCTTCGGAGCCGTACACGGAGGTGTTGGGTGAGTGGAAATTTCCCGGAACGAAGTGGTTTTCCGGGGCAAGGCTGAATTTTGCGGAAAACCTCTTGGCGAAGGGGGAGGAGGCGCGGGACGCGATTTGCTTTGTGGGCGAGGACGGCACCCGCCGGGTGCTGTCTTATGCAGAACTGCGGCAGGCCGTGGCCCAGTGTGCGTCTGGGTTGCGCAACGCCGGAGTGGGCGAAGGGGATCGCGTGGCCGCTGTTGTGGCCAATTGCCCCGAAGCCGTGATCGGCATGCTGGCCACCAACAGCCTCGGAGCCATTTGGTCCTCGTGTTCCCCGGATTTTGGCATCAACGGCATTCACGACCGCCTTGGGCAAATCTCGCCGAAGGTGCTGATCACGGTCAACGCCTACCACTACAACGGCAAGGAGCATGACTGCCTCGGCAAGGTCCGGGAGGTCGCTCTCCGCATCCCCTCGATCCAAACGCGGGTGGCGGTGCCGTTCACGACCACGCCGATCAACTTGGAGGGGAACGAGGTGGCGTGGGCAGATTTTCTGGACAGCACGGCCACCACGCCGGAATTCGCGCAACTGCCCTTCAGCCAGCCCAGCTTCATCCTCTATTCCTCTGGAACGACCGGACTTCCCAAATCCATCGTCCACGGCGCGGGCGGAACGCTGCTCAAGCACCTCACCGAACACCTCTACCACAGCGACGTGCGTCCCGGCGACCGCGTGTTTTATTTCACCACCTGCGGCTGGATGATGTGGAACTGGCTGGTGAGCGGACTCGCCTCCGGCGCGACGCTGATCCTCTACGATGGTGCCCCGACCTTCCCGGACATGGGACGGCTCTGGCGACTGGTCGAGGACGATCGCATCACGCACTTCGGCACCAGCCCCAAGTTTCTGGGCGCGGTGCAGAAATCCGGATACGTCCCTCGCGGACAGCACGACCTCTCATCGCTGCGGGCCATCATGTCCACCGGTTCCACGCTGCCGGAGGAACTGTTCGAGTGGGTCTATCGGGAGGTGGCGGACCACATGCCGCTGATGTCCATTGCCGGGGGCACCGACCTCGTGGGTTGCCTGATGGCAGGCAATCCCAACCTTCCGGTTTACTCCGGCGAAATTCAGGCCAAGGGGATCGGCATGGGCACCGAAGCTTTCACTCCGGAGGGAGAGCCTGTCGTTGGCGAAAAGGGCGAGTTGGTCTGCACGACTCCGTTTCCGTCCATGCCCGTGTTCTTCTGGAATGACGAGGACGGCAGCAAGTACCGCAAGGCGTACTTCGAGCGTTTCCCGCAGGTTTGGGCGCATGGCGATTTCGTTGAAGTCACGGAGCGCGGCGGTGTGATCGTCTATGGCCGCAGCGACACCGTGCTCAATCCCGGCGGGGTGCGTATTGGCACGGCGGAGATTTACCGTCCGGTGGAGGCGATGGACGAAATCGTGGACAGCCTGGTCGTCGGACAGCCGTGGGAGGACGACGTGCGTGTGGTGCTGTTCGTGATGCTGCGCGAGGGCACCGCACTGGACGATGAATTGGAGCAGCGCATCCGCCAGAACATCCGCACCTACGCGACTCCCCGACACGTCCCGGCTCGCATCCTCCTCATCCCGGACGTGCCCCGCACCATCTCCGGCAAGAAGGTCGAAAAGGCCGTCTTGCAGGTCTTGCAGGGCGAGACCGTCGAGAACACCGCCGCCCTCGCCAATCCGGAAAGCCTCGACACCTTCCGGCACCTCCGGG
>CAZQXS010000162.1:0-6662 GCA_964597275.1 uncultured Pseudomonadota bacterium | reverse complement strand
GAATCCAGAGCAAACGGCCGTGTGTTCTGGATTCCCGCCTGCGCGGGAATGACAAGGAGCCGGATAAGAGCCCACGACCAAACCGTGGAGCCGTAGTTTAGCGGGAACTTTTGACGAGTCAATCCGCCTGAGCGGCAGCGG
Source organism: uncultured Pseudomonadota bacterium (assembly GCA_964597275.1). Classification (GTDB taxonomy): domain Bacteria; phylum SAR324; class SAR324; order SAR324; family NAC60-12; genus UBA8110. Next base: position 6,521 of record CAZQXS010000162.1, on the reverse strand, counting down.
CCTTCCGCCCGAAACCCAGAGAGGGGATTTTTTTGAAAAAACCGATTGACACGGATCAGCTAACAAATTAAATTAGTATCTACTAATTAATTAATTAGCGTTTCACTAACCCACTCCATTAGGAGTTTAATGCTTTTCCGAGCAATCGCCTTCACGGCGCTCTTCCTCTCCAGCCTTCAGGTTCTGGCGGCGGCTGAGGTCAACGTGCTTTCCTCCCGACAGGAGTTCCTGCTGCGGCCCTTCCTCGAAAAATTCGAGCAGGACACCAATATCAAGGTCAACGTGGCCTACCTCAAGAAAGGGCTGCTGGAGCGGCTTCAGCAGCAGCCTGGTGCTGTGGACCTCGTGCTGACAGTGGACATCGCCAACCTCACCAAGATGTCCGATGCCGGACTGTTCCAGGCGCACGGCTCCTCCGTGATTTCCCAGAACGTGCCGCCGAAGTTCCGCGATGCCCAAGGCCGCTGGACCGCATTGACCACCCGCGCCCGCATCATCTACCACTCGCTCGACCGCGTGAAGCCCGAGGAAATCCCGACCTATGAGGCATTGGCCGACGCCAAGTGGCGGGGGCGCATCTGCATCCGCTCCGGCTACCACAACTACAACATCGCGCTGACTTCCTCGATGATCGAGCACCACGGGGCGAGCGCTACAAAAAACTGGCTGATGGGACTGAAGGCCAACCTCGCCCGCAAGCCGCAAGGCAACGACCGTGCGCAGGTCAAGGCGATCTACGAAGGACTCTGCGACCTCTCGGTGGGCAACACCTACTACATGGGCAAGATGCTGACGAATCCGGATCAGCAGGCGTGGGCCGCTTCCGTGGGCATCCTCTTTCCCAACCAAGCGAGTCGCGGCACCCACATGAACGTCTCCGGAGGGGCGATTGCCGCCAAGGCCCACAATCGTGCCGAGGCCGTCAAGCTGCTGGAATTCCTCACCGACTCTCACGCGCAGTACCTCTACGCCGAGGTCAACCACGAGTTCCCGGTCAAAGCCGGAGTCGGGCTGTCCTCGGTCGTGCGCGGGTTCGGCAGCCAGCAGCCCGGAATCCAGAACGGCGTGTTCCGTCAGGACTCCCTCGACCTCACCCGCATCGGTGCGCGCCGCAACGAAGCCATCCGCCTGCTGGACGAAGTCAACTTCAACCAGTGAGCCGATCACTACACGGGGCGGGGCTGTGCGCAGAATTGGATTTCAGCAGCGAGCTTGTTGAACTGAACCGAGGGTCGGCTCCGCGTCACTCCAGAGAAAACCGACGGGCGGCCCGCCAGCTTTTCTCCTCTGGAATCCCACACTGCACTTGAAGGAATTCTGCCACCGAGCCACGCTCGCGGATGCCGCTGACGAAACGCTCCATGCGTCCGTGCTTCTCCGGAACGAGGGATTCGGTCTTGCGGTAATCGCATTCAATCGCGTTGAGCAGTTCGCCGTTCAGCACGCCCTTGGCCTCGGCAGTCATGGCCGCCAGTAGCGCCGAGATCGCTCCCGTGCGGTCACGTCCGGCATCGCAGTGCAGCAGCACCTTTTGCTCCGCAATCATAGACGAGAGGATGTTGTCGAGAAAGCGGCAGGCGGCTCCGCGCATTTCCGGATGCTCCCAGCTTTCCAGAAACTCCAAGTCATTGAGCTGGATTTCCGGATTGAAGTAGCGCCCGATGTTCTTCTCACTGCCCACATGGCAGAAGTAGCGCTCGGCGCGGGCGGGGGAGTGGTTCAGCGAGTAGATCACCTCCGGGGAGCCGACCTTCTCGCAACTCCATCCTGAAAACCAGCCCGCCGCCCGGTGCAGCACCTCTTCCCGGAATAGGCGCTTGCCCAAGCACTGGTTGAGGCTGGCTCCGAGATCGCGGTGGTTCATGTCGTGGTAGAACCCCTCCCAGCGAATCGCCAGCGGCAGTCCCTCCGGTGCTCCCTCAAGGCTTTGGTACTTCACCCAGCCCATGAACAGGAACAAGGCTCCCATCAAGGCGGAAAGCAGGAGCGCCAGCGACTTCAGGGCGGTTTTTACTTTGGACACGTGATCGAGTGCAGGAGTGCAAATTGAATCCACACCAGTATCTCCCAAGCCTGACCAAGAGGAAAGTCTTCTGTGGGAAACCTATGCCTAGGCTTAGTGAATTGCTTCGCCTTTGTGATCCGCAGGGTTTATGCTACGCTAATCAGCCGACTTCAAGGAAGCCATGACGGACCTAGCCAAACACTCCCAAGTCATCGAAGAGTACCTCCTGACGCTCTACCAGTTGCAAGAATCCGGAGAGCCGATCAAGGCGGTGAATCTGGCCGAACGCCTCGGGGTCAGCCCCCCCACGGTCCACGCGACGCTGGTACGCATGAAGCGCGACGGGCTGGTGGAGATTGGCGACTCGAAGGAACTGGAGTTCACCAAGGAAGGGCGCAAGGAGGCCGAAAACATCGCTTACCGCCACAACCTTGCGGAGTACTTCCTCTGCAACACCCTTGGGGTGTCGTGGCACGAGGTCCACAAGCACGCGCACCAGTTGGAACACGCCATGACACCGCTGGTCGTGGAAAAGCTCGCCGAGTTCTTGGGAAATCCGGAGTTCTGTCCGCACGGCACCCCGATGCCCGGCACGGCCCTGCCCGATGAAATGATCTCGCTGACCGAGGCGGAGGTCGGCACGGAAATGGAGGTGACGCGGGTTTCCGAGGAACTGGAAGAGTCGGAAGAACTGCTCCGGATTCTCCATGACCACCAAGTGATTCCCGGCCAACTGCACACGCTGGTGGACAAGTCCGAGGTGATGAGTTCCTTGACGCTGGAACAAGGATCGGAGCAAACCGTGCTGCCCTTCCATGTCGCCGACAAGATTTTTGTGGTGCCTGTGGCATCTCCGGCATGAGGCTCCCTGCGGTCGTTTTTGGCACTCGCCCCTGATTCTGGTTTCTCACTTTCTGCACATGCCGTATCGCACCTCCCGCTGGTCTTGGCTCACGGCGGGGCTCGGTTTGCTGTTCTCGGTTCCGGTGGTGGCGATTGTCGTGCTGGCGTTTTCGGCCCAGCACGGTGTGTGGACCCACTTGGCCTCGACGGTGCTACCGGGCTACCTCGTCAACACGCTGCTGCTGGCGCTGGGCGTGGGGGCGGGAACCTTCGTGATCGGGGTGGGTTCCGGGTGGCTCATCGCCATGCAGGAGTTCCCCGGGCGGCGGGTGCTGGAGTGGGCGTTGCTGCTGCCGATGGCATTTCCCGGATACGTGCTGGCGATTGTGTACGTCGAGGTGTTCGAGTACGCTGGCCCCGTGCAGTCCCTGCTCCGCGACGTGTTTGGATGGCGCTCGCCCCGCGACTACTGGTTCCCGGACATCGCTTCGGTGGGCGGGGCGGTGTTCCTGCTCTCGCTCGCACTCTATCCTTACGTTTACCTGCTGGCCCGCAATGCCTTCATTCAACAAGCCTCGGTGCTGCTGGAAGCCAGCCGGATGCTGGGACGACCTCCGCAGAAGGCGTTCTGGGAAGTCGCCCTGCCGCAGGCGCGTCCGGCGATCATTGTCGGAATCAGTTTGGCGCTGATGGAAACGCTCGCGGATTTTGGCACCGTCCAGCTTTTGGCCGTGCCGACCTTCACCACCGGAATCTACCACACCTGGTTTGGCACCAACAACGCCCCCGGCGCGGCCCAGCTCGCGCTCGCCTTGCTGGGCGGAGTGGCCTTGCTGTTTGTGCTGGAACGCTGGTCCCGACGCCAGCAGCGCTTTCACACGCGCAGCAGTGCCACCAAGTTTCCGTCGCGGCACCGCTGTTCCGGGGTGCAGGGCGGGCTGGCCCTGCTGGCTGGGTCGTTGCCCCTGCTGCTGGGGTTTGTGCTGCCTGCCCTGTTTTTGCTGGGCTGGACCCTCCAAAGCTGGGAACGACTGCCGTTGGACCGCTTTGTGGACGATGCCAGCCACAGCCTGCTGCTGGCCGCTGTGACGGCGGGGCTGGCCGTGGTGTTGGGCTTGGCGTTGGGCTATGGGATGCGCCTGTGCCGACAACGGCTGGTGCGCGGCCTCATCCGCATCGTCAGCCTGGGCTACGCGATTCCCGGACCTGTGGTGGCCTTGGGCTTGCTGATTCCCCTCGCACAATTCGACCAGCGCCTCAATCCGTGGCTGGAGCGGCTTTTCGGCCTCGAAGTTGCCTATCTGTTGAGCGGCACCTTGTTCATCCTCATCGCGGCGTACCTCACCCGTTTTCTCGCGTTGGCGTTCGGCACCGCCGAATCGGGGCTGGCGCACATCACCCCCGGCATGGATGAGGCCAGCCGCGCCCTTGGGAAAAGCACTGTGCGCACCCTCTACTCCGTGCATATCCCACTGCTGCGGGGCAGCCTTTTGATCGCACTGCTGTTGGTGTTTGTGGATGTCATGAAAGAACTCCCGGCCACGCTCATGTTGCGCCCCTTCAACTTCAACACCCTCGCCACGCGGGCTTACGGCTACGCCTCCGATGAAATGCTGGAACCCGCCGCCCTGTGGTGCTTGGCGATTGTCGCGGTGGGGCTGGCTCCGGTGATCCTGCTCAACCGCCAGTTGCGGCAAGCTCACGCCGTGCAAGAAACCCCGTCTCACCGCCTGATGCCCGTTCCGGACCTTCCGGGGGCGGCCCCTGCTCCAGAAGCCTCTCATGCTTGAATGCCACCGACTCTCGAAGCAGTACGGCAACGTGCTTGCCGTGCGGGACATGAGCCTGACCCTTGACGGGCAGGACTTCCTCTCTGTGCTTGGCCCCTCCGGATGCGGCAAGTCCACCCTGCTGCGCCTCGTGGCGGGATTGGAGCATCCCGACTCCGGGGAAGTCCGCCAGAGCGGAACCACGCTCAGTGGCAACGGCAAGTTCGTGCCTCCGGAGAAGCGGCACTTCGGCATGGTCTTTCAGGATTTCGCACTCTTTCCGCACATGACGGTTGCCGAGAACATCGCCTACGGCATCCGCGGGCTGAAAAGCGACCGCCAAAAGCGCGTGATGGAACTGTTGGACCTGGTCAGCCTGCCCTACCTTTCGGACCAAATGCCGCACCAAATCAGCGGCGGCGAGCAACAGCGGGTGGCCCTTGCCCGTGCGCTGGCCCCGCGTCCGCAACTGATACTCATGGACGAGCCGTTTAGCAACCTCGACCACCAGCTCCGCGTTCAGCTCCGGCATGAGATTCACAGCATCCTCAAGCACGAAGGCGTTCCCACCATCCTCGTCACGCACGACCAGAGCGAGGCCATCACCTTCTCCGATCAAATGGTGCTGATGAATCGGGGCACGTTGGTGCAGGCCGGAACCCCCCAAGAGGTTTACCAGCAACCCCGTTCGCTCTGGGCCGCAACCTTTGTGGGAGAGGCCAACCAGCTTCCCGTGCGCTGGAGCCAAGACGGGCTGCACTCCTCACTCGGAATCGTGACCGTGCCTCCAGAAGTGGGCGAACCCGCCGCCACGCTCTTGGTGCGCCCGGAGGACTTGCGACTGCAAGCCGCCGACTCCAGCGGAACTCGCGGAGTGGTTCGTCAGGTGGAGTTCCGGGGGGCTTCCCAATCCGCCGAAATCCAGTTGGAGTCCGGGGAGGTCGTGTACGTCACCGCCCCGCCCCAAACCGCCTGTGTTCCAGACGAAGCGGTTTCGGTCCACCTCGACCGCTTCCTCTGCTACGGTGCTGCCGGGCAGTTGCTTTCCGACTCCAAGGCCTCGGACCGTTAACTCCTGTCTCAGGCTTTTTCAGAGCCTTAAGTAAAAAATTACAATTAAAGTTTATTTTTTTGTTTTTGGTGTTAGACTGATACTTCTTCAGTCAATGCTACAACCCAAAACAGGAGATACGAGATGGCTGAGAAAATGACGATGCTGATCCCGATCAAGCAGGCGTACAACGACTGGTGCGATCAGTGGGAAAAAGGACTTGGCGAAGTGGAATCGCTCCAGAAGCAAGTGCTGGAGAACACCTACAGTGTCATCGAGAAACTGCCGGCAACCGAAGCGGCCCTGAGCCTGAAGCCGGTGCAGTTGAACGCGCTGGACGAATCCTACACGCAAATCCGCAAGACCTGGCAGGAACTGCGCAAGCAGTCCAACGAGTGGATGAACGCCGCTGAAGCCGCCGCCCCTGCGGCATAAGACCGCCGCTCTGCGGTGGTCTTCAACCCCGGTTGAGGTCAGTCAAGCCCCCTGACGACCTCGGCTGGGGTTTTCTATTTCTGCCCTCCGTTACCAGCGTTTCGGCTGGAACTGCTCGTTGCTCCGCAGGAGCGGGTCATGCCCGCGACCACCAGCCTCCAGCCACCGACCACCAGCAACCTGCAACCAGCCCCGAAAAACAAAAATGCCGACACGCCCCGCATCGGAACGCATCGGCTTGGAAATGGGCAAGCGGTTCGCTGGAGGCTTGGCCAGAATCACGACTCCGCCGCCTGCAACTCCTCCAGCACGGCGCGGCCCATCGCGGTGTCCGCGAGCGGGCGGGTCAGGTCGCCCAAGGCATCAATCTGCCGCTTGAGCGCGGCGGCATCGCCTCCGTGCATGGCGTTGCGCACCA
>CAZQXS010000161.1:0-6707 GCA_964597275.1 uncultured Pseudomonadota bacterium | reverse complement strand
GCGTCCATGGGACGCTCCTACAACGGAGTGTCTCGTTCTTATTCGGAATTACTATATTGCGACATTCGTGGATTTACGGCGGACGAGGTGGAGCAGGTGATTCGCACCACCGTTTGGTTGGAGGCGGGGCGTAACTCTCGGATGGAATGTCGCAAGGATTTCCCGTATAACCAAGTATGGAATGGAAAACGGTATGCGACCAAGCAGGTTCGTCCGGGTTTTGTGGAGGAGCCGGAAGAGATTGTTGTGATCACCGTGTACACCTATTACTTCTGAGGAACCATGAAAATTCAGTATGATGCCGAGGTGGATGCCATGCGGATTACGTTTGCAGAAACCACGGTGACGACCGATTACTTGGCCGAAGGGGTGGCGGCAGATTACGACGCAGAAGGCCGCTTGGTGGGCTTGGAAATCCTTGATGTCCGGGAGCGTCTGCCGAATCTGGATGTGCTAGGGTCCGTCACTCTGGAAGGGGTAGGATTGCAACAGGCGGCTGCGTAAGTCGGTGCCTGTAAAAAACCCCAACTTCCGCGAGATTGACCGCGAGACCGGGTTTGAGGTTGCGGAGGAGTTCCGACGTTTTGACCAGCGGGACGATGCGTTCTGCCGCTCGGACTGGGATCCGGAAATCCGAAGTGCCAAGAGCGAGGCGTTTTACCAAGGGCATGACATGCCTCACGCCCGCGCCCGTAATGTGGACGGCTTTGGGCAGCGCGACTACGCCCTGCGCAACGCCGCATGGCACGTCACCAACGTGCTGCGGGACTTGAAGCGCGAGTCGGAGGACCGCAAGGAGGGCTTCCTCGCGGAGTTCACTGCCCATGCCGAGGGCGGGACAGAACCGTTTCCGTTCGAGTCTCCGGAGCAGGCGACCGCCCAACTCAAGCGCGTGGCGCGTTTCGTGGGGGCGGATCTGGTGGGCGTGTGCGCGTATGACGAACGCTGGATCTATCGCACACGCTACAGCAAGCGCACCCAGCAATCCGTGCCGATGGACCTTCCGGAGGACTTGCCGTGGGTGATCGTGATTGGCGAGGCGATGGACCGCGATCTGACGTGGACCGTGCCCTCCGCCCTTTCCGGAGCCGCGACCGGGATGGGTTACACGCGGGACACGGTGGTTTTGCTCACGTTGGCGCAGTATCTTCGGAACCTCGGCTACCGCGCCCACGCGACCATGAACGACTCTGCGCTGGCGGTGCCGCTGGCGGCGCAAGCCGGGCTGGGCGAGGTGGGGCGGCACAGTCTCTTGATCACCCCGGAGTTTGGGCCGAGGCTGCGGCTGGGCAAGATTTTTACGGATCTGCCGCTGATCCCGGATCGTCCGCAGCGTTTTGGAGTCCGAGAGTTTTGCGAAATCTGCCACAAGTGTTCCGCGAACTGCCCGGTCAAAGCCATCCCCAGCGGCGAACCCCAAGCCGAGCCGCCCAGCCGCTCCAACCTCACGGGCGTGCGCAAGTGGACGACCATTGCGGAAAAATGCTTCGGGTTCTGGGCCGCGCAAAATTCCGACTGCTCCATCTGCATCCGCGTCTGCCCGTATAACCGGGACTTCACCCAGCCACTGGCCCGTGTGTGGCGTTGGCTGGCGGGAACGTACTGGCGTCGACTGGCGCTCTGGATTGACGACAGGTTCCAGCACAGGTTCCGCCGCAAGGCAAGCTGGTGGTGGGGCCAGACCTGAGTTGCATAGAAAAAACGGAATCCGAAGAGTCAGGCGATGGTCCCCATTTTTCCGGATTGGTAATCCTGAAACGCCTGAAAGATTTCCTCTCGTGTGTTCATCACAAAGGGGCCGTAGCGCACCATCGGTTCGTTGAGCGGTTCTCCGGCCAACACCAGCAAATCGAGAGATGTTTCCGACAGGGCCGTGGCAGTGATTTGCTCGGCATCGTTGGTAAAGATCACCAGTTGCCCGGAAGAGGCGGTTTGTGCGTTGTCTCCAAATTGGCCACTTCCGGAAATGACGTAAAGCATCGCGTTTTGTGACGTAGGCACTAGGTGTGTGAAAGACACGTCTGGTTGTAGCGTGACATGCAGGAAGGTGATGGGGGTGTGCGTGTCAATCACTGCGATGGTGTCGCCAATTGTTCCGGCAATGATGCGCACACGACTGCCGCTTTCATCCAGTTCCACCTCCGGAATCTGTGAGGCTGGAATGTCCTGATAGCGAGGGGAGGTCAACTTCAAGCGGGCAGGCAGGTTCACCCAAATCTGGAAGCCATTGGTGACACCGCCACGTTCCCGGAACTCTGGCGTGGGCATTTCCGAGTGAACCACTCCCGCGCCTGCGGTCATCCACTGTACGTCTCCTGGCATGAGCTTGCCGTAGTTGCCCTGTGAATCCTTGTGCTCCATTTCTCCGGAAAGCAGATAGGTGACGGTCTCAAAGCCCCGATGTGGATGGTCTGGAGCGCCAATGGCCTCGCCGGGAGCCCAATCCTTCGGCCCCATGTGGTCCAGCAACAAGAACGGGTCCACCTGTGAACACTGCGGAGTGGGAAACGGACGCCGCACCGGAAAGCCGCCACCTTCAAGGGTTTGGACGGTTTGAACCACCTGCGAGACGTTACGTCGCATTTCCAGAACGAACGAAAAAATTTTGGAAAAAAGGAGGGGGCCGACCCCCACGGGAGGGTCGGCGGAAGGGTGCGGTCAGCTGCCGACTTGCAGCAATGCCCGCTTGGCGTAAACCTTGGCCATGGCGCGGCGATACTCCTCGCTCACGGACCAGTCGCTGAGGACACTGCGGCCATTCGTGGCCTGATCGGCGGCGGACTTGGCAGAGCCTTCATTGACCGCTTGGCCACGCATGGCGTCCTCCACCCCGGAGTCCCGGAAGGCGGACTCGCCCACCCCGCTGAATCCCACACGGACATCCGAGCAAGTGCCCCCGGAGGTTGCCATGGCAACCGCGCAGCCCACATAGGGGTAGCGCGATGCAGGTTGCGGAAACTTGAGGTAGCAGGAGTTGGCGTTCGCCGCATCCGTGGGAACCCGGATTTCGGTGAGCAACTCGCCGTCCTGCACGGCAGTTTCCCAGAGTCCGGTGAAGAAGTCGGACGCCGCCACCGTGCGCTCGCCTCCAGAACCCCGAATCACGAGGGTGGCGTTGAGCGCAAGCACGGCACCGGGGTAGTCGGCGGCAGGATCGGAGTGGGCGAGTGCCCCGCCAATCGTGCCTCGGTTGCGGACCTGCACGTCGCCGATGGCCCCGGCGGCTTGGCTCAAGGCGGGTGCCTTTTGCTGCACCACGTCCGAGGACTCAAGCTGCCAGTGGGTGGTGAGGGCACCGATGGCAATGTGGTCTCCACGGTCCTGAATGCCCTTCAGGCCGCCGATGCCACCGATGTCGATGACCTTCTCCGGTGTTGCCAAGCGGAGCTTCATGGCGGGCACAAGACTGTGGCCCCCCGCAAGCACCTTGGCGTCGTCCCCGTGCTGCTGCATCAGGGCAAGGGCCTCGTCCACGGACGAGGCGCGATAGTATTCAAACGCTGCTGGAATCATAAGCCTCCAAAGAGGATGGTTGCGAAGACACGGAGAAAAGCTCCGTGCCGGGTTTCAGTCTGTTACGCCGAAGCCTGCTGGATGGCCGACCACACACGGGGCGGCGACAGCGGCATTTCGAGGTCGGTGACTCCGAGAGGACGCAGGGCGTCGATGGCGGCATTGACAACCGCCGGGGTCGAACCGATGGTACCCGCTTCTCCACAGCCCTTCACCCCCAACGGGTTGTGTGGGCACGGAGTCACGTTCTGCGACACCTCGATGCTCGGCAAGTCATCGGCACGCGGCATGGCGTAGTCCAGATAGGTGCCCGTCGAAAGCTGTCCGCTCTCGTCGTAATTCGCGCCCTCCAGAAGCGCCTGCCCCACGCCTTGGGCGACTCCGCCCATGATCTGGCCGTCCACGATCATCGGATTGATGATGTTGCCCACGTCGTCCACCGCGACGAAACGCTTGAGCGAGACAGTCCCGGTGTCCGGGTCCACCTCGACCACGGCGATGTACGTCCCGAAGGGATAGGTGAAGTTTACCGGATCATAGAAGCTGTTGAACTCGATGCCGGGTTCCATGCCTTCCGGGAAGTTGTGCGGCACATACGCTGCCAGCGAGACCTCGCCAAAGGCAACGGACTTGTCCGTGCCCCGCACGGTCCAGCTTCCGTCAGCAAAATCGAGGTCATCTGCCGAAGCTTCCAGCAGATGCGCCGCGATCTTCGCGCCCTTCTCCTTGATCTTGTCAAGCGCCTTGGAGATTGCAGAACCGCCAACGGCGAGACTGCGGGAGCCGTAGGTGCCCATTCCGAAGGCTACCTGCTCGGTGTCGCCGTGGACGATTTCGACATCCTCCATTGGAATACCAAGGTTGTCGGCAACAACTTGCGCGAAGGTGGTTTCGTGCCCCTGCCCGTGCGAGTGGCTTCCGGTGTACACCGAAACCTTCCCGGTGGGCTGGACGCGGACGTTCGCACTCTCAAAGAGTCCGGCGCGGGCACCGAGAGAACCGACCACCGCCGAGGGCGCAATGCCGCAGGCCTCGATGTAGGACGAGAAGCCAATGCCGAGGTAGCGGCCTTGCTTGCGGGCCTCCTCCTGCTCGCGGCGCAAGTCCTGATAACCGATGGTTTCCAGCGCCTTGTCCATTGCTGCAACGTAGTTGCCGCTGTCGTATTGCAGCGCCACCTGCGTTTGGTAGCCCGGCTCGTTCACTCCGTCAAAGGGCGGAATGAAGTTGCGCTTGCGGAGTTCCGCCGGATCAATGTTCAGCTCGGCGGCGGCGGTGTCCATCAGACGCTCGATCAGGTACGTCGCCTCTGGTCGTCCGGCTCCACGGTAGGCATCCACCGCAGTTGTGTTCGTGAACACAGCGTTAAGACTGATGTGGATCGCCGGGGTCGTGTATTGCCCCTGCAACAGCGTTCCGTGCAGGTAGGTCGGAATACAGGTGGAGAAGGTGGAGAGGTACGCGCCGAGGTTGGCATCAGTGCGAACGCGCAGGGCGGTGATCTTGCCTCCAGCGTCAAAGCCCATCTCCGCCGTTGTGTTGTGATCGCGCCCGTGCGCATCGGTCAGGAACGCTTCGCTGCGCTCGGAAGTCCACTTGATGGGACGTCCGATCTTCTTGGAAGCCCAGATGACCAGTGCCTCTTCGGTGTAGTGGTAGATCTTGCTGCCGAAGCCACCACCGACGTCGCGGGCGACCACACGCACCTTATGCTCCGGAAGCCCCAGCACAAACGCGCACATCAGCAGGCGAATGACGTGGGGGTTTTGGGATGAGGTGTAGAGCGTGTAGAAATCGCGGGCCGCATCGTAGTCGCCGATGTAGCTGCGCGGCTCAATCGCGTTCGGAACCAGACGCTGGTTGCGGATCTCCAGCTTGGTGACGTGGTGGGCGCTGGCGATGCCTGCGTCCGTTGCGCCTTGGTCGCCGAGTTCCCAATCGAACACCATGTTGTTTGGGAGGTCATCATGCACCAGCGGCGCACCGGGCTGGAGCGCGGCGGTGGAGTCCGTGACCACCGGAAGTTCCTCGTAGTCCACCTCGACCAAATCCGCGCCGTCCTTCGCCTGCGCCTTGGTTTCGGCGATGACGACGGCCACCGCATCCCCAACGTGCCGAACCTTGTCCGCCACGAGAATCGGGTGCTTCGGCTCGTGCATGGTCGTGCCGTCCTTGAAGTCCACCTGCCAGCCGCAGGGCACTCCGCCGACGTCCTTGAAATCCTCGCCCGTCAGCACGGCCACCACGCCGGAGGCGTTTTCAGCGGCGGCGGTGTTCACGCTGCGGATGCGAGCGTGTGCGAGGTGGCTGCGCACGATGTGCGCGTGAGTCATGCGCGGTAGCACGATGTCGTCTGTGTACTGTCCGGCCCCGGTGGTGAACCGTCGGTCCTCCACGCGCTTGACCGCTTCTCCAATCAGCTTGCCCATAGGAATCTCCTCATGTCAGGGTTAGGAATTCTGGGCAGCCCACTGGACCGCCTTGACGATATTGTCGTAACCCGTGCAGCGACAGAAGTTGCCTTCCAGCGCGTGACGGATTTCCCCGTCCGAAGGGTTCGGGTTGCGTTCGAGCAACTGCCACGAGGTCATGATCATCCCCGGAGTGCAGAAGCCGCATTGCAAGCCGTGCTTCTCGCGGAAGCCTTCTTGGATGGGATGCAGGGTGTCGCCGTTGGCGAGTCCTTCGATGGTGGTGATCTCCGCTCCGTCGCACTGCACGGCGAGCAGGGTGCAGGATTTCACCGCCTCGCCATTCACCACGATGGTGCAGGCGCCGCAACTGCTGGTGTCGCAGCCGACGTGGGTTCCGGTGAGGTCCAGGTTGTCGCGCAGGTGCTGCACGAGCAAGGTCCGGGACTCCACTTCGCTTGTGAACGAGGAGCCGTTCACAGTCATTGTCACTTGCATGGAGGTTCCTCCTCTGTTAGTGGTTAACGCTTCTGGGTGAGCAAAAAAAGCTCCTACTTGTAACTCGCATGGCCATGCAAGTCAAACGTTTCCTCTGCTCGTGGTGCCTCATTTCCGAGGACTTGAGGGGGAAGTTGAGCATTATGGCATTTTCTGCGAGGGCAGATGGAGCCATAAACCGAACATCCTCTAGCCGTTCAGAGCCTCGGCGTGATGCCGGATGTGATCGTCCATGAAGGTGGCGATGAAGTAGTAGCTGTGGTCGTAGCCCGGCTGCATCCGGAA
>CAZQXS010000160.1:0-6710 GCA_964597275.1 uncultured Pseudomonadota bacterium | reverse complement strand
GTGCAAGTCTTGGGACTCCCTTGAGCGAGAGCATTCGAATCACCGTATTCAGTAGTCAAAGTGTAGAGGCTCAAACTTACACCGCCTCTGATGAATACCGAAGTTATTCAGCGGAGAAAGTGTATGAGATGGTGATCGGGTACGAGTTTTAGCTGACTCGCCTACCCTGCAAGGCGGTGCTGCTCCGGGGTGGAGCGGGGCCCCACGTCGCAGGAATCCTATCCACGAAATCCGGACAACTTATACAGCCTGCCTTCTCTTGGGGGTTCATCAGGAGCCGGAAGTGTGCTAAACTGACCCATTGGACGAAATTCCCCAGACGGAGGGCGCAATGGCACGGGAAATCCCGACAGGCGCAGGGCTGACCTTCGAGAAGGTCTGGCCGATGTTTCAGGAAACCGTCCACCTGCTCAACGACGAACGCATTTAGTCGAGACACGGGCAGTTCCGCAAGGCACTGTTCTCCTGCTGATCACATTCCACAATCAGGTTTCATGATGCCCAGACTCAATCCCCGTTTGTTGATGTACAGCTCGATGGGCGTGGAGCTGGGCCTGTCGGTGGTGGTGGGGTTCTGGTTGGGAAGCTGGCTGGATGGGGTGTTCGACACCGAGCCGTGGCTGCTGTTTGTGTTTGGCCTCGCCGGAATCGTGGCGGGCTACCGTAGCATCTACCGTCTGCACCGCCGCGTGCAACAGGACAGCCGAGAGGAATCCGGCGAGGCCGCGCCCCCTTCTCCCTCCAACGGATGACCGTCGAAACCCCCGAAGTCGAGGCCGATCCCGGAGCCGGGATTTCCCGGACGCTGGCCCGAGTGCGCAACCTGCTCCTGCTGGTCAGTGTTGGGCTGGCCTTGGCGGTCAGCCCCTTCGGGCTTGACTTGGTGGTGGGTTCCCTGCTAGGATCAGGGGTTGTGGTTTTGAACGTGATGGGTTCCGCATGGCCCATCCGGCAGCTTCTCTTGCACCAGCGCATTCACCCCATGCTGGTGCTGTTCCAACTGCTGAAGTTGGGGCTGTCCGGAGTGGTGCTGTACTGGGCCATCCTCCACTATGAAGTTTCAACACTCGGATTGCTCATCGGACTTTCCAATCTCATTTTGACTTCGCTGCTTTACACCGTCCTGAATCCCGGATCTTCCGGTCACGAATCGCCTCCTTCAAACTCCTGATGCTTCGCAAACGACTCGGACTCGTCGGACTCTTTTTTGTGCTCGCCACCCCGGCCTTCGCCGCAGGGGGCGGGTTCACCTGGTCGCACTTCCTGCTGGGCTGGATGGAAGCGCCGCTGGTGGAACTGGGCATTGACCCCCTGCCGATTCTGGACATGCTGATCATCGCCGTGGTGCTGATCGCGGTGGCATACCTTGCGGGCAAGCCCTTCCGCAGCACGGAGATGCGCGAGCCGACGGGCCGGGCGGACCTGGCGAACTTTGCCGAAGTCACGGTGGGCGGCATCCTAGCCTTCCTGAGCGGGATCATCAGGCACGGTGTGGGCGCACGTCCGGTGCTGCCGCTGCTGGGCACTTACGGGCTCTTCATCCTCTTCCTGAACCTGGCGGGCCTGGTGCCAGGCTTCAACCCCCCGACCGATCAGTTCAACGTGACCATCGCGTTTGCGGTCATCATCTTCGTATTGACTCACTACTTGGGGATCAAGCAGAACGGCAGCCACTACATCCAGCAGTTCCTGGGGCCGATGCCTGCGCTCATCCCCCTGATGCTCCCCATCGAAATCATCAGCCACCTCGTGCGGCCCCTCTCGCTTTCCATCCGCCTGTTCGGGAACATGACGGGGGATCACAAGGTGGTGCTGATCTTCTCCGCGATCTTGGCGGTGGGTCTGCCCATCCCGTTCATGGGTATGGGCATTTTGGTGTCAGTGCTGCAAGCCTTCGTGTTTGTGCTGCTGTCCGCCATTTACTTTGAAATGGCGATGAGTGAAGCTCACTGATCGCAAAACCTCAATCAACGGAACAAGGAATCCCATGAAAAAACTGCTCCTGTTCGTCGCGCTGATGGCCGTGGGCGCTCCCCTCTACGCCGCAGAGTATGGCGAAATGGCAACGTTTGGAATCGCGCTGGGCGCAGGACTCGCCATTGGCGTGGCCGCGCTGGGTGGCGGCATCGGCCAAGGTCTGGCCATGCGTGGTGCCCTCGAAGGCATCGCCCGTAACCCGAATGCCTCGGACAAGATCTTCACCCCGATGATCATTGGTCTCGCCCTCATCGAGTCCCTCGTGATCTACGGCTTGGTGATCGCGTTCATGCTTCAGGGCAAGATCTGACCCTGCCGCCGCAGTCTCCGGACTGCGGCCCTCCGCCTCTGGCGGAACCCACCGCACCACCCATTCTGTCTTTGCAATTCCCGGCATGATCGCAGACCGGGATTTCTACAGCCTCCTGCGTCAGCAGGAGTTGCTGCTCCGCCCCAACCGGGCCTCGTCCCGGATGGGACTCCACCCGCTCACGCACCGGGGCCGCAGCCTGGAGTTTTCCGAATACCGCGAGTATCATCCCGGCGAGGACTTGCGCGACCTCGACTGGAAGCTCTTCGCCCGCACCGACCGCTACTACGTCAAGCAGCGCGACAGCCACACGCCCGCGTCCGTCCTGCTGCTGGTGGACGATTCCGCCTCCATGCGCTTTCACTCGGAGCAAGCCACGCACTCCAAGCTCCGCACGGCTCTGCTCTGTGCGTTTGCGTTTGCCTACGTCCTGCACCGTCAGGGAGACGCACTGGCTTTCCGGACGCTTGCCCAAACCCATCCCGTTGCTCCTCCACGTACGTCCAAACGAGCGTTTCGGCATTTGGTCCGGAGCTTGGAGGAAGCCGATCAGGCGGAGCCAATTTTAGAGACGGTCACTGGCCCCGATGCTTTGGATTTGCGCTCCAAGTCGGTGGATCACCTGTTCTTCGTGTCGGATTTCCTGATTCCAGAAGCACAGCAAATTCCGTGGCTGGACGCACTTCAGCGGGTGGCGTTTCGCACAACGTGCATCCGGGTGGTGGACCCGTTTGAGGAAAATCCGGACGAAGGCGTTTCGCATCTGGAGGGGCTGGAGTTGCCCAAGGCCAACCGGGTGGTGGGGCCGGAGGACTGGCAGGGCTACCGCGGACGTTTTCGGGAACACGGGGAGCAACTGGCGCAGGCGTGCAAAGCCCGGCGCATGGCGTGGCAGGAGCTTTCGTCCGGAGGAGAAGTGCCGATGGCGATTCGGAGACTGCTGGGAACGCCGGGCTTGGTGCCGGGCGGAGGGCGACTCAGGTGACAGGAGTTTCGGCAGGAGCCTTTTCGGACTTGTCGGTTTCCGGAGCGGAAACGGCTTCTGCCGTGGCGACCTTGGAGGAAAGCTCCGCCGCCGTTTTGGGAGAGGGCGGGGCATCTTCTGCGTCGGCAGATTTGCCCTCCAGCGCATCGGCCATCGCCTCCAGCTTGTCCGGCGTGTCGAGGTTCGAGAAGGGGAGCTTGGCCTGTTTGGCCACGCCGCCGAACTCGCTTTCCAGTTCCTCCTTGGCTTCCTTGACCTCCTTGAGGTCAATTTCGCGCTCGATGTCGCGCATCTCGTCCTGCACGGTGGAGCGCACATCGTTGGTGGCGCGCTTGAGCTGGACCAGCCCCCGGCCCACGGAGCGCATCACGCCCGGAAGCTTGTCGGGACCGATGAAGATGAGTGCGACAGCCGCGATGACCATCATTTCCGGGAGGCCGATGCCAAACATGAGAACCCTTTTCCGTTGTAACTTGGCGCGTCCGCGCCGATGCTGATTGGGACGAATTATCTTATCTTGGACCCTGCAAGAACGCAAATGCCCAGTGACTTCATTGCCGTTTTAGATTTCGGCAGCCAGTACGCGCACCTGATCGCCAAGCGCCTGCGCCACCTTGGCTACTACACCGAAATCCACGCGCCCGCCACCGACCGGGTTGCCCTCGCCAATGCACGGGGACTCGTGCTTTCCGGAGGCCCGGCCTCGGTGTTTGCCGAAGAGGCTCCGGCGTTCAACCCGGATTTGCTCAGCCTTGACGTGCCGATCCTCGGTCTTTGCTACGGCCACCAGCTTGTCGCCCGCGAGTTTGGCGGCGTGATCAAGAACACCGGAACCGGAGAATTTGGCAAGGCGTACCTTCATGCGGAGTCGGAGTCGCCGTTGTGGGAGGGCGTGACGTTTCCCAGCCAAGTGTGGATGAGCCATCAGGACAGCGTGACCGAATGCCCTCCGGATTTCCGCGCCATCGCCGAAACCACCCCCGGCGAACTCACCGCGCTTCAGCATCGGCAGCGTCCGCTCTTCACGCTCCAGTTCCATCCGGAAGTCACCGATTCGGTGGGCGGCATCGCCATGCTGGGCAACTTCGCCCGGCTCTGCAACGTCCAGAGCCGCTGGTCCATGGAAACCTTCATTGCCGAAACGTCCCTCCGGATTCAGGAGGAGGTGGGCGACCGCAAGGTGTTGATGTTCCTCAGCGGCGGGGTGGACTCTTCGGTTGCGTTTGCGTTGCTCGTCAAGGTGCTCGGCACCGAACGGGTGCGCGGGCTGTTCATTGACAACGGCTTCATGCGCAAGCACGAGGGTGTGCAAATCATGGAGCGCTACCGTGAGCTTGGCTACCCCAATGTCGAAGCGCGGGATTACGGAGAAACCTTCCTCGCCGCTGTTTCCGGCATGACTGATCCGCAGGCCAAGCGCGAGGCCGTCGGCGCGACCTTCATCCAAATGCGCGACCGCTTTCTTCAGGAACTCGACCTGCGCCCGGAAGAGTGGATGCTGGGGCAGGGCACGCTTTATCCGGACATCATCGAATCCGGCGGCACCGAACACGCCAACATCATCAAGTCGCACCACAACCGCGTGCAGGAGGTGGTGGACCTGATGGACTCCGGGCAGGTCGTGGAGCCGCTCAAGGAACTCTACAAGGACGAGGTGCGGCAGGTGGGCGAGTTGCTCGGCCTGCCGGATACACTCGTCTGGCGGCATCCGTTTCCGGGACCGGGGCTTTCCATCAACGTCCTCTGCACGAACGACACCGAGGATTTTTCAGGGCAAGCCGCCACCGCAGCGGCGGTTCGTGCCTGTCTCAACGCTCCGGAAGTGCGGGCCGATGTACTGCCCGTGCGCTCGGTTGGAGTGCAGGGCGACCAGCGCACCTACACCCCGCCCGCCGTCCTCTGGAACACTCCCCGCGACTGGGATTGGCTGGAGGAAACCTCCATTCGCATCACCAACACCGTGCGCTCCGTCAATCGCGTGGTCCTCGCGCTCGACCGAAACGGCGGGCTTGCTCCGGAAACCACAACACTCGACCTCCAGCTACGGGGAGCCTACTGCACCAAGGATCGGCTTGATCGGCTCCGGGACGCCGATGCACTGGCGACCCAAGCCTTGGAACAGAACGGCCTCATGCGCGAAATCTTCCAACTGCTCGTCATCCTGCTGCCCATCTCCCGCAACGGCGAGGGCGACAGCGTGGTGCTGCGACCCGTGGTTTCCGAGGATGTGATGACCGCGCAGTTCGCCCGACTCGACTGGACCCTGCTTGATCAACTCACGACTGACCTGCTCCGGCTTCCGGGTGTGGATGCGGTCTTTTACGACATCTCCCACAAACCCCCCGCCACCTTCGGGTGGGAGTAGCACACTGGAAGCAGATGGGCAAAATGAAGCGGTAGGTTGGGCAAAACGCAGTGTGCCCAACGCTCCGGAAGCATGATGCTGGGCACAGCTTTGCCAGCCTTAGCCCAACCTACATCATGGTTTTTCGATGGAAAAAGAAGGTACAAAAAATCTACAGGCAGGTACCGGAGCTTCCTCACCGTCTCCGGGGCTGGGGACACGGTTGGCTCAGCGGCTTTCCGAGGCCGGAGGCGTGGATCTTCCCATTGAACCCCGCTTCCTGCCCAGAAAAACTCCGGAGTTCCGGGACGAAGCGGACGGATGATTGCGTTTTTCGGGATTTCCGAGGGATGGGAAGGGCTGGAGGTGTCGAGCGGGATCGAACCGCTGTACGAGGTTTTGCAGACCTCTGCCTAACCACTCGGCCACGACACCCTCCGTCCCTTCCAGTCTAGCCCTCCCCCTTGGAACTTCAAGCGGAAAGGCCGATTCCCCTTGCACCTCCGGGCAGAAACCGTATCCTGTTGGTTTGCCCGCCTGACGTGCCGAGGTGGTGGAACTGGTAGACACGCTGTCTTGAGGGGGCAGTGGGCCACGCCCGTGGGGGTTCGAGTCCCCCCCTCGGCACCACAGACCCATCCGGAACTCTCCGGAAATATCCAGAAAAAAGCCTGTCATCCCTTGAAAACACAGGGATTTCTCAAGATCAACCGCCAAGAGCGTCCAAAGCTGTCCGCTTGCATCCAGAATCATTTGTTGGTACATTTGTTGGTATAAAGGGGTTCGACTTCCTCGGAACTCTCAAAATATACCAACAACAGGGGTTCAACTCTCCGGGGGAATCCCGAATATACCAACAAAGGGAGGCCGCCATGCGAACCACCAACAAGCTCACCGAACCGGCCGTCAGGCAGTCGAAGGCCAAGGAAAAGCAGCACAAACTCTCGGACGGCGGCGAACAGCCGGGGTCGGCCCGTGAAGCTTGAGCCAAGGCACCTCACCCAAGAAACAACGGACTCGCAAAAGCCGCTACATCTTGCCCTCAAGGCCGCTCAGCGGTGGTACCAATCCGTCTATCAGCGGCGGGGTCTGAG
>CAZQXS010000159.1:0-6755 GCA_964597275.1 uncultured Pseudomonadota bacterium | reverse complement strand
GGTGGTTCAATTCCACCTCTGGCCACCACGGAAATCCCTTGAAAATACGGAACTCCTGGCGGTTTCTGGCCTTTCTGCGAAGGCGCGATTTAAACTACCGACAACTACCGACAAGCCCGAAAACGTCCTAGCTACCGCTCTGAACTAACGACACACTACCGACAAAATTCACCCCACCTTCCTCGCGAATCTTACCAAGACGTGAATTGCGCCTCGCGCTGGTTGCCATGCTCTGCATCCTCACTGAGTCCGTTTTTGCAATCTCCGCCAAGGATGGGGTTTCCGGAGGCCGAACCTGTGGGCAGGTGTTCTATCAGGGCACGGTGCGGGACAACCAAGGGCGGGGGAAGGAGCCCGCATTTATCGAGTTCACGGCCAACCGTGTTGACACGAACGCCGTGGGTGTGTATTATTCTCAGCCAAGCACGCACGGGAAAGATTAATGGGGACTTCAAAAAGGTCAAAAATGAACTACTGGGGGCCAACCATATTCGCTACCGCCGTGATAGCGTTGTCAATCTCTGGATGTACAAGAAAACTGAAGGTTACCTACGATTCAGACCCACGCGGCGCTGTTCTGTATTCGGGTAGGAATCAGCAACGATACGGACACACTCCCCAGACGCTTTCCTATCCGATCTCAAAAGAAGCTAAAAAGCGCGGCTACATGATTCTTACGCGTACAAGGGTTCTTTGGGCAAGCGGGGCATCTGCGGAAGTGACATCCCTCAGGGTTGACCTAAAGAAACGTGGGTTAAACCACAAAAATTCACGTTCAACCGACCCGAAGGCGTACCCGGAAGGGGAGACGACATGCGCTTCGCTCTTGGGCTTGAGAAGCTCAAGGCTATGCAGCGTCAAGCCAAGGCACAAGAGACTCAAGCGTTAACCCAAAGCCTTAACGCGATCAATCAACAATACCACCAGCAATGGCAGCGTCAACAACACACAACCCAGTGCACCTCGACGGTATGGGGAAACATGATCGATACCACTTGCCGTTGAGCGCCCTCCGCTTAATCGCTGTGATCCCAATCCACGCACAAAACGTAACATTTCAGAACCTTGTTTATTGCACACAAACTCAAGGAGTCCAATGAAACTCCTAGTCCTAGTCCTTGCCCTGACCCTCCCATTGAGCGTGGGGGCTTATGACCCAGATCATTTGACGCTTCTCAAGGAGACGAATGAGTGTCCGAAGTGTGATCTTTCAGGGGCCAATCTGAAGGGGACCAATCTGAAGGGGACCAATCTGTGGTATGCCAAGCTGATGGGGGCCGATCTGAATGGGGCCAATCTAGAGGGCGCCAATCTGTACGGGGCCGATCTTGAGAATGCCAATCTGTACGGGGCCAACCTGAGGGGTGTCGATCTTGAGAATGCCAATCTGAAGGGCGCCAATCTGAAGAATGCCAATCTGAAGGACGCCTATCTTCAAGGGGCCAATCTGGAGGTAGCCAAACTGAATGGGGCCAATCTGGAGTGGGCCAATCTAGAGTGGGCCAATTTGCAAGGGGCCAACACGGATTATGCCACAATGAAAGGCGCAATCCTTTGCAACACGACAATGCCAGATGGAACCAAGGATAATTCTGGCTGTTAGTAATCACCCCGCCTTCCTCAGCCCCTTGCGCAGATAGATGGACTGATACCACCGCCGTGCGACCTTGCTGATTGCGCAGGCCGGACTCATCGCCGCACTGGTAAGACTGCTCTAGCACGCCCTGTCAGGTGGGCGTTATCATGTTGTTTGCTCTGTCTCTACTTCAGTTTTGCCTGAAGCGGACCTGCCAATTCTTCAAGCACAAACTCACCTCATGACGAATCTCTCATCTTTTGGAACCGCCGCCTACGGGGGAGCGGGCTGGTCGCAGCGAACCCAGACCCACGCAGAAGAAGTTGGCTCCCTGTGGAGTGGGGGCATTGACAGCGAATGGCGGCCCTTGAAAACGGTACTCCTGCGCAGTCCGGGCAAGGAACTGCTGGTGGAGGACGTGGACGCCAGTCAGTTCTTGGAAGCTCTGGACCTTCCTCGTGCGCAGGACGAGCATGAGCAGTTGGTCGAGGCCTATCGGTCTGAGGGGGTTGCAGTCCTCAAGGTTCCCGACGTGGACACGCCGACCCCGAACCGGATGTTCTGTGCAGACCTGTTTGTGATGACCCCGCAGGGGGCGATTCTGGCACGGCCCGCTTCCACGGTGAGGGCGGGAGAGGAAGTGGCGGTGGCTCAAACGCTCGCCAGCCATCGGGTGCCGATCCTGCGCACCCTGACTGGAACGGCGACGTTTGAGGGGGCGGACCTTCTGTGGCTGGATGAGCAGACGGCGTTGCTGGGCAAGGGCTTGCGGACCAACCCGGAAGCGGAGGATCAAATCTGGGACACGCTGGCCGGAACTGGAACGAATTTGATTTCGGTGGACCTGCCCTTTGGCACGATGCACCTGATGGGCATGCTGCGGATTGTGGATCGCGACCTTGCGATTGCATGGCCCCGCAGGACGCCCCATGCCGCAGTGCGGGCTTTGCAGGACCGGGGTTTTCGGGTCGAATTCCTGCCGATCTCGGATGAGGTGGAAAGCAACCGTGCGCTCAACTTCGTCACGCTGGCCCCGCGCCGCATCCTGATGCCTGCCGGGAATCCTTCCATGCGGGACTGGTACGAGCAGTTGGGGATTGAGGTCAAGGAAACGCCAATGGATGAACTCCGAAAGGCCAGTGGCGCGGTGGGGTGCCTGACCGGAGTGGTCGAGCGGGTGATGGCCTGATTCCCCCGATGGCACCGACAATAAAGCATTGATTCACGGCCTGAAATGTGGTTTAATTCTGTGCCGTTGAATCGCATGGGGCGGTTCTTGGGCATCCGGAAAAGCCGGATGAGGTTCAATCAATGCCTAAAAGGAGAGCTTTGATGAAACGTTTTATTGCGCTGGTTGCGGCTTGCATGCTGGCAGGAACTTTGGCGGTGGCCGCCGATCTTGGGGGGCGCATCATCCAAATCGGCACAGACCCGACTTATCCGCCTCACGAATCCGTTGATGAGAAAACAGGGAAGATCGTGGGCTTTGATGTGGATGTGGTTGACGAGATCTGCAAGATCATCAACTGCAAGCCCGTCTGGAACCCGACCGCGTGGGACGGGATTTTCCCGAAACTCGCTCAAGGGTCTTGGGACATGGTGGTTTCCGGCGTGACCATCACGGATGAGCGCGACAAGATTGTGGACTTTTCCGATCCCTACATCATCGTCCAGCAGGGCATCCTGATGCGCGTGGAGGATGTGGGCACGGTGACGGTGGACACCTTCAAGTCCGGGAAGATGAAACTGGGTTCGCAGACCGGAACCACCAACGCCGACTTGGGGCAGAAGCTGGTTGGCCGGGACAATGTCGCCCTCTACGATGCGTTCAATGCTGCTGTGGTGGCGTTGCAGAACGGAGATGTGGGCGGGGTGATCATTGACTCCACCTCGGCGGCGGCCTACGAGCAGGAATTTGCTGGCGAACTGACCGTGGGAATCACCGGACTGTCCTCCGATCCGCTGGGGTTGGTGTTTCAGGAAGGCAGCGAACTCACAGAGTCCTTCAACGAGGGCTTGGCGGTCATCAAAGCCAACGGCACCCACCAGCGGCTGATGATCAAGTGGTGGCCGAAGTGATGGATTTTCTTGAGGGTTTTCTCAAGGAACCGTCGTGATGCCTAATCGAAAGCCCGGTGGCAAAGCCGGGCTTTTGGTCATGCTCCAGTCTCTCCTTCCTTCTTTTCTTCCAAATCGTTGACATGCTGTTGAGTTGGTTGCGCAGGTTCAGGCCCAGCAACCTCGTCGTGTTGGCAGCGAGTCCTTTCCTGATTTACAGCTTTGCGTCCTCCAGCCGCTACACGCGGGCGCTGGCTTATGTGCTGGGGATTGAACAAGACGCATGGATTCTGCTGAGCCTCTTTTTGCTGGCCAGTGCCGCTACCCTGCTGGGGCTGGCCGCCCTCTTCTATGCGTGGGGCGCGTTGGCACCGGACAAGGGAGAGGAGGAAATCCAGCAGCGCCTCAAGCGGTCCCTGCTCTTTTTCACGCTCCACCTTGGGTTGATCGCCATCGCGGGATTTGTCGTGGACCCCACGGTTTACATCCGCTCGATCCTGGTGAACGACTTGGACATCCAGACCACCACCTGGGTGGTGGTGAACGGGCAGGACCGGATTGTGGATCCGGAGATTCTGCTCTGGTTTCAGGAACTGATTGAGCAGTGCGCGGCGGCTTATCTGCTGGTGGCGGTCAGCGGGGTGCTGGCGTATCAGTATTTGAGGAAAACCCGGCACCTGAGAATCTTGAAGCTGGGGCTGCTAGGGGTGGGAGCCTGCAACCTTGGGTTGTTCTTCTACTGCACGATGGTCGCGCATGCCGGATTTGCGACCGGGCTGATGGCCACCCTGCGGGCGACCTTCATTGCCTACGGGATTGCCTCGGTTCTGGGGCTGGTGTGGGCGTTGCTGAGCGATCTCAAGGTCAAGGCGCGGACCTATCCTGTTTGTTTGGGAATCGGCGCAGTGTTCCTCGCGGTCAGCATTTGGTATTTTTCTCAGCCCCGCACCGAGGTGGTGCTGGCGGGCACGCTGGATGCCAAGGTTGCCATCGTCAAGGGCACACCGCAGTCCGTCACCGACCAAATCCGGGATGGCGAAGCCTTTGATCTGGGCGGGAAAGTGGTCAAGGTCCGCAGCCTAGCCACGGTGGAGAAGGCAATCAAATTGCTGGACGGGCACCGCTCGGTGTCCGCCGCCCTGATCCCCGCCTCCGACTTTCAGGGGCAGTGGCCGGAACTCTGGCGCACGACCTACCTGCCCAAGGACGACAGCGTTCCGGCCTACACCACCCTGGTGCTGGGCATGATGGTCCTGATGCTGACGGGGGCCGGGTTCGTGTACCGCAGGCACCCGTTGCGCGTTTTTTCGGAATTCATCGTTGATACGCTGCGCGGCATTCCGATGTTGGTGATCGTCCTCTACATCGGACTGCCCTTGGCGGGGGCGGTCAAGGATCTGTCCGGAGGGGTGATCAACCTCTCCAACATCTATCGCGGCATCATCGCCATCGGGGTGGGGTACTCGGCGTACATGGCCGAAATCTTCCGGGCAGGGATCGAGGCGGTTCCCAAGGGGCAAATCGAAGCCGCCCGCACGATGGGAATGAAGGAGTGGATGATCGCCCGCTTCATCATCCTGCCGCAGGCGATCAAGATCATCACCCCCGCCTTGGGCAACGAGTTCATCGCCATGCTCAAGGACACCGCCCTGCTCTCGATCCTGTCGGTGCGGGACGTGACCCAGCGGATGCGGGAGTTTCAGGCGACGACCTTCCTCGCGTTTGCTCCGTACAACACGGCGGCCTTGCTCTATGTCGCCCTCACGCTGGCGGCGTCCAGTGTGCTGAAATCCATCGAGCGTCGGCAAAAGGTTGGGGAGCGGTGAAACGCTCTCCGCAACTCAAAAACGGGATCGCCACGCCCGCCATCGGTCTCCGATCTGCATCGCCTTGTAAACACTCTCAACCGCCAGCACTCCCAAAGGTCCGCCGTTCCATGTGAATCCGAAGGGAGCCAGCCGCTTCCAGCGGTCGGAGGTTCCACTGAGGGCTTCCGACACCAGCCGCGCTCCGATCGGAGCGGTGTTCACGCCGTGTCCGCCAAAACTCGCACAGGCCCACAAGCCTTCGTCCAGCGGGCCGAGTTGCGGCATCATGTGCCGGGCGTAGCCCATCAGTCCGGACCATGCGAATTCAACCGGAACCCTTCCGCTGGAATCCGCGAGTTCCGGGTAGAACCCCGCGAGGTCCTGTCCCATCTTGGGGGCAATCTGGCGAGGGTCATGCACTCCAAACGCCGTGATGTCGCCACCCCACAACAAACGGTCTCCGTCCACGACGCGATAGTAGTTGCCCGCCCGGCGCTCATCCGAAACTGCATCGGTGGTGCGAA
Organism: uncultured Pseudomonadota bacterium; assembly: GCA_964597275.1. Classification (GTDB taxonomy): domain Bacteria; phylum SAR324; class SAR324; order SAR324; family NAC60-12; genus UBA8110. The sequence continues at coordinate 789 of CAZQXS010000159.1, read as the reverse complement.
CGCACTGCGCCAGCTTTGCTCCAAGCGGGGGCGTGACCACCACATAGGTCGTGATCGGGACAAACGAGCGGCGCATTTTCTGAAATTCCGGACCTGCGTAGCCCCCACCGCACAGCACGACGGTCTGCGCACTCACGGAACCTCGCGGGGTTTGCACCTGCCATCCGCCTGACGGTCTCCTCAATTCCGTCATGGGCGAATGCTCGTGGACCCGGACGCCCTCGGCGTTCAGTGCGCTGGCAACGGCAAAGCAGAGGTCGAGCGGGTTGAAGTGGAACGCCTGCGAATCGCGCAAGCCCTGATGGTATCGGCCCGTGGCGACTCGGTTGCGGACCTCTTCGGTTTCCAGAAACTCCAGCGGATAATCGTAGTGTTCCCGAAAATGCGCTTGGGCGCGCAACAAGCCCTCGCGGTTGGAGTAGGTGGAGGGGTTCAGCACGCCCGGAGTCATGCGTGCGTTGGCGGCTTGCAGGGTTGCCTGCACCATGCCCCAGCCTTCGCGGGAGAGGTCGAAGAGTTCGCGGGCCTGCTGGAGTCCGACCTTGTTTTCAATCGCCTCCCCGTCTGCCGCCCAGCCGGGACCGCAAAAGCCGCCGTGCCGTCCGGAAGCCCCCTTGCCAATTTCCTGCGCCTCCAGCAACACCACGTCCTTTCCGTGTTGCGACAACTCCTTCGCCAAAAACATCCCCGCCAAGCCCGCACCAACAATGCAGAACTCGGCGGTCGTGGACTCGGAGCATTCGGAAAAGCTTCCGGGGCGCGGCACCTGCTGCTCGTACCAGGTGGGGC
>CAZQXS010000158.1:0-6913 GCA_964597275.1 uncultured Pseudomonadota bacterium | reverse complement strand
CAGCACACCGACACGAAAATGACGATCCTCTTCCCGTGGGTCACGCTGGGCAGCAACGTCAACCTCTGCGACCTGCTGATTTCCGGAGGCAACAGCCCAGAATTGGGACGCTTCACCGAAGTCGGCAGCGGCACGGTTCACTTCAACTTCACGGCTCGCGGCGACAAGGCCACCGGAACCCTGCTGGGCGATGCCGAATCCGGCCTGTTGCTCGATTCCGAGCGCCTGTTCCTCGGCGGCAACAACAGCCTGCTTGGTCCTTTGCAGGCGGAGTACGGGGCGTTCACCCCGGCAGGCGGGCGTTTTTCGCGTCGGCTCCTGTGCGGACTCAATCCGTCAGACACCCTCCGCAACAGCCTCACGCCCTACCCGGACAACCGCCCCCGCAATTTGCGGCGCATCGTTGGTAGCCAAGTCGAGTACTGCGCCCAACTCCTCGTGCTGCTGCACTGGTACGAGCAGGTGCGGCTGCCCTTCGCTGCGTCCGATGCTCTGCGGAGTGTCTATGCCGCCGGACTCGAAGTGGTGCGCGATAATCTCAAGGAACGCGTTCGTCACCTTGGTGCCGTACTTGGCCGCGAGGAATCCTATGCCCCGGAAGACCGCTGGCTGAAATCGCGCTGGGCGCTTTGGCACGATCAGCTTCAGGACGCTGAACGCTTTGCCGTGCCATTCCCGGAGTCGTTTCGCATCGCTCTGGAATCCAGCCGGAGCCAAGACCCTCAGCGTCCCTACACTCAGTTCATCCGCTCGCTTGTGCCAGAAGCGGTGCAGTCCGGGAAGGCCTGGACCGCAACCATCGCCGCTTCGGTGAGGAACCTCCTGTTTCCCTAGCCCTGTCCTTTTCACTTCTCAGGAATCCCAATGCCTTGGTTTTACCTCATCATCGCCATTTGCTTTGAAGTGGCCGGAACCACTGCGATGAAACTTTCGGAAGGCTTCACCAAACTGGGGCCGTCCGTGGGCATCGTGGTCTTTTACCTGATCAGCTTCACGCTACTCACGCTCGCCCTCAAGCACATGGATGTCAGCGTGGCTTACGCGATCTGGTCTGGATTCGGCACAGCGCTGGTCACGGTGATTGGCTTCTGGTGGTTCAAGGAGCCTGTCACCGTGCTGAAGCTGGTCTCGATCACCCTCATCATCGCCGGAGTGGTGGGGCTGCAACTCAGCACGCAACACGCATGAAACGCCTTGCGCTCGCCCTCCTGCTCTGCCTGACCATGTCTGGATGCGCCCATTCGCAATCCACGCCGGAAACCGACAGCACACGGCCCAAGCACCACCTTCCGGACGGCACCTTCCGCAACAACTACCTGCCCTCCATCAACAAGCCTTTCGCGGACCTGTTCAAGTGGTGGTGGACCGGAGAGAAGCCGGAGCCGACCCGCTTTCCGCTGGCCAAGAACGACCCGGCCTTTCTTCAGCAAAACCGCACGGAGCCGACCCTGACGTGGATCGGGCACGCCACGCTGTTGATCCAGTTTGACGGGTTGAACATCCTCACCGACCCGCACCTCACCGAGCGGGCCTCGCCCGTGAGTTTTGGCGGATACAAGCGGCACACGCCTCCGGGACTCGACTTTGACCAGCTGCCTGAGATTGACATGGTGGTGATTTCGCACAACCACTACGACCACCTCGACCGAGGCACCGTCGAGCAACTTTACGAGCGGCAGCACGAAAATCCTCCGCGCTTTTTCGTACCACTCAAGCTGAAGGCGTGGTTTGATGACCTCGGCATCCCGAACGTGGTGGAACTCGACTGGGGGCAAAGCGTGGAATTTCGGGGTTGGCAAGTCCACGCCGTGCCCGTGCAGCACTGGAGCAGCCGCACACCGTGGGACCGCAACACGGTGCTGTGGGCGGGATGGGTGCTGGAGCATCCGCAGTTCCGCTTCTTCTTCGCGGGAGACACGGGCTACTCGCAGGATTTTCTGGACCTCGGCCAGCGCTTCGGCGGCGTGGACCTTGCGGCGATCCCGATTGGCGCGTATGAGCCACGCTGGTTCATGAAAGCCGCGCACGTCAATCCGGAGGAAGCCGTCAAGGCCCATCAGGACGTGCGGGCGCGCTTCTCCGTGGGCATTCACTGGGGCACCTTCCAACTCACGGACGAGCCGATGGACGAACCACCCAAGCGGCTCCAGCAAGCCCTCGCCGATGCCGGAATTCCACAGGAACGCTTTTTCGTGATGCAACACGGGGAAACCCGCTCGCTGGATTTCCTCCGAAAAACCAAAACAGCCCAACACGAAACCACAGCGGAATCCGCCGCCGATTGATTAGGGATATATCATGACTCTCGCATTGAACGAAACACTGGGCATCCGGAAACCTTTGCTGCTCGCACCAATGGCCTTTGTCGCCGGAGGACGACTCGCCGCCACTGTCAGCAACGCCGGAGGGCTGGGCTTCATCGGCGGGGGCTATGGTGATCCCAAATGGCTGGATCAGGAATTCCGTGAAGCCGGAAAGGCACGGATTGGAGTGGGCCTCATCACTTGGACACTGGAGCAGAATCCGAAACTTTTGGAGGCCGTCCTCCAGCACCAACCTGCCGCCGTGTGGCTTTCCTTCGGCGATCCGGAGCCTTATGTTCCGGCGATTCATTCCGCAGGAGCGTTGCTGGTGTGTCAGGTGCAGACCGTGGAAGACGCGCTCCGGGTGAAGTCGCTTGGGGCTGATGTGATCGTCGCCCAAGGCACCGAAGCCGGAGGACACGGCGCGGATCGGGCCTTGTCCACCCTGCTTCCTGCCGTGGTGGATGCCGTCGCTCCCGTGCCTGTGGTGGCCGCAGGCGGCATTGCCGATTCTCGCGGAGTGCAGGCGGCCTTCGCACTGGGCGCGTCCGGCGTTGCCGTGGGCACCCGCCTCTTTGCCACGCAGGAAGCCTTGGGGCACCCCAACGCCAAGCAGGCACTGGTGGAGAAAACCGGCGGCGACACGGTTCGCGCACGAGTGTTTGACCACATCCGGGGCTACGACTGGCCCCAGCCCTACACGGGCCGCACCCTCCGCAACGAATTCCTGCAACGCTGGCGAGGTCGGGAAGCGGAACTGGACGCCAACCTTGCCACCGAACAGCCACGCTATCAAGCCGCCGCCGCTGCCGGAGACACAAACACGATGGCGATTTATGCCGGAGAAGGGCTGGATTTCATCCGCGATCTTCCCTCTGCCGTCGAAGTGGTCGCCCGCCTCTTTCCCCACCCTTGAGGGCAGCAAATTATTGGCTGTTTGCCTTTCGGCCCCAGTGGTAAACTGAATTCCGTATTTTTCCGCAACCCTGCAACCGCTCCGACAGGACACCCAATGGAACAAATCGTCGGCTTCACCAGCATGGAAAACGGTACGGCTGAGGAGTATCACTACCTTGATTCGCGTTATCAGGAATGCCGGGATGAAGTGGCAGGTTCGCTACTCAGCACCCTCCAGCAAATGCGCGGACCCAAGTTCGGCTACCCGATTGACCGCTACCAGCACTCCCTGCAATCGGCCACGCGGGCCGAGCGCGACGGGGCGGACGAGGAAACCGTCGTCTGCGCCCTGCTGCACGACATCGGCGACGTGTTGGCTCCGGACAATCACAGCGAGGTCATCGCCGCCATCCTGCGGCCCTACGTCAGCGAACGCAACCATTGGGTGCTGAAGCACCACGGCCTCTTTCAGGGCTACTACTACTTCCACCACTTCGGAAACGACCGCAACGCCCGCGACAAATTCCAAGACCACCCCCACTACCAAGACTGCGTGGACTTCTGCCACCGCTGGGACCAGACCTCCTTCGATCCGGATTACGACACACTGCCGCTCGAACACTTCGAGCCAATGGTGCAGCGCGTCCTTGCCCATTCCCATGCTCCCAACTGGTGAGCGCTCCGGATTTTGCAACGCGCTCAACAGGCTCGACTGAAATGAGTCCTTTCTTCATGACCTGCGCCAAGGGGCTGGAGCGTCTGCTGGTGCAGGAGCTTGAATCGCTGGGTGTAGAATCCTGCGAGGCGCGAACCGCCGGGGTGGCCGTGCAAGGCTCGCAGGGAGCCGCCTACCGAGCCTGCCTCTGGTCCCGCATCGCCAGCCGCGTGCTGTGGCCACTTACCAAGGTCACGGCTCCGGACACCGACCTGCTTTATTCCACGCTGCACGGCTTCGCGTGGGAGGAGCAGTTCACGGTGGACAAGACCTTTGCGGTCCACTGCACGGCCCACCGTTCAAAGATTCCCAACACGCACTACGCCGCCTTGCGCGTCAAGGATGCCATTGTGGACCGCTTCCGGGACCAGATTGGGCAGCGTCCCAGCGTGGATGCCGAGGCTCCCGATTTGCGCATTGCCGTGCATCTGGAAGGCGAAACCGCCCAGATCTATCTCGACTTCTCCGGGGAGAGCCTGCACCGCCGGGGCTACCGTCAGGAAGCCGGACCCGCCCCCCTCAAGGAAACCCTTGCCGCCGCCGTGCTTCAGCTTGCAGACTGGCCCCGCCTTGCCGCATCCGGAAAGCCTCTGCTCGATCCCATGTGCGGATCGGGAACCTTGGTGCTGGAAGCGGCGTTGCTGGCGGCGGATTGGGCACCGGGACTGCTCCGCAAGGGCTTCGGCTTTGAGGCGTGGCGACATCACGACCGCAAGCTTTGGCTCGATCTCGCGCTGGAAGCGAAGGAACGCAAGCAGGCGGGCTTGGCGAAACTGCCCCGGCTGCTCGGATTCGATGCTGACGGCATGGCCATCCGCAGGGCATTGGAGGCTCGTGACCGCTTGGGTTTGGCGAAGCACGTTCATTTTGAGCGGCGCGACCTAGATCGCTTTGAAGCTCCGGATTCGGACAGCGGACTGGTGGTAGCGAACCCGCCCTACGGTGAACGGCTGGGGGCTTCCACGCACCTGATGCCGCTCTACGCGCACTTGGGCACTCAGCTCAAGCGGCACTGCGGCGGCTGGCAGGCGGGCATCCTCACGTCTGATCCCGAATTGGGACATGCGCTGGGAATGCGGGCGGATCGGCAGGACAAGCTCTTCAACGGCGCGATTCCGTGTGTGTTGTACGGATTCGCGATTCACCAGAATTCGGAAGCAAAGCTCGCCTCTCCAAATGCGGACGCGAAGGGAGCCTCACGAAGTGTCGTGAGTGGCCCGGAACAGATGTTCGTCAATCGCCTGCACAAGAATTTGCGCCGCCTCAAGAAGTGGCGCGAGCAGGAGGGCATCCACTGCTTCCGCGCCTACGATGCCGATCTTCCGGAGTACAACGTGGCGGTGGACGTGTACGAGGCTTGGACGGTGGTGCAGGAGTACCAAGCTCCCGATTCTGTGGAAACGGCCAAGGCCCAGCAACGACTCCGTGCGGTGGTGACGGCCCTTCCGGATGCACTGGGCGTGTCGCCTTCCCAAGTCGTCCTCAAGGTGCGGGCGCGGCAGGGCAAGGGCTTTCGCTACACCGCGCAGACCGAAAACCGCCAGCTTCTGGAGGTCCGAGAAGGCGACCTGCGCTTTCTCGTCAACTTCACCGACACCATTGACACGGGGCTGTTCCTCGACCACCGCCTCACGCGTCAGTGGCTTCGGGAACGGGCACAGGGCCAGCGTTTCCTCAACCTCTTCGGCTACACCGGAACTGCCTCGGTGGCCGCCGCCAAGGGCGGAGCGTCCGAAACAACCACCGTGGACCTCTCCCCGCGCTTTCTGGAATGGTGCGACCGCAACCTCGCGCTCAACGGATTCCACGGCGACGAACACCGCCTGCAACGCGCCGACTGCCTCGACTGGCTCAAGCGCGGACGCAACCCCTACGACCTCATTTTTCTCGATCCCCCGACCTTCTCCCACTCCAAGCGGGCCACGGATTTCGGCGTACAGCGCGACCATCCAGAACTGCTCCGGCTGGCCATGCGGTGGCTGGCTCCAGAAGGCGTGCTGCTCTTCACCAACCACTTCCGGCAGTTCAAGCTGGAGCCTGATTTGCTGGAGGAATTCGCGGTCGAAAACCTGCACCCCCGCACGATCCCCAAGGATTTCTCGCGCACCCCCAAGCTCCACTGGGCGTGGGCCTTCCGGCATCGCTGAAATTTATTGGTTGTTTTTTTGTCCAGTTCTGGTAGTTTTATGTGCGTACTTAAAAAGACAACTCCAACCCAACAGGCAACCATGACTCCCGAGACCATCGTCAACCTGCAAAAACACCCGATCCAAGACGTCTGCTACACCGCCTCCTGCAAGGACCAACTGGACCGCAACGGAGCCTTGGTGATGGAAAACTTCCTGAACAGTGACACCGTGGCGTTTCTGCAAAGCGAGGCCCGCACGGTGCGCCCGCTGGCCTACTTCTGCCACCAGAACCACAACGCCTACCTGCTGGATTCGGACTCCGAATTTCCTGCCGAGCACATCCGCAACCTCGAACTGGTCAGTGACAAGGGCTGCGTGCCCCATGATCAGGTTCCGGAGGACTCGCCGCTGCGCATGCTTTACGAGTGGCCGGGCTTCCGTGAGTTTCTGGCAGGCGTGCTGGACGAGCCGATCTTTCCCTATGCGGACACGCTCTCCTCCATCAACATCAACTACTTCGAGAAAGGACAGCAACTCGGCTGGCACTACGACAACGCCTCCTTCGCCGTCACACTGATGGTGCAAGCTCCGGAGCAGGGCGGGGAATTCGAGTACCGGGAACGGGTGCGCAACAAGGAGGAAGGCGAGCCGGGCTACGCCGACACCGAAGCCGTCATCAACGGCAGACTCCCGCGCAAAACCCTCGCGATGGGCGACGGGGCGCTTGTACTCTTCCGGGGCCGCAACTCCCTGCACCGCGTCGCTCCCGTCGCCAGCAACCACGGACGCATCCTCGTGACCCTCAACTTCAACACCGAACCGGGCATGCTGCTCTCCGAACTGGCCCGCATGACTTTCTTCGGACGGCT
>CAZQXS010000157.1:0-7031 GCA_964597275.1 uncultured Pseudomonadota bacterium | reverse complement strand
TGTTCTGGATTCCGGGTCTGCGCTACGCTCCGCCCGGAATGACAGGATGGGAGTTCTCATTTACATCAGGAAAAGTTAGCATAATTTCGCACAGCACAAAACTGCGAATTTTTTTCAGATCCTAAACTCCCCCCGTGCCTGTAATTCCGTGGGCCGCAGGGCTTGGTAAATGAACTGGTTGACCGGAACCGAAACCCTTGCTTCCTGCGCCAGTCTCACAATTGCCCCAGTCTGCGACTCCAGTTCCGAAGGCCGTCCGTCCATCACGTCTCGCTGCATGGACGCGGTGCCGTCCGGAGGCAGCGAATCGAAGGTTTTCCAGATCCGCTCCACGTTGGCTTCCGTCAGGCGCACTCCCCGTGCTTGCGCCAACGCCAGCACTTCGCGCAGGGCGGCGTCCAGCAGTTCGCGGGTTTCCGGCACGCTGCGGATGGTGCCGATGGGGGCACGGGTCACGCTGCCCACCCCACTGAAGGCCGAGATGAAGAGGAACTTTTCCCAGATCGCCGTTTCGATTTTTTCGGTGGGCTTGGACTGCACGGCGTGGCATTTGGAGAGTGCTGCATCCAAGGCTTCCATTCGCGCAGAACGCCTGCCGTCCCGTTCGCCAAACGTGATGAACGGCGCAATCGCGGCGTGTCGGATGACTCCGGGGGCTTCAAGGTACGCCATCACCCCGCAAAGCCCGCCCACCACGCGCTCGTCTCCCAGTGCTTCCGCCAACTGGTCTGCCGCCTCCACTCCGTTTTGCAGGGGCACAACGAAGCTGTCGTCGTGCAACAAGGCTTGCAACGCCGGAGCGACTTCGGGAACCTGCCACGCCTTGGTGGTCACCAGCACGACATCGGCCTTTCCCATTTCGGAAAGGTCATCGGTGGCGTGGACCGTTTGGGCGTGATAGTCGCCGTGGATGCTGTTCAGGCTCAGCCCGTTCTTGCGCAACGCCTGCAAGTGAGGACCCCTTGCCAAAAAGACGACGTCCTCCCCGGATTCGTGGAGCCGTGCGCCAAAGTAACCGCCCACGCCTCCGGTGCCGATGATTGCGAATTTCATGGTCATGTCGTGTTTGAATGGATGCAGGAACCCACAGGTCGCCTGCTACACGAAAGACTGTAGGCAGGGCCGGAGGAATGGGCAAGAAGAATGTCGCTCTTGCTTTCAGATGAGAGAAAAGCCACGATGGTACGGCAGTTCCTCCCACCGAAAGTCGGGGTGTGCTGACCAGTTGAATTTGTGGCTTACAGGCAAACCATGTGTGGCGTTTTCGGAGTCTTCAATCACCCCAATGCGGCAGAACTGACCTACCTCGGGGTCCATGCGCTCCAGCACCGGGGGCAGGAGAGCGCAGGCATCTGCTCCAGCGACAGCGAAAGGCTCTACGTCCATCGCAACACGGGCTTGGTGACGGAGGCGTTTTCGCAGGCGCAACAGCAGAACCTTCCGGGCAACTCGGCCATCGGCCACGTCCGCTACACCACGGCTGGAGCGTCCGATCATCACAACGCCCAGCCCTTGGTGTTCCGCTACAGCGGGGGGCAGGTCGCGGTGGCGCACAACGGCAACCTCGTCAACGCCCAGCGGCTCCGGACCCAGTTGGAGCGGCAGGGTTCGATTTTCCAGACGACCACGGACACCGAGGTGATCCCGCACCTCATCGCCCGCGCCGGACCTCCGATTCACAATGCGGTGCAAGACGCTTTGCGCGTGATTGAAGGGGCGTTCGCCCTGCTCTTCCTGACCGAATCCGGACTGATCGCCGCACAGGACTCCCGAGGCTTCCGGCCCCTTTCGCTGGGCAAGCTGAGCGACGGCTGGGTGGTGGCATCCGAAACCTGTGCGCTGGACATCGTGGGGGCCGAGTTCGTGCGCGATCTCCAGCCCGGCGAGATGCTGACAATCTCCGCCAATGGCTTGGAATCCACCGCCTGTCTCGCCCCGAACCCCCGTGCGATCTGCTCCTTCGAGTACATCTACTTCGCCCGCCCGGACTCCGAAATCAACGGGATCAGCGTCCATGACGCCCGCAAGGCGTTTGGGCGGCGGGTTTTCGAGGAATGCCCCGTTGAGGCGGATGTGGTGGTCGGAGTGCCCGATTCCGGAATCGCCTCGGCGATTGGCTACGCGGAGGCCTCCGGGCTGCCCTACGAGTTGGGGATGATGAAGAACCGCTACGTCGGGCGCACCTTCATCCAGCCGAGTCAGGAATTGCGGCAGCAGGGGGTGCGCATGAAGCTCAGTCCCGTGAAAAGCGCCATCGCCGGCAAGCGGCTCGTGCTGGTGGACGATTCGATTGTGCGCGGCACCACCAGCGGGCGCATCGTGCAGATGCTCAAGGATGCCGGGGCCAAGGAGGTTCATCTGCGCATCACCTCTCCGCCAATCACGCATCCCTGCCTTTACGGAATCGACACCGCCCGCCGCAAGGAACTCATCGCCGCCGAGCATGACGTGACCGCAATTCAGGAAAAAGTCGGGGCCGACTCGCTTTACTTCCTCTCGCCCGAAGGTATGGTGGAGGCCACCGGACGCGCCGATTCCTCGCCGAATCGTGGACACTGCCTTGCCTGCTTCAACGGGGATTATCCCACGCCCACCTCATGACAGGATTCGCGAAAATCCCAGAGTTGGGTTATTTCGTTCGCCCTGAGTCCTTCGGCAAACTCAGGAGAAACCCTGTCGAAGGGCATCCACCGTTCATGCTTCGACAAGCTCAGCACGAACGGGAGGTGCCGTTGTTAAAACTTTGGTGCAAATTCTGATGAGTGACGCTTACGGTGCCGCCGGAGTGAGCTTGGAGGCCGCCGACGAGAGCGTGTCCCGGCTCAAGCCCCTCGTCCAGAGAACGATGCGACCGGAAGTGCTGGGCGGCATCGGCGGCTTTGGCGGGTTGTTCCAGCTTGATCTCGAACGCTTTCGGCAACCCGTGTTGGTGTCCGGTGCGGACGGCGTGGGCACCAAGCTCAAGATCGCGCATGAACTCGGACAGCACGACACCATCGGCATTGACCTTGTGGCGATGTGCGTCAATGACATCCTCGTGCAGGGGGCAGAACCACTGTTTTTCCTCGATTATTTCGCCTGTGGTAAACTTTCTCCCGCGCAGTTGGAAGCGGTGGTTTCGGGAATCAGCACAGGCTGTGTGCAGGCCGGATGCGCGTTGCTCGGCGGAGAAACCGCCGAGATGCCCGGAATGTACGCCGGGGACGACTACGATCTTGCGGGATTCGCAGTGGGCGCGGTGGATCGGGATCGGCTCATTGACGGACAAGCGATTTGCCCCGGTGATGCGCTCATCGGAATCGCCTCCAGCGGCGTTCACTCCAACGGTTTTTCGCTGGTCCGCAAGCTACTCGCGGATCACCAACTTGCGCTGGATGCTCGGCTTCCGGGATCGGAAACCAGTCTTGGTCCCGCCCTGCTCGAACCAACGCGGATTTACGTCCAGCCGATCCTGAAGCTGCTGGAATCGGTTAAGGTGCGGGGCATGGCGCACGTCACGGGCGGGGGCTTGCCGGGCAATGTGCCCCGCATGCTTCCGGACGGCGCGGGGGCGGTTTTGCAACGCAGCGCCTGGCCCGTGCCTCCGGTGCTGGCCTTTCTGCAAAACGCGGGCGGCTTTACCCCGGAAGACCTCGATCCCGTCTTCAACCAAGGGTTGGGCTTCGTGCTTTGCGTAGAAGAGGCGGACGTGAAATCCACGCTGGAAACCTTGGGACGCTGCGGCGAGCAAGCTTACCGAGTCGGCTGGATCGAAGCCTCGCCACAGCCGTTTCGCTTCGCATGACCACGCGCCTCGCCGTGTTCGCCTCCGGGCGCGGAAGCAATCTGCTTGCCCTCCACGATGCGGCGCAGGACGGGCGCATTCCGGGTGCCGAGCTGGCCTTGGTCGTCTGTGATCGCCCAGAAGCGCCGTTGATCGAGAAAGTCCAAGAGCGCGGTCTGTCGATTTTCGTGTTCCACCCCAAGGAATTTCCGAACAAGGCCCGTTATGAACAGGTCCTTCACAAACAGCTTGTTGAACACGAAATCGGCCTGATCGTGCTGGCAGGCTACATGCGGTTGATCGGCCCCACCTTGCTCAACTCATGGGAAGGCCGCCTCATCAACCTGCACCCCTCGCTGCTCCCCAAATTTCCGGGCAAGGACGCGATTGAGCAGGCGTGTCAGGCCGGCGTTGCCACCACCGGAGCCACCGTGCATTTCGTGGACTCCGGTATGGACACCGGTCCCGTGATTGCCCAAGAACAAGTCCCGCGCAGCCCCAACGACACCCTCGAAACGCTGGCCGCGCGCATCCACCAAGTCGAGCATCGCCTGCTTCCGCAAGTAGTCGCAGGGTTGATTGATCAAGGCTCGCTCAAGGTGTGGGAAGCCTTGATCTGAACGGGAATCCTTGAGTTATACTTTGAAAGGATAAAACCTTCACTTTTGCTTGGTGAACCAGAGAGAACACAGAGGTCACAGAGCCGTGTATTGAGTTAACTTTTTTCTCTGTGTACCCTGTAGACCCTATCGGTAATAGATGTGCTATGATGTCGTGGCACCGTCAACACAGAGAGAGCAATCGGGCGCATCGGTTTTACGAGCGGCATGGGTTCCGGCTTCTTGAAAAACGACGCTTTGGGCCGGACGATTGCCATGTTTACCGCCTGAGCCGCACGGACTACATCGGATAGCAAAGTCGTCCAAAAGCGCAAAACCTATGAGCGGATTCAAATGAAAATTCTAGTGATCGGCGGCGGCGGACGCGAGCACGCCTTGGTTTGGAAGCTGAGCCAGAGTCCGCAGGGGTCGCAGCTTTTTTGTGCGCCGGGCAATCCGGGAATTGCGAGACTCGCGGAGTGTGTTCCGATGGCGGCCAACGCGATTGCGGAACTCGCCGAGTTTGCAGAATCGCAACAGATGGACCTCACGGTGGTGGGGCCGGAAGACCCGCTCACGCAGGGGATGGTCGAGCAGTTCCGGGAGCGTGGCCTGCGGATCTTCGGACCCAGCCAAGCCGCCTCGCAACTGGAAGGGAGCAAGGCGTTCGCCAAGTTACTGATGGGCAAAGCCGACATTCCCACCGCCCGTTACGCCGAATTCAGCGAGTACGAATCCGCGCTGGAGTACGTCCGGGATCAGGGCGCTCCCATCGTCATCAAGGCGGATGGCTTGGCGGCAGGCAAGGGGGTGACGGTTGCCCAAAGTGTGGAGGAGGCCGAAGCCGCTTTGGATGCTGCCATGCAGCGCAAGGTTTTCGGAGAGGCCGGGACGCGGGTGATCGTGGAGGAGTTCATGGCAGGCGAGGAAATGACCGTGCTGGCCTTCACGGACGGCCACAGCGTGAAGCCGATGATCCCCTCGCAGGACCACAAACCCGTCTTTGATGGAGATCGCGGCCCCAACACCGGAGGCATGGGAGCCTATGCACCCGTGCCGCATCTGCGGCAGCACCTTCCGGAAATCAAGTCGCGCATTCTGGAGCCGATGGTGGCGGCGCTCCGGGACGAGGGCATTGTCTATCAGGGGGTGCTGTACGCCGGACTGATGATCACCGCCGAGGGGCCGAAGGTCGTCGAGTTCAACGTGCGCTTTGGCGATCCGGAAGCACAGGTCGTTCTGCCGTTGCTGGAAACCGATCTCGTTGAGATCATCAACGCGATTCTTGACGAACGGCTGGAGTCGCTTGAGGTGCAGTGGCACGAACAGGCCTCGCTTTGCGTGGTCGCTGCGGCTGAGGGCTATCCCGGCCCTCCGGTTAAGGGCACGCCCCTCGGCTTGCCGGAAATCGCGGGGGATTCGCTCCAGATTTTCCACGCCGGAACCGCCGAGCGGAACGGGCAACTCGTGGCCAACGGCGGGCGCGTGCTGGGCATCACCGCCTGGGCGGACGACCTTTCTGCCGCACGGGAACAGGCGTATGCCTGTCTGGAGCAGGTGCGGTTTCCCGGAATGCACTTCCGCCGGGACATTGGGCTGAAAGCGTTGGGATAACCGGACGATCTTTTCACCAACACAATCCATGCGAGCTTACCAAATTCAGGACGACTGGTCCCTCGATCACATCCGCCTCACCGAACTCCCGGAACCCACGCCCGGTCCCGGCGAGGTGCTGTTGCGGATGAAAGCCGCTTCCCTCAATTACCGTGACCTCGTGGTGCCACAAAGGGGCTATGGCCGCAAGACGGGCACTCTGCCGCTGATTCCGGTTTCGGATGGCGTGGGCGAGGTTGTGGCCGTCGGCGAGGGGGTGACGCGAGTTGAAATTGGGGATCGCGTGTGCCCGATGTTCATGCAGGGCTGGATTTCCGGGCCTCCCACGGCAGAGCGGCTTTCCGGTTCGCTGGGTGGCCCGATTGACGGAATGATGGCCGAGTATCGCGTCTTTCCGGAGCAGGGCGTGGCGCGGGTGCCCGCTCACCTCTCGGACGCAGAAGCCGCGACCCTGCCCTGCGCGGCGCTGACCGCGTGGAGTGCCATCGTCACCGAAGGCCGAGCCACGGCAGGCGACACGGTGTTGGTGCAGGGCACGGGCGGGGTGGCGCTGTTCGCGCTCCAGTTCGCCCGGCTCTGCGGGGCGCGGGTGTTCGTGATTTCCGGTAGCGATGCAAAACTGGAGCGGGCGCGGGAACTCGGCGCAGAAGCCGGACTGAACTACAACACCGAGCCGGAGTGGTACCGCACGGTGCGGGAGTGGGCCGGAGGGGACGGGGTGGACCACATCGTGGAATTGGGTGGACCCTCAACGATGCCTCAGTCGCTGAGGGCGATCCGACCGGGCGGAACGCTTTCCATGATCGGGGTGCTGTCCGGCCCCACCGTGGAGACGCAATTGGGCCTCATCGTCACCCGACAGGTGCGGCTTCAGGGGATCACGGTCGGCTCCCGCGACGGCTTCGAGGCGATGGCCCGCGCCCTCTCCCAACACCAACTCCGTCCCGTCCTTGACCACACCTTCGGCTTCGAGGAACTCCGCCCCGCCTTCGACCACCTTGCCTCCGGAAAGCATTTTGGGAAGATCACGCTGACCCTCGGCTGAATGGCTTGAC
>CAZQXS010000156.1:0-7268 GCA_964597275.1 uncultured Pseudomonadota bacterium | reverse complement strand
CTCGTTCCTAACCCCAGCCTAATTTTGTTTGGGCATGATGAGGAGGGATCAGCCCATTCGTGTGTGCCCATGACCAAACCCACCCTGCTTGCCGTTGAGGACGAGGAAGACATTCTGGAAGTCCTCCGCTACAACCTCGAACAGGAGGGCTACCGCGTCGTTGGGGCGCTTTCCGGAGAGGAAGCCCAGCGGCTCATTCGTTCCGAACCGCCCGACCTGATCCTGCTCGATTTGATGCTTCCGGGCCTTGGCGGGCTGGACCTCTGCCGCATTCTCAAGCAAAACGAAAAGACGCGCCACATCCCCATCATCATGCTGACCGCCAAGAGCGAGGAAGCGGACGTGGTGGCCGGGTTGGAGATGGGGGCAGAGGACTACGTCACCAAGCCCTTCAGTCCGCGGGTGCTCACTGCGCGGGTGCGGACGGTGTTGCGTCGCCGACAAAGTGCTCCGGAGGGCGAGGACACAACGCTCAACTTGGACGGGCTTTACCTCCATCTTGGGCGGCACGAGGTCACGGTGAACGGCGATCCGGTCAATCTCACGCTCACGGAATTCCGCATTTTGCACCATCTCGCCCGTCACCCCGGCTGGGTGTACACCCGTAGCCAGATCGTGGATGCTGTGCGTGGCGAGGGCTACGCGATCACCGACCGTGCGATTGACGTGCAGGTCGTCGGGTTGCGCAAAAAGCTCGGCGACAAGGGAGCATTGATCGAAACCGTCCGGGGCATCGGCTACCGCTTCCGCGACCGCTGAAGACGATGCCCGCGCCCTCCTTCCGCCGGACGCTGTTCCGCAGTGCGCTAGGACTCTGCCTGCTGGTGGTTGCAGTGGGGGGCTGGCTGGGGTCGGAACTCGACTTGGCCACCGAGAGGGACGCACAACTGGTGTGGCGATTGCTGGTGGGAGCGGTGACAGTGGTGGTGGCGATTTTGGGAGGTGCTTACGGACTGGATCGCTACTGGCGGAATCCCCTGAATACGTTCCAAAATGCTCTGGATGCGCTGTCTCCAGATTCGTCAGAGCGGCGGCTTTCCCCACCAGCAACCCCGGAGTTGGCCACGATTGCTCATGCGGTCAATGCGGTGCTGGAGCAGAACGAGCAGCAGCTTGCAGAGCAGGCTCGCCACAACTCCGATCAGGCGACCGTGCTGGCCAACTTGCTGGAGGGCTACGTTGCGATTGATCAGGAAAACCGGGTTCTGAGCTTCAATCCGGCGGCGGCACGGTTGCTGCGGTTTTCCGAGAAAACCGCGAAGGGCCGCGACCTGCGGGAACTCGTGCGCTGTGCCCCCCTGCATGCACTGGTGGAACAAGCCCAAGCCAGCCACTTTCCGCAGGAGCAGGACATCCGCCTTCCGCACCCGGACCAGCAACTGCACCTTCAAGTCCGGGGCACCCCGTTGTCCGATCCCGCCCATCAGCGGTTGGGCACCCTGCTGCTTTTCAATGACATCACCCGGCTCCAGCAGTTGGAGACGATCCGCCGGGATTTTGTGGCCAATGTCTCGCATGAACTGAAAACCCCGATCACTTCCGTGAAAGGCGCGGTGGAAACGCTCAGTTCGGGTGCATTGGAAGACCCGGAAGCGGCCCAGCGGTTTTTGGGCATCATCGCCCGTCACGCCGATCGGCTCAACGCGATCATAGACGACCTGCTCGCGCTCTCCCGGATCGAGCAAGGCGGTCAGCAATCACTGGATCGTCAGAACACCCGCATTCGCCCCATCATTCTGCAAGCCTTCCAAACCTGCGAAATCCGAGCAGGAGAAAAGCACATCCGCCTTGAAAACGAATGTGACCCGGATTTGTCCAACTCCGTGAATTCTCCTTTGCTGGAGCAGGCGCTTGTGAATTTGGTGGACAACGCCATCAAGTACAGCGAACCCGAAACCACGATTCGGGTCCGTGCCTGCACCAAGGCGGATGACCTGCTTCTTGAAGTCGAGGACGAAGGCGTTGGCATCGAAGCCAAGCACCACGACCGCCTCTTCGAGCGCTTCTACCGCGTGGACACCGCCCGCAGCCGCAAACTCGGCGGCACCGGACTGGGCCTCGCCATCGTCAAGCACATCTCCCAAGCCCATGGCGGACAGGTGCAGGTGCGCAGTGTTCCCAATCAGGGCAGTTGCTTCACGCTGCGGTTGCCGATTTCGTAAGGATCGGCATTCCTGCAAGATTAGTGGCTTTCCCTCGCCTCCTCTTGTGCGCTATACTTGAAAGCGAAAACCCATAGCCCCGGCCCACGTCATGCAGATACAGCACGCGATTGAAACCAAGCTTCAGGACGCCTTCCAGCCCGAATTTCTGGAGGTCGAGAACGAGAGCCACCGCCACAACGTTCCTCCGGGATCGGAGTCGCACTTCAAGGTGACGGTCATTTCCGAAAAATTTTCTGGAGCCAAGTTGCGGGAGCGGCACCAGATGGTGTACGGCACCTTGCAGGAGGAGGTCTCCGGACCCGTCCACGCTCTTTCGATTCGCGCCCAAACCCCGGAGCAGTGGCAAGCGTCCGGCGCAACGCCGCATCAAACACCCGACTGCCGGGGCGGCGACGGCGGACAACGGCTGGGGCTGTCCTGAGCGGTGCCTGCAAGCTTTCAGGCACTTTGGGGGATCGCGCTGCTCGCGTCCCTCGGCTACCTCGCCCTGCTGTTCCAGAAGCGGCACCCCTTCCGAAAAACCAGCCTGCTGCTGAGGCTCGGCCTGCTTTTGCTGCTGCTGGCTCTCTCACAGGTCACGATCACGCAACACCTCCGGGAAACCCAACCGCTCCATGTGCTGGTGGATTCCAGTGCCAGCATGGCCAAATGGCTCGGCCTTCCGGAAGATGCCTCTGTTGAAAAATCGCCCGACCTGTGGCTCCCTGCCGCGTTGATTTCCACCATTGAGCAGGAATTTCCGGACCACGATCTCCATTTTCTGGACCTCTTTGCGGGTTCTGAAAATCCAGCGGTCTGGCGACCGCAATCGCCGTTGATCGCCGCACTCCGGCGTTTTCACGAGGATGCACGGTTGCCTGCGGGCAGTGAGGTGCTGTTCATCAGCGATGGCCTCGACACCGAACAGCCACAAGCGTGGGAATCGCTGGCCAAGCAGTGGCAGGCGTCTGGGCTGGCGGTTCACACGCTGGCTCCGCCCGTTCGCTCCCAATCCGGGGCTGGACTGCGCATCGAAACGGCGTTGCGGGTGGCCTTTGTCCACCAGCCGCTCACGATGCGGGTGACGGTTCACGCCTCGCTTCCAGAGGCCCAGCACACCGACGTGGTGCTGATGGACGGACGTTCCGTGCTTTCCCGCAGGTTGGTCGAACTGCCTGCCGGGGTTTCCGAAACGCCGCTGGAGCTTTCGTGGAGGCCCGTGGTGCGGGGCGAAACGCTGCTCACGCTGAAGCTGCTTCCGGTGGCCCCGGACGCCAATCCTCACGACAACGTGGCCCACCTGCCGATCACGGTGCGCACTCCCAAACTCAAGGTGCTGCACATTGCCGGGCGGCCAAGCTGGGACGTGCTGCACCTGCGCCGTCAGCTCAAGTCGTTGCCGGAGATGGACCTGATCGCCTTCTTCATCCTCCGAAACCCCTTTGAGGACTCCCAGAACATCCCGGAATCCGAACTCGCCCTCATCCAGTTTCCAGTCCGTGAGCTGTTTTTGCGCGAACTCTTCAAGTTCGACACGGTGCTGTTTCACAACTTCGACATCCAGACCTACCTCCGGAACCTCGAATTCCGCCAGAGCTTTCAACGCTACCTTGCCGAAGGCGGCAGGATCATCGTCATCGGCGGAGAGGACGCCAAGCAGTTTGCAGGGTATCAGGAACTGTTCCTCGCGGAAGGCGCCGGCCTTGGCCCCATTCGCTTTCAGCATCAAGCGCAGTGGCACTTCCGCGAGCAGGAACTGCTCTCGCCCGTCCACCTCCAGCAGCAGGCGGGGTTCCAGCCGCTCCTTGCCAACGCTCAGGCGAACGCGGCTCCCCTGCTGGTTCGCACCCCGTATCGTTACGGGCGGGTGGATTGGGTTCTGGAATCGGCCTCCTGGCAGTGGCGGCGTTCTCCGGTGCCGGGGAAACGCTTGGGCCACAATCTGCACTTTTCGCTGCTCTGGCAGGCGTTGCTCGACCAGCCGCGTCTGGAGCGGCAGGGCATTTTTCAGGAATTCCGCACTCGCCCCTACCATGTTTCCGAGCCGATTCGCGGCGTGATTCAACCGCCAACGAAGGCCGCTCGCGTCTGGCTGGAGGTGCGGGATCCTCAACTGGATGCAACGGTTCGTGAAGAAGCACTCGATCTTTCTGGCCAAACCGCCTATATTCAACTCTCAGCACTGTCGTCAGGCACGTACACGCTTCAGGTCTCCTGCCGCTGCACTGACATGCGAGATGCCACCTTTCCATTCACCGTGGTGGACGAGTGGCTGGAGCGGCACGATGTTGCTCCCAATCTTGCGGCCCTGCACCAGTTGGCGGAGCGCACCGGAGGGCGGGTTTTGACGGCAACGCCCTGAACCTTGCTTCGGATTCGTTTTATGGTTGCTTCACGGTTTCGTCTTGGATTGTTGCTGCTGGGCTTAGGAAGCTTGGTGGCCTGTGCCACCTCGTCCGTTCTGCTGACCCCCAAGGGGCAGAAGGTGGTGGTGGTGGGCAACCGCACTCAGTTGCCCGGATGCACCCTGCGGAGCGAGGTCCGCGCCCTTGGATTGGTGGGTGCGGCCAACAGTCGGCATCAGGCGCTCATCAAAGCGAGGAACCATGCCGCCGAAGTCGGGGCGACGCATTTGCAACTGGAACACGTGGAATCCAACCGCGTTTCCGCCACCCTTGTGGGCAAGGCGTTCTTCTGTCTGGAAGACGTTGCCCTTGAAGAGCAAGATTTCGATCTCGACAACCTCTACATTCTCGACTGACTCTCCATGACCGACGGCCTGCTGGTTCTGAGCAACGGCCTCTATTTTCGGGGTCGCCTGCTTGGTGCGCCGATTGAGGCGACGGGCGAAGTCATCTTCAACACCTCCCTGACGGGCTATCAGGAAATCCTCTCCGATCCCTCCTATGCGGGGCAGATTGTCACAATGACCTACCCGCACATTGGCAACTACGGGGTGAATCCGGAGGACATGGAGTCCAAGACGATCCATGCGGCGGCACTGGTGGTCCGGGAACTGAGTCCGGTGCCCAGCAACTGGCGCTCCACGCAATCGCTGGAGGCTTGGCTTGCCGAGCGGCGCATCCCGATTCTGGAGGGCGTGGACACGCGGGCGCTCGTCCGCACCCTCCGGGAAACCGGGGAGTGCAGCGGATTGCTCGTGCCTGCCGATTCGCAACACACGCTGGACATGCTTCGGGAGGAAGCCCTTGCGCTGCCCTCGATGGTGGGGCAGAATCTGGCCCGCCGGGTTTCCACTCGCGAACTGTACGCCTGGCCCACCGAGGGCGAGGTGCGTTTCCGGGTGGTGGCTTACGACTTTGGCATCAAGCACAACATCCTGCGCCTGATGGCCCAGCGGGGCATACACGTCACGGTGGTGCCGTGGGACACTCCGGCATCGGAAGTGCTGGCCATGCAGCCCGACGGCGTTTTCCTCTCCAACGGCCCCGGAGATCCGGCGGTCGTCACCGAAGCCGTCGAGGCCGTGGAGCAGTTGCTGGGGCAGGTGCCCATTTTCGGCATCTGCCTCGGACACCAAATCCTCTCGCTCGCGCTGGGGTGCCAGACCTACAAGCTCAAGTGCGGGCACCACGGGGGCAACCACCCCGTCATGGACTACGCCACCGAGAAGATCGAGATCACCAGCCACAACCACGGATTCGCCGTGGACGAACCTTCCCTTCCCGACGCCGTGCGCGTCACCCACCGCAACCTCAACGACCAGACCGTTGAAGGCATCGAGTCCCTCACCCATCCGGCATACTCCGTGCAGTATCATCCCGAAGCTGCACCGGGTCCCCACGACGCCCAATACCTTTTCAACCGCTTCGTGACCCTCATGCAGGCCCAAGGCCGGGCCTGAGCGTCTGCGGGACCGCAGGATCCGCCAGTTCCTCCTGCACCGGACAGCCCAAAACGACAGCGACCGCATGAGAAGGGAAGCTCATGAGTGTTGGGAAACTCACCGGCCCGAAGAAGGCCGCAATCCTGTTACTCGCGCTGGGCGAAGATGGAGCCGCCGAGGTGATGAAGAATCTGGACGAGTCGGAAATCCAGCAGGTCGGGTACTACATGACCCGCTTCACCGACATCGCCCCCGAAGAAATTGACATCGTGCTGGAGGAGTTCTACCGCAACTCCGTCTCTCAGGAGGATGGGGTTAACATCAACGCCTCGCCGGAGTTTGTCAAGAACGCCCTCAGCAAGGCGCTGGGCGCGGAGAAGGCCAAGGAGTTGGAGGGCAGCCTACACTCCGGACAGGAGGAAGGCGGGCTGGACTCGATCCGCTACGCCGACCCCGTGATGATCTCCAACTACCTGCGGAGCGAGCATCCGCAGACGATCGCGCTGGTGCTGTCCTACATCCGCAACACCGATCAGGCCTCCACCGTCCTCCGGAACCTCCCGGAAAGCCTGCAAGCCGATGTTCTGTACCGCATGGCGATCCTTGAAAGCATCCCGCCCGGAGTGGTTTCGGAACTCAACGACGTGCTTTACGAGGAAATGAAGAGCGCGAGCAGCATGGTCACCAAGGTGGGCGGAGTCGGCCCGGTTTCCGAAATCCTCAATGCGGTGGACAAGGCCACCGAGACGCGCATCCTCTCCACCATTGAGGAGTCCAATCCAGACCTTGCCGAGGAAATCCGCGAACTCATGTTCACCTTCGAGGATCTCTCGGTCATTGACGCCAAGCAGATGCAGACGGTTCTCAAGGACGTGGACATCCCGGACCTCACGCTCGCGCTCAAGACCGCCAGCGATGCGGTGAAGGAACTCATCTTCTCCTCGATGTCCTCCAAGCAGGGGGACATGGTGCGGGACGATCTGGAGAACCTTGGCCCGGTGCGGGTTTCAGATGTCGAATCGGCTCAGCAGAAGATCATCAAGGTCGTCAAGACCTTGGAGGAGGAGGGCAAGATCATCATTGCCGGAGGCGGCGGGTCAGAGGTCGTTTAAGCGATCTCGATCCGCAGTTGCGTTCATGCTCCCCGTTCAGGATGAGGGGAGTGCTGTTGCAAGGAAGCACAACCCCAGAGACCCCCCAGAACTTTTTTGCAGGCAAATTCATGAGTGTTGGCAAACTGACTGGCCCGAAGAAGGCCGCAATCCTGTTGCTCGCGC
>CAZQXS010000155.1:0-7584 GCA_964597275.1 uncultured Pseudomonadota bacterium | reverse complement strand
AGATTCGTTTGAACCCCGGTTCCCACAAAGTTCATGTCTGGCATCAACCCGTACATCGCAGAGCCTGAGTACCAGCTTCCGCAGACCTCCTACCGCGTCACCTTCGCTCCGGAGGGCAAGACCGTGGAGGTGATTCCCGGAGAGGCCAACACGAGCGCAGACGGCCTGCCCGGCTCGCTGCTGAGCCTCGCGCTCGGAGCAGGGCTGGACCTCGACCACTCCTGTGGCGGGGTGTGTGCGTGCTCGACCTGCCACGTTTACGTCCGCGAGGGGCTGGACAGTTGCAACGAGGCGACCGAGGACGAGGAGGACATGCTCGACCTCGCGCCCGGATTGCAGGCACAGTCGCGGCTGGCATGCCAGTGCGTGCCGGACGGCACTCAGGATTTGGTCGTTGAAATCCCGGCATGGAACCGCAATTTGGTCAGCGAACACCACTGAGGTCCACATGATCAGCTTCACGGAAAATGCAGCCAAGGAAATCCAGCGGGCGATGAATGCCCAAAACCTCTCGGACGAGGTGGCGGTGCGAGTGGGTGTCAAGGCGGGCGGCTGCTCCGGATTCACCTACACCCTCGACTTCGACTCCAAGCGCACGCGCTTTGACCTTGAGTTCGAATCGCAGGGCTTGCGGCTTTTGGTGGACAAGAAGAGTCACCTCTACATTGACGGCACCGAGATTGACTGGAGCTACGACCTGATGGATCGCGGACTCAAGTTCAACAACCCCGCCGCCAAAAGCTCCTGCGGCTGCAAAACCTCGTTTCTCTTTGAGCCGCCTGAGCAGGAAGAGGGCTTCAAACCCAGTTGGATGTGAACACTATGAACGCTCCTTGGAATTCCATCGAAGACCAACTCAAGCAGGCCATCGAGGCCGAGCTTCCGGATGCCACTGCCGAAGTCACGAGCAACGGGAACCACTTCGAGATTCGTGTGACCTCGTCCGTTTTTGAAGGCAAGCGCACCCTCGCCAAACAGCGGCTGGTGTACTCGGCGATCAAGGACTTCATGGCGGGTGCCAACGCCCCGGTCCATGCCGTGGACCGCCTCGAAACCTTGGTTCCAAATTCCTGATGTTCTAGCCACGAAGATCTTCGCGGCAATAACTAGAAACGAGTATGAAAATCGAGAACAACCGCATCACCTTTCCCAAGGCGCTCAACGCCAAGTGGTCGGGGAAGGTGATCGAGGAAAACGAAAGCGAACTCACGCTGGAGGGCGAGGACGAGGACTCCTACGTCAAATTCTTTACGCCCTTCCGGGGAGTCGCCAAGCTGCTCCTCTTTGAGAACGACCGCTGGGTGGATGCCGAAACCTCGGCAGCCCTTTCTTCATTTGACCTATCGTCGCTCGGACTGGACGCGCTTCCGGACGCCAAGGAGGCGGCCAAGGGCGAGTCCCCAAAGGACGACGCCCCTTTCATTCACACACTCTGAGACCATCATGGCTGAAATCACCACGGGCTTACCCCAAATTCAAATCGAGACGGATCGCGGCAACATCACCATCGAACTCTTTGAGGACGACGCTCCCAACACGGTCGCCAACCTCATCTCGCTCGCCGAGCAGGGCTTTTACGACAATCTGAACTTCCACCGCGTCATTCCGGATTTCATGATCCAAGGTGGCTGTCCGGAAGGCTCCGGACGGGGCGGCCCCGGCTACCGCTTTGGAGACGAGTGCATGCCACATCGTCGGCACGACGGCCCCGGTGTGCTTTCGATGGCAAACGCCGGGCCGGGCACCAACGGCAGCCAGTTCTTCATCACCCACAGCGCCCAGCCGCACCTTGACGGCAAGCACACCGTCTTCGGCAAGGTCACGGACGGCCTTGAGATCGTCAACGCCATCGAGCAGGGCGATGCCATGAACCGCATGGTGGTTCTCGAAAAACGCGATCACGAATACAAGGTGGAGACGCTTTGACGAAGCCATGCCAAAGCTGGATGCACTAAAAGAAAGCATTGCTTTTCTGACAAAAGTCTTTTTCGTATTAGTCGGCACCATTCTACTGACGGTTGGCGGACTGGTGACAGTGTATCTCAACCAACAAACGGGTCGGGTTTTTTGATTGGGGGTTGTTGTTATACTCATACTCGTTTTCTCTAGTGTAGTTGTTTTAAGTCATATTCGTAAAAACATTAAAAACCTTGAGGAATTATGATTGAATTCATTGCTCTGTCGGTGGCCATCCTCGCTTTTGTAGGTATGCTGGTTTACGCCTCTGTCAAGTCTCCTCTCTGAATCCAGTTCTGCCGCCTAAACCCTGATCCCCTACCGCCTAAACCCCGAATCCTGACCGCCCAAACCCCTAACAAAGCATGAGCGAAACGATCATCAAGACCGACATTGTGGACGAAATGCGCGACTCCTACATGGAGTACGCGATGAGTGTGATTGTGGGCCGCGCCCTGCCGGACGTGCGGGACGGCCTCAAGCCGGTCCACCGCCGGGTGCTGTATTCGATGCACGAGCAGGGCAACGAGTACAACCGCCCCTACCGCAAGTCGGCCCGCGTGGTCGGGGACGTGATCGGAAAGTACCACCCGCATGGCGATCAGGCGGTGTACGACACCATCGTCCGGCTCACGCAGCACTTCTCCATGCGCTACCAGTTGGTGGACGGGCAGGGCAATTTCGGCTCGGTGGACGGCGATGCCCCGGCGGCCATGCGCTACACGGAAATCCGGTTGCGCCGCCACGCGCACGACCTGATGGTGGACCTCGACAAGGACACGGTTGATTTCATTCCGAACTACGACGACTCGCTCACGGAACCCACCGTCCTGCCCACGCGCATTCCGAACCTGCTGACCAACGGCGCGACCGGAATCGCGGTCGGCATGGCCTGCAACATCCCGCCGCACAACCTCCGCGAAGTTCTCGGTGCTTTTTTGCACTACCTCGACCATCGCCACACCGCGACCGTCGAGGAACTGATGCAGTATGTGGATGGCCCGGATTTCCCCACGGGCGGCATGATCATGGGGCGGCGCGGCATCTATGAAGCGTACACCACCGGACGCGGCATCATTCCCGTCCGCGCCAGGGCGCACACCGAAACCAACAAGGAGGGCCGCGAGGCGATCATCGTCACGGAACTGCCCTACATGGTCAACAAGGCGAACCTCATCGAGAAAATCGCCGAACTCGTGCGGGACAAGAAGCTGGAGGGCATCTCAGACCTCCGGGACGAGTCAGACCGCAAGGGCATGCGCATCTTCATTCAGGTGAAGCGCGGGGAAAACGCGGACGTGGTGTTGAGCAATCTCTACAAGCACACGGCGATGCAGTCGAGCTTTGGCATCATCATGCTCGCCATCGTGGACAAGCAGCCCAAGATTCTCACGCTTCCGCAAATGCTGGAGTTCTTCCTCCAGCACCGCATCGAGGTCGTCACCCGCCGGGTGCGCCATGAGTTGAAGCAGGCGGAGGACCGCATGCACGTCCTCGAAGGCTTGATGATCGCGCTCGAACACCTGGACGATGTGATCGAACTCATCCGCGCTGCGGTTGACCCCGCCACCGCCGAAGCCGGGCTGATGGAGCGTTACGGACTCACCAAGCGCCAGACCAAGGCCATTCTCGACCTGCGGCTCCAGCGGCTCACCGGGATGCAGCAGGAGGAAATCCGCAAGGAACACACCTCCGTCGGCGAGGACATCGAGGATTTTCAGGACATTCTGGCCAAGGAATCCCGCGTCCTCGACATCATCCGGGAGGAGACTCAGGAGATCGAGGGGCGCTATGGCGACAAGCGCCGCACCGAGATCACCGACGACGACGGCAGCATCCTCGTGGAGGAGTTGATCAACGAGGAGGACATGGTCGTGACCTTCACCAACACGGGCTACGTCAAGCGCAGCCCCGTCACGGAGTACCGCTTGCAGCACCGGGGCGGCAAGGGTCGGCTCGGCATGGGCACGAAGGAGGAGGATTTCGTCGAGCAGATGTTCGTCGCCTCCACCCACGACTACCTGCTCTTCTTCACCACCATGGGGCAGGTGTTCCGCAAGAAGGTGTACGAGCTTCCGCAAACCAGCCCCACCGGACGCGGCAAGGCGGTGGTGAACCTTTTGCCGTTGCGCGAAGGCGAGCGGGTCTGTTCCTGCCTGCCCGTGCCCAAGGAGCAGGACGACGACCACAAGTACATCCTGCTCTGCACCGTTCAGGGCGTCGTCAAGAAAACCCCCATGCTCGACTGCGCGAAAATCCGGGTCACGGGCGTGCGGGCGATCACGCTGGACGAAGGCGACTCGCTGATTTCCGTGCAAGTCACCAACGGCGATCAGGAGTTGTTCTTCACCTCCCGCAACGGCATGGCCCTGCGGGTTCACGAAAGCACCGTCCGCCCGATGGGCCGCACCGCTCGCGGAGTCATCGGCATCCGCCTCAAGCGCGACGACCGCGTGGTTTCCGCGATTGCCCTTTCCGGAAGCGGAAAACTGCTCACGGTCACGGAGAAGGGCTACGGGAAGAAGACGCTCATCGAAGACTACGCGCTCAAGAAGCACCGGGGCAACTACGGGATGCGCTGCATGAACGTCACTGAAAAGAACGGCCCGGTGGTGAACACGCTGGAGGTGGAGGAACATTTCCAGATCTTCATCGTCACCCAGCAGGGCAAAATGATCCGCACCCCGGTTTCTGGAATCTCCACCGTGGGGCGGGTGACGCAGGGCAATCGGCTGTTTCACATTCCAGAAGGCGACACCGTGATTGACGTGGCCTCGATGATCGAGGACGAGGAGGACGAGCTTCCGGAAAATGACGATTCTGCCGAAACCCCGGCCCCGGCTCCGGCTGAGGCACACGCCGAACCGCTGGGAGCCGCCGTCGTCGCGGAACCGGAATCCGCGCAGGAAGTCCAGCAGGACGAGCTTCCTCTGGAAGAAAACTGACGCGCCGCCTCCGGATCAAAAAACAGGGAGGCGCATTTTCTGCATTGCGTCACGGGCCTGATCCCGAAGCCGTGCATCCTGCCGGATTCGGACCTTGGAGGATTGATGAGACACAGCATCCGGACACTACGCAATCACCTGTCGCGCCTGTGGTTGGCGCTCCTGCTTCCGCTCTGGTTCACGGTGGCGTCTGCCCAGCCGGTTGGTCACATGCTCGACAGCGTGGACCTGCTTCCGGCGGAAAAGATGTCCTACCTGACCTTCAAGGGCTACTTTGAAAGCGAACTCTTCGAGCAAATCCTGATCGAAGCCGGGGAAACCCCGGAACAGGTTCGCATCATCATTCCCAACGCCTTCATCAACAACGTCTTGATGGAGGAGCGCGAATACGCCGACTTCCCGGAAAACTCGCTGCTGAGTTCCCTCGCCCTCAACGAGGAAATCCGCCAGCAGTCGGACGGCTCCATCAACTTTCTGGTCCGGCTCGACCTGACGATGCCCAGCCCGGTCAAGGTGACGCTTGACGTGGGCCGCTCGAGCGGCCAGCAGCTCACGCTCGTCTTGCAGGACGTGGCCCGCACCGCCGCCCTTCAGCAGGAACAGGAAGAGGCTTCGCAGACGGGCATCGTGATTGCTGACAAGGTTGGTGTGATTTCCGGACAAACGCGCAGTCTGGCGAACCCGACGGTCAGTGCCCGTGAGGCAGTCTTGCTCCATCCGGTTTCAGCCATGCTGGCCTACCGCCCGCCGCTGCGGCTCAACCTTGCAGTCTTCAACGCCTCCCCGCGAGTGGGCACCGCCCGCCGCTTGGCGATCATGCTGGAGCACCAGCAGCGCCGCACCATCGAGGAACGCTTGGGACTCAAGCTGGAGATTCTCAACATTTCCTCGGTGCGGGAGGATTTGCGGCTGCCCCGCACCAAGATTTACTTCCGGCCCAACTTCTTGAAAGCAGCCCTGACGCTGGCGGAGATGATTCCGGGCGAGCAGGTGGTGGAACCTATGCCCCTGAGCCGCTTGAGTCGGCTGGGGAACGATGTGGAGATTTATGTGGGCGAGAACTTTGAGTAAGCGATTCCTGATCCTGCTGGCCACCGGACTGCTCAGCGCGGTCACGGCCTGGGGCTTCCCGCAGTTCACCACCCGCGAGAACGCCATCCACCTTGCGGAAATCCTGGAGAACAGCCGCTTCCGCGACCTCCGGGTGGAGTCCGTCTTCGTCAAGAACCGCACGGAGGACGAATACTTCCTGCAAGCCCTGCTGGAGGACGGATCCAGCCGCGACTGGCTGCTGGACCGCATTTACGAGTGGACCCTGACGGACCAGCTCCGCCTTGCGGGCAACACCGTCCTCATCTTTCCGTTCCCGGACAGCACCGAGTTCAACGTTTTCGACAAGAACCAGTTCTACCAGCAGGCGCTGACCTCTCAGGTTTACCTCAAGCGCTTTTCCGAGCATGACCTGCTGGAGGGCCGCACCCTTCCGCTGGGCATCCGCCGCTTCCGCTTGCTGGAACCGGGCGAGGAAAGCCGCTTTGCCACCGACCGCTTTGGGCACCGCTACCGCTACGTTCTGGAGATGGAAAACGGCATGCGGGAAATCCTCACCTACCCGATGGCGTACAACATCCTCCAGCAGGGCGACCTGATTGAACGCCCCGGTCCGGATCAGGACGTGTACCGCCGCACCTACAAGGTCCGGGACATGGTGGCCCTGCCCCGGCAGCTTGAGGACGAAATCCGCAGCATCTACCGCTTTGGCGTCGAGGTCTTCTTCGACCGCCCCGTCACCATTTCGCAGAGCCTCTTCCCCTTCCAGATCGTCGAGCAGAACCTCCGCGATCCGGAAACCGGAATGCGCCGCAATCAGTTCTACGTGCAGGTCGTGTTTCCCAACACCGAAAAAATCCGCGACGTCCCGGGATTCCGCACCTTGGAGTACCTGCGCTTTGTGGAAATCGCCACGGACGTGGAACACCAGCAGCGCGTCTTCCTGCGTGCGCAGGTGAACCCGGACATCTTCGAGCTGCCGCCCTACGTGGAGATCACCGACCGCAACTCGGTGATCGTGTACTTCTTCAGCGTCACCGACCAAAGCATCACCCGCTATCAGCAGCCCGTGGACGACACCGTGTCCGTGGACCTGCCGAGGTCCGTGGTGCGCATGCAGGGAGAGGAATCCGCGTTTGAGCAACTTTACCTGCGGGCGGTCGAGCAAATCCGCGCCGCCCAGCGACAGCAGGACGCGCATCTCAAGATCCAGACCTACATCGCCTCGCTGGACACGCTTCAGGAAGCCTCGCTCTCGGCCACCTCCGACGCGCAGGTTTCCCAATCCCTCAAGCAGCGCGACGTGCTGCTCAAGCTGCTCCCGGAACTGATCATCACCAACACCCAGCGCAAGGTGCTGGAAGCGACCAGCCGGGACGAGCAACTGCCGGACGACCTGCGGCTGGAACTGCTCCGGCACCTGCTGGTCGCCGAACGCTTCGCCCCCCTGCCCCAGCACCGCCGCAAGGTCGAAACCCTCCAGAACATCCTGCGCTGATCCCCCGGAACTCGCCCCTGCGGACGACTTCCGGTAT
This sequence comes from uncultured Pseudomonadota bacterium, assembly GCA_964597275.1. Lineage (GTDB taxonomy): Bacteria > SAR324 > SAR324 > SAR324 > NAC60-12 > UBA8110. The sequence continues at coordinate 98 of CAZQXS010000155.1, read as the reverse complement.
TGCGCTTCCCCCACTCCCGTGCTATCCTGAACTTCCTCTCTAGGTCGAGGTGTGGCGCAGCCTGGTAGCGCGCTTCGTTCGGGACGAAGAGGCCGGAG
>CAZQXS010000154.1:6541-7793 GCA_964597275.1 uncultured Pseudomonadota bacterium | reverse complement strand
TTTGGCGGACCCACCGGAACCGGATACGCCTTCTGCCGCAGTGGTGCCTCCGCTTCCAAGCGCTTCCACATGTACATCTGCAAGTAATCTCAGCCCACCAGCCAACCATGCACGCCTACACTCCGACTTGGGAAACCGAGGATTTGAAACTGCTCCGGGAAAGCACCGCCAAGTTCCTGGAGCGTGAATTTGTTCCGCACCTGGACCGCTGGAGCAAGCAGGGCAAGGTGGACCGCGAGGCCTGGACCAAGGCGGGGGCGATGGGGCTGTTGCTGCCCGGAGTTCCGGAGCAGTACGGCGGCGGGGGAGGCAGCTTTGTGCATGAAGCGGTGGTGATCGAGGAACTGGAGAAATCCGGGGTGGGCGCGAATTTCGGCTACCCGGTCCACAGCACCATCTGCGCCTACTATGTTTTGCACTACGGCACCGAGGAGCAGAAGCAGCGCTGGCTGCCGAAACTCGCCTCTGGAGAACTGGTCTCGGCCATCGCCATGAGCGAACCGGGCACTGGCTCGGACTTGCAGGGGGTCCAGACCCGTGCCGTCCGCGACGGCGACCACTACGTCCTCAATGGCTCCAAGACCTTCATCACCAACGGGCAGCACGCCAACCACGTCATCGTCGTCGCCAAGACCAGCGACGGCAAGGGGTCGCGCTCCATCTCGCTGATTGTGGTCGAGACGGACGACGCTCCCGGATTTGAGCGGGGGCGCAATTTGGAAAAGGTGGGACTGCCCGCAGCAGACACCTCGGAGTTGTTCTTCGGTCAGGTGCGGGTGCCCGTTGAAAACCTCTTGGGCGAGGAAGGACGCGGCTTCTATCACCTCATGGAGCAGCTTCCACAGGAGCGGCTGGCCTTGGCGACCGGAGCCGTCGCCGCCATCGAGCGGGCGGTGGAACTCACCATCGAGTACACCCGCAGCCGCGAGGCGTTCGGACAGCGCATCCTCGATTTTCAGAACACGCGCTTCACGCTCGCCGAATGCAAGACCGAGGCGCACGTGGCCCGTGTTTTCCTCGACTCCTGCATCGAGCGCTTAATGCGGGGCGAACTCGACAACGTCACCGCCTCGATGGCGAAGTGGTGGACGACCCAGAAGCAGTGCGAGATCGTGGACGCCTGCCTGCAACTGCACGGCGGCAACGGCTACATGCTCGACTATCCGATTGCCCGCATGTTCACCGACGCTCGTGTACAAAAAATCTATGGTGGCTCCAATGAGATCATGAAGGAACTGATCGGACGCAGCCT
>CAZQXS010000154.1:0-6441 GCA_964597275.1 uncultured Pseudomonadota bacterium | reverse complement strand
ATCACCCAAACTGCGCCTTGACGGCTTCGCGGTCAATCTCGCCGTCCTTGAGGGGCAAGTCCTCGACAAACTCAACGATGCGGGGCTTCTTGAATCCGGCGATCTGGCTTCCCACAAACTCCCGGACCTCCTCAATTTCGGGACTGGCTCCGGGCTTGGGCACGCAGAGGGCCTTGACCGACTCGCCCCACGTCTTGTCGGCAACCCCGATCACGCAACAGACCGCGATGTCCGGGTGCCGGAGCAGCACGGCTTCGACCTCGCCCGGATAAACATTCTCCCCGCCCGTCTTGATGAGTTCCTTCTCCGCCTTGCGCTTGACGTAGTGCAGGTAGCCCTGTTCATCAAAGCGCCCGATGTCGCCCGTGTGGTGCCAACCGTTGCGGAAGGCGTAAGCGGTGTCTTCCGGCATTCCCCAGTATTCGAGCATCACGTTTTCGCCGCGCACCACAATTTCCCCGGCGTCCCCGTTGGAAACCGGCTCGTCGAGTTCGTTCACCAGCGCCACCGTGTTCAGCAGGCTCGCTCGCCCGGAAGCCCCCGGACGCTCCATCGCCCGACCTGCCGTGACGAAGGCGGTGGTTTCGGCCTGCCCGAATCCGGTCCAGAACTCCGCGCTCGTTTCCTGATGCAGCCGCTGGATGTTGTCCGGGCCGTCAAGACCGTACACGGCCCGCAGGCTCTCCAGCTTGGACCCGGATTCCTTGGCGGCATCAAGCACCCGGCCAAGAATGGGAGGAAAGGAGCCGAAGTAGGTGAGTTGGTGGGCGTCAATCGCGGCCACGGCTTCCGCCGGATTGAACTCCGGCAACAGCACCGTCACCCCTCCGGAAACAAAGGTCGCCCACGCCGAAGTCAGGCCCATCACATGAAAGAGCGGCATGATCCCCAAGTGCCCCCGCAGGGTCTCAGCACCAAAGTGCAGCTGATGCACCCGGCACGAAGCCCAGAGGTTGCGCTGGCTCAGCAACGCCCCCTTCGGTTCTCCGCCCACCGCCGCCGTGGGGATGATCACGCAGCCGGAATCCAACGAGGGGGAGGGTTCCCCAAACGCGGAAAAATCCGGGTCCAGCAAATCTGCAAACGACCGCTCGGTGCTGATCCCCTCCAAACTGACACACTCGGAGACCGACGGCTTGAGGGCGGCGAGGGCGTCCGCGTATTTTTCCTGACTGACGAACAGGCCCGGCTGCGTGCGCTCAAGCACGAGCCGCATTTCCTCCGGCGAGGTCCGGGTGTTCAGCCCCACGGCAATCAGGCTGGCGCGGACACAGGCGGCATACAGCGTCATCGCCTCAATCCCGTTGTCCAGCAAAACCACCATGCGGCTGCCGGGATGCAGCCCGACCTTGCGCAAACCCTTGGCCAGCCGCTCCACCTGCACCGCAAACTCCCGGAAGCTGAGTTCGGCAGTTCCACAAATGAAGGCAGTTGCGTCTGGGGTGCAGCGGGCATTTTCAAGAATGCGTTCGTGAAGGGTGTGTTCCCGTAAGGCCATCAGGTCTCGTTGGTTGGAGATTGGGTTGGGCCGGAAACGGCCAGTGCGTCCAGCAGCCGCTGGTGCAGGTTGTCGAACTTTCCGTTGCTCATGATCACGACCACGTCGCGGGGTTGGCACTTGGCCACAAGGTGTTGCAGGATGGCCCCGGAATCGGAAAACGCCTGGGCCTGCAGGCCACGTTTCTGCAAATCGGCGGCCACGGCCTCCGCATCCAGCCACGATTCCTTGGGAACCTGCTCCATGCGGTAGGGGCGGCTCAGGACCGCATGATCGGCCAGCGCAAGCGCGGCGGTCAATTCGGGCTGGTGCAGCTTGAGAACGCTCGTGTTGGAGCGCGGTTCAAACACCGCCACCAAGCGCTGGTCCGGATGCCGCAAGCGCAGGGCCGCCAAGGTCTCGCGCACCGCCGTCGGGTGATGCGCGAAATCGTCGTACACGGAAATGCCCCGCACGACTCCACGCAACTCCTGCCGACGCTTGATGCCCCGGAAGCGGTCAAAGGCCGCCTGAATCGCATCATCCGAAATGCGGTTGTGGCGAGCCAGCGCAATCACGCCCAGCGCGTTGCGGACGTTGTGCTCGCCGAGCATCGGCAAGTGAAAAAGCCGAGGGCTGGCCGAGTTGGGCTGGGCTGGGTCAGGATTTTGGTGGCGCACCCGGAACTGCATGCCCGTGCTGTCCGCCTCAAGCTGGACGGCCTGCAAATCGTTTTCCGGCCCCAAGCCAAAGCGCAGGATCGGCGAGTAGGCGTTTTGCAGCACTTCGGCCAGAGCCGGATCGTCACCGTTGGCGGCGATCAGCCCGTTCGAGGGCACCAGCCGCAGCAGCAACCGGAACGCACGCTTGAGGTCATCCAGCGAATTGAAGATGTCGGCGTGGTCGAACTCCAGGTTGTTGAGCAGGAGCTGCTGAGGCTGGTAGTGGGAGAACTTGGAGCGCTTGTCGAAAAACGCCGTGTCGTACTCGTCGCCTTCGGTGATGAAAAAACCGCCCTCGCCCTCATGGCAACTCGTTCCCAAATTCTCTGCGATGCCGCCGATCAGAAAACCGGGATCGTGTCCGGCTTCCCGAAACACCCACGCCAGCAGGGTCGTCGTCGTGGTTTTGCCGTGCGTGCCTGCAACCACGAGGGAGGTGCGGCCCTGAATGAAATGCTCCCGCAGCAATTCAGGCATTGAGGCGTGGCGCAACCCCTGCGCAAGCGTGGCCTCCACTTCCGGGTTGCCCCGCGAAAGCGCGTTGCCGATCACCACCAAATCCGGTGCTGGATCAAGGTTTTCCGCCGCATATCCCTCGTTCACCAACAGCCCGTTTTCGGCGAGAAAGCCGCTCATCGGCGGATAGACCTGCGCGTCCGAGCCGGTGATGCGGTGTCCGCGTTTTTGCAACAGCACGGCCAGCGATGCCATCGCCGTACCGCAGATGCCGGAAAAGTGAATGTGGAGTGGTTGCAACTCGGAGAGCTTCTTGGGTTCAAGGCTCACCATAGCAAGCCGAGCCGCGCATCGCAACCCTTCTCTGAAGGTTGTTTCCCGACACACACTCTGCTAGGGTGAAGCGTCGCAGAATTCCGCCTCTTGCACCCCGCTTCCGTGCCCACTGTTTCGTCCGGACTTTCCAGCCTGCTCAACGAGTTGGCGCTCCACACGAGCCTGCAACGCACTCGGCATGGCCAGCACACGGAGCAGCTTGCCGCCTGGGAGCAACTCCGGCAGCAACTGGAGCAGCTGCCTCCGGCACAAGCCGCCCCGGTGACCCAGCAGCTTCAGGACTGGCTGGCCCAGCAGCAGCAGCTTGAGGAATCCCACCACCGCAACATGCAGGGGTTGCTGGAGCAAATCCGGGAGGCCGCAAGAATCGGGGCTTGGGATCACCCGCCCAGATCCGCCCCCACCAGCCCCCCGCCGAATCTCGTCCAGCCCGCGAGTCCTGATGTCCCGCCCGTGAGTCCGTCCGCCATTCCCGTGCAGGCAGAAATCCAGCCGCCTTCGCCGCCGCAAGCCCCGCCGGAAACCCAACCACTGCCCTCTCCTACCCCCAAGAAAAAACAGCGCACCTTGAGCCGTCGGCAGCGCGTTGAAGAGTGGGGCTTCCGAAAGTTGCGACGCTGGGCTGAAGCCACCTCGTCTTGGAACCGCCGCCTCGTGACGTGGCTGCTGGCAAGCCTGCTCTGGGCCATCCGGGGCCGCCGCAAGGTGCTGGACCGCAATCTGGAGGTGGCGTTTCCGGAAAAACCCCCAGCCGAGCGCAACCGCATTGCCCGAAAAAACTACCACTGGTTCGCCCGGTTTGCGGTGGACGTCTTGCGGCTGGCGAATTGGCAGGGCCGCACGGAGGCGTTTGTGCAGGTGCGCAACCCGGAAGTACTGGACGAGGCGCTTTCCGAAAATCGCGGGGCGTTGATCGTTACGGGGCACTTGGGGAACTGGGAGTTCATTCCCGCAGTGCTGGCGGAGCGGGGCTACCCGATGACGGTTTACGCCGGAGCGCAGACGAATCCGCTCACCGACGAGTTGCACAACGAAACCCGCCGGGGCTTCGGCATCCACCTGCTGGGCAAGGGGGCGGATGCCGTCATGGAAATCTGGCACGCGCTCAAGCAGCAGCGCATCGTCGGCCTGCTCATTGATCAGGACGAGCGCAAGTCCGGGGTCTTTGTGGATTTCTTTGGCACTCCCGCCAGCACGAGGCGCGGGGTTGCGGCGTTCCACCGCATGTTCGGCAGTCCCGTCCTGCTCTGCGTCTGCCCGTATGTGGGAACGGGGGTTGAGGTGATTTTCGAGCGCATTGCGTTCACCGCCTCCGGGAATGTCGACGCGGACGAGCAGGAGTTGCTACAACGGGCCACCCTCGCGTTCGAGCGGCACGTCCGGCAACATCCGGAGCAGTACTTCTGGATGCACCGACGCTGGCGCACCCGGCCCGAATCGGCGCCCCCCCCGATTTACTGATTGTCGTTGGCCGTCATTTTCGGCATAATTTCCACTTTGCAACCACTTTTGCGATAAATTGAGATCATGTTTGGATTTGGAAACTCGGGGTTTCAGCAACACACGCACACCGTCGCCCGCAAGGATTGGGAGAACGTGCTGGACTCGCTCTACCGTCAGGCCATCAACGGACACAAGGTGGGGCTCGCCCTTGTCTCCAACACCATGCGCGCCAACTCCGAGGATGTCGAGGGCACCAATCCGGGAGAACTGACCTTCCGCCTCAAGTCCAGCCTGCCCTACGAGATGCACGACAAGCTGCGCAAATTCGACTCCAAGCACTTTCACAGCATCTTGGAGGCGTACAACGACACCAAGGCGAAGAACGATTTTTATCACCTCAAATCCATTGGCATCGGACAGGAGGTGTTGATCTTCCCGGTCACACAGGGGTTGGAGAAGAAGGCGCTGCTGCTCTTTGAATACCCTGCGGAGCAGACCATTCTCGAAAAGCTGCTCCGGCAGATCGAGATGGAATTGCAGCGCAACGAACAACCACCGCCCAAGCCCGGCACCTCCGTCACCCTCAAGTCCTCCATCAAGAGTGCCGAGGTGCAACCGCAACAGGGAGACACCTCCGAAGACGCGAACTGACAAGCCCTGAATGCCCGACCCCGCGCTCATTCTCGCCCCCGGACAGTTCAACGCCCGTCGCGCCAAAACCGCCTTCGGCCTCATCCGGGGCACCTCGCGCTACGAAATCCTTGGAGTCGTTGACCCCGATCAGGCAGGCAGGGATGCCGGGGTCGTGGTGGACGGCACCCCTCGCGGAATCCCGGTGTTTGCCTCGGTGGCCGAAGCGTGTGCCCGTGTGCGGACCCACCCCAAGTGGGCGATCATCGGCATCACCCAGCACGGCGGACGGTTTTCCGAATCCATCAAGCAAATCCTTGCCGAAACGGTCGAGGCCGGGGTGGGACTCGTCAACGGACTCCACGAACCCCTGAGCGCGTTTCCAGAGCTTTGCCAACTCGCCGAGCAAAACGGGGTGGAACTGCTCGACATCCGCAAGTCGCGTCCCTGGCATGAACTGCGGTCGTGGAGCGGAGCGATCCGGAGCGTGAAGGCACCCCGGATTGCCGTGCTGGGCACCGACTGCGCCCTTGGCAAGCGCACCACGACCTACTGGCTGTGGGAATTGTGCAACGCCTCCGGAATCCGCACCGAGATGATCTACACCGGGCAAACCGGCTGGTTGCAGGGCATGGAGTACGGCTTCATCCTCGATGCCACCCTGAACGATTTTGTGTCCGGCGAACTGGAACGGGAAGTCGTGTGCTGCGATCAGGAGCAATCCCCGGATCTGATCCTGCTCGAAGGGCAGTCGGCCTTGCGCAACCCCACCGGCCCCTGTGGTTCCGAGTACCTGTGTTCCGCAGAAGCCAAAGGCGTGATCCTGCAACACGCTCCCGGTCGCCCGTACTTCCGGGGCACCGAAACGCTGGAGTGCGCCATTCCAACGCTGGAAAACGAACTCGCGCTCATCCGGCACTACGGCTCCCAGCCGCTTGGAGTCACCCTCAACGCCGAAGGCTTGAACCCGGATGAGGCCAAGGCCGTCCAGCAGGAGTACGAGCGTTCCCTCGGCCTTCCGGTCCTTTTACCTCTGGAGGAAGGTCTGGAACGAATTGTCCCCGCAGTTCAAGCCTTTCTTGCTCATCCGGACACTTCTTGATGAAACTTTGCAAGTCCACTACAAACGGTTTCGGCACAATTGCTCAAGATTACCATTCCGGGCGTAGCCTAGCGTGAGCCCTGAAGCGAGCAAAGAACTGGTGGTTTGCATCAATTCCAAACTGAGCGGGAATGTCATCTAGATGAGGCCCAACTGCCCTCCGCCAACCTGCGCGATGCGAACCTGAAGGACTCGGACTTGAGACTTGCCACCCTGACCAACGCCGACCTTGTTGGGAGTGATCTTTCGGATTCAGACCTTCGGGGCACGGTGTT
>CAZQXS010000153.1:0-7996 GCA_964597275.1 uncultured Pseudomonadota bacterium | reverse complement strand
AATCGGCCAGCGTGGCCGGCTTGAAGTTGGTGGTCATACGTCTCCTTGAGTTTGAGTGACCCAACACGGTTAGCTCCGAATTGAGCGGGACGCAAACCAAAAATTCAGCGATCCCCAGACCCCATGAAAAAGCCCTCTCCCCCCAAGCCTTGTCCGTAATTCTACGGATAGGAGCAGGAGGGACTGGCAAGTAAACTGACTCTCAAGTATCCCGCGTTTCGCTTCTCTAGATTGCCGCTGGCGATGTGAGGCTTCCTTGCCAAGGAGAACACCATGAACAAACACCCATTTCTGAAAAGTTGCATCCTTTCCGCCCTGTGGATCGTTTTTTCTGGACCACCGCTCTGGGCGGCAGGCATTGAGGGTCTGGAGCGGGTGACGCAGGAACTGGTCGCTCCTCCCTTCCTACCCAAGCATGATCAAGTCGCCACAGGACCGTCCAAGGTCGTGGCCATCCGGATGGAGATCGATGAAAAGGAGATCGAGGTCGCCCCCGGTGCCTTCATCCACGCCTTCACCTTCAGCGGCAGCGTGCCCGGCCCCCTGATCGTGGTGCATCAGGACGACTATGTGGAACTGACCTTGGTGAACCCCAAGACCAACCTGCTGCCCCACAACATTGACTTCCATGCCGCCACGGGAGCGCTCGGCGGCGGTGAACTCACCAACGTCGCCCCCGGACAGGAGGTGGTGTTGCGCTTCAAGGCCACCAAGCCCGGAGTGTTCGTGTACCACTGCGCCCCCGGTGGGCCGATGATCCCGTGGCATATGGTGCATGGCATGAACGGGGCGATTCTCGTTTTGCCCCGCGACGGACTCCGAGATGCCGAAGGCCAGCCAATCCGCTACGACCGGGCCTACTACATTGGCGAGCAGGATTACTACCTGCCCAAGGACAAGGCCGGAAATTACAAACGCTACTGGACGCCGATGGAGAGCTTTGTGGACGACATGGCGGTGATGAAGACCCTCACGCCGTCCCATGTGGTGTTCAATGGCAAGGTCGGCGGGCTGACTGGAAACAACGCCATGACCTCCAAGGTTGGGGAAACCGTCCTCCTCCTGCACTCGCAGGCCAATCGCCAGTCCTACCCGCACTTAATCGGCGGGCACGGCGATTACGTTTGGGAACGCGGAAACCTAGCGGACCCACCGCTGACGGGATTGGAAAGCTGGGTGATCGGCGCAGGTTCGGCCGGGGCTGCGATCTACACCTTCCAGCAACCCGGAACCTATGTGTACCTGAGCCACAACCTCATCGAGGCGGTGCTGCTTGGAGCGGTCGCCCAGATCAAGGTGGCGGGGCAATGGAACGATGACCTGATGAAGCAGGTCAAGCCGCCCTCCCCCATTCAATAACCCCAACCCGAACCAAGAAGCCATGATTGAAGAAAAAGCCCACAGGCATTTTGAACCGCGAGAATATGTGAAGGTCTGGGGTGTGCTGGTCCTGCTGTTGGTGGCCAGCGTGGTCGGCCCCATGCTGGAAATCCCGTGGCTGACCCTCATCACGGCCTTCGGGATCGCCGTGGTCAAAACCGTGATGGTCGCCGCCAACTTCATGCACCTCCGCTTTGAGGTCCGCATGATCTGGTTCCTGCTGATCATGGCCTTCATGGCCGTGTTCGCCTTCTTCTTCGGCATGGCCCCGGACATCTCCAAAACCAGCGGGCCGAACTGGGCGGACTGCATGGCCACGCAGTCCTGCATCGAACAACGTTACTAAGCCCCACTCGCAACGGAGGAAAATGCCGATCATGAGTTACTTGGTCCACCCCGCCCCCGGTCGGGCACGGGAGCTAAATGCCAAGTTGCGTAGGATTCCCGAATGTGACGTTTTTCCCGCAGAAAACCGTGAGTTGGTGGTGCTGGTCACAGACACCACCTCCAAGGAGGCAGAACAACAACTGCAACGGGAAATCAATGCACTGGATGCCCTGCACTTTCTGACTCTGGTTTCTAGCTTCGAGGAACCCCTGGAGCGTCCACTCTCTCCGAACTCACCATCCGAAATCCCGCCATGACCACCCTCAACAGAAGACAGTTTTTCAAGCGTTTGGCCGCAACCTCCGCCGTTGCCGCTGCCGGAGCTTGGTTTCCCGGAATCGTCTTTCCGCAGTGGCTGCCACTGGACTCCGGGACCGAAAGCCTCCAGTGGCGCAAGACCCCCTGCCGCTTCTGCGGAGTGGGCTGCGGGCTGCTGGTCGGGGTGACCGACGGGCGGGCCGTGGCGGTGAAGGGCGACCCGGCGAGTCCGGTGAACAAGGGGTTGTGCTGCGTCAAGGGCTACCACTCGGTGCAGGCGCTCTACGGCAAGGACCGACTGCTCAGGGCACAGATTCGCAAAAACGGTCAGTTGGTGGAAGTCCCGATTTCGGAAGCGCTGGACCTCGCCGCCCAGAAGATGCAGGAGACGATTGATTCCCACGGCAAGGACTCGGTGGCGATGTATGGTTCCGGGCAGTGGACGATCCCAGATGGCTATGCGGCCTCGAAGTTCTTCAAGGGCGGTATCGGCACCAACAACCTGGAGGCCAACGCCCGGCTCTGCATGGCCAGCGCCGTCACCGGATTCCTAACCAGCTTCGGCAAGGACGAGCCGATGGGTTGCTACGACGACATCGACCACGCCGACGTGTTCGTCCTCTGGGGCAACAACATGGCCGAGATGCATCCGGTGCTGTTCTCGCGCCTGCTCGATCGCCGACTGCGGCATCCGAAAACGCGGATCATCGACCTTGCCACACGCACCACGCGCACCAGTCAGGCCGCCGACCACGCCTTCCTCTTCCGGCCCCAGACCGACCTCGCCGTGGCCAACGCCATCTGCCACGAAATCCTCCGTAATGGCTGGGAGGACACTTCCTTCATCGAGCGGCACTGCGCCTTCAAATCCGGGAAAACCAATATCGGCTACGGTCTCAGCGACAGTTTCAAGTTTGCAGACCAGCCCCAAAATTCATCCTTCAAGGAGTTCAGGAAGTTCCTAGAGGACTACTCGCCAGAGCAGGTCGAACAGCTTTCCGGGGTTCCGGCGGAGGGCATCCGCACACTGGCCGCGCTCTACGGCGACCCCTCGCGCAAGGTGACCAGCTTCTGGTGCATGGGCACCAACCAACACACCCGGGGCACTTGGATCAACAACCTGATCTACAACATCCACCTGTTGACCGGAAAAATTTCATCTCCGGGGAACAGCCCCTTCTCGCTCACCGGACAGCCCAGCGCCTGCGGCACCGTCCGCGAGGTAGGAACTCTGACCCACAAGCTCCCCAAAGGAGTGGTGATGAACCCCAAGCACCGGGAGTTCGCCGCGAAGATCTGGGGGGTTCCGGTGGAGAACATCCCTCCCAAGCCGAGCAACCACACGGTCTCGATGTTCCGGGCACTCGACCGGGGCGACATCCGCTTCATGTGGGTGCAGGTGACGAATCCGATGGTCACCATGCCCAATCTCAACCGCTACCGCAACGGGGCAAAGCAGGATGGCCGCTTCCTCGTCGTCTCCGACGTCTATCCCACGCCAACCACCGAGGTCGCCGATGTGGTGCTGCCCTCGGCGATGTGGATCGAACGCGAGGGTTTCTACGGCAACTCTGAGCGCCGCACCCAGCACTTCGACCAGCTTGTCGAACCTCCGGGCGAAGCGATGAGCGACACCTGGCAGATCATCGAGGTCGCCCGTCGGATGGGGCACGGGAAGCTGTTTCCGTGGAACAAAACCGACCACATTCGGGAAATCTGGAGCGAGTACCGCCGCTTCCACGCCGGGCCGCAGCACGAGATGGCGACCTACGAGGAACTGAGGAAGCATCCGGGCATCCGCTGGCCCTACGTCAACGGCAAGGAAACCCGCTGGCGCTTCAACACCAAACACGACCCTGCAACGGAGAACTACAATCCGCAAGGCCCAGAGAGCTTCGACTTCTACGGCAAGCCCGGTGGACGGGCCTGGATCTGGCTACGGCCTTACGAGACGCCTCCGGAAATGCCGGACTCGGAGTTCCCGTTTTGGCTCAACACGGGGCGGGTGATCGAACACTGGCACACCGGCTCGATGACCCGGCGCATCCCGATTTTGCACCGGGCTGTGCCGAGCGCCTACGCGGAACTCCATCCCGATGATGCTCAGGCGCAGGGCATCCGTCCGGAGGACACGGTGCGGCTGGTCAGCCGACGCGGGAGCATCGAGCTTCCGGTCAGCATCAACGAACGAGGCCGTCCCACTCGCGGACAAGTGTTCGTGCCCTTCTTCGACGAATCGCTGCTGATCAACGAACTCACCCTCGATGCCTACTGCCCGATCTCGGCACAGCCGGACTATAAGAAGTGCGCGGTGCGCGTGGAGAAGGCTTGACGGAGCGGAACCATGATCGAGAACACAGAACCCTCCAGCCGATTGGTGATGATCGGACTGGCGGTGGTGCTGATGGCGGCAGGGGTTTATCTCGTCGGCACCGCGCTACGGCAGGATCGCCAAGCGCATACAACTCCAGAGGGTTTCACTTCGGTAGCACGGGGCGGCGCACCCGTGCCCACGTCCGGCGAACGCGGGTCTGCCACCCCGCGCTACCGTGCCTTGCGGGAAACTGCGGTTCGGCTTCCTGCGGCGCATCCGGTTTCGGCACGGACGTTGGCAACGTTCTACGAACGCCGGGCCTATCCGGGAGCGTCGCCGCAAATTCCACACGCCGTGAAACCGGACATGGCGGAAACCGGGAACTCCTGTCTGCAATGCCACGCCGAAGGCGACTATGCCCCTCGGTTTGGAGCCTACGCCCCGGTCTCGCCGCACCCGGAACTGCTGAGTTGCCGCCAGTGCCACGTCCCGCAGCAGGTCGAGGAGGTGTTTGCCGAAACCGCTTGGTCCACCGTCCGACCTCCGAGCTTGGGACGGGCCGCGATTCCGGGAGGTCCGCCGCCGATCCCGCATTCCCTGCAAATGCGGGAGAACTGCCTTTCTTGCCACAGCGGACCTGCGGCGATCCACGAGATCCGCAGCGGCCATCCCGAACGTTTGCAGTGCCTCCAGTGCCATGTCCCGGCCCCGGGGCTGTCTCCTCGATGAGGCAGACATGAGCCTGACCTGCTGGCAAAGCACGGTTCTGGGACTGATCACGCTCTGTGGGGCTACCGCTTGCGATTCTCTGCCTGCATCTTTCGTTTCGGAAAAACCGCTGCCCGAACGGATACGGATGGCGGTGACTCCTGCTTTGGACCTCATTTCTTCGGAGGCGCGGCTTCGCGGCGTTCGGCGCGTTCCGGTTGCAGGAACTGAAAAAGACACAGACGGCGTTTTTTTTGTCACCGCTCGGAAGCCCGAACTGTGGCAGTATCCCTGCTCGGAGTGTCACGGCGGGGAGTCGTCTCCGGAAGGGGTTCGCGGGCACGCCTCGATTCGGCTGGACCATGCAGGCGAACAAACCATGACCTGCGCCACCTGCCACAGCACCGAGGGGCGCAATTCCCTCAGCAGCCTGCAAGGTCACGAAATCGGCTTCGACCAGAGCCATGAGGTCTGCGCCCAGTGCCACATGCAGCAGGAACGCGACTGGCGTGGAGGATCGCACGGCAAGCGCCTCGGCGGCTGGGCTGATCCCCGAGTGGTGCTGGGCTGCCCGGCCTGCCACGATCCGCACCGCCCCCGGCTGGAGCCGCGCTGGCCGAGCTATGCCAATCGCCCACTCCCCACACCTTTGCACTAACATCCCCCATGTTCGGATTCAAGCTTGAGAAACCGCAACCGGAAAGCCCTGCCGAGTTGCCACCCGCTTCCCAAGAGGAACTGTCGGCCTCCGGGTCCCAGCGACGCTGGGCACTCGGCACAGCAGTCAAGGGGATGCTGGGAGCGACCGGGGCCGCCACACTCGCCGGAGCCTGCACCACCCTTGCAGACTCCAAAAGCCGTGAGCAGGCCAAGCTGGAATGGGAGGAACACTTCAAGGGAAACTTCCGCCTGATGACTAAAAAGGAGAAGCAAGAAACACTCAATCGGCTCACCCGCCTGCACCGGATCAAGCATCGGCAACAGGTCCGAATCAGCGGAACTCCGGCTCCTCCGGGGGTGCTTTACGGCTACGCCTTCAACCTCTCAAAGTGCCGGGGCTACCTCGATTGCATCAAAGCCTGCATCGCCGAGAACAACCAAGATCGAAAATCCGGAATGGCCTACATCAAGGTCTTCGAGTTGGAGAAAGGCTCGATGAACTTGGAATCCGGAAACGCCGACTTCTTCCACAAGGTTCCCGTGTCGGGGAATTTCTACCTCGGCACCCAGTGCTTCCAGTGCGAGAACCCGCCGTGCGTCAAGGTTTGTCCGGTGCAGGCGACCTGGAAGGAGCCGGACGGGATCGTGGTGATCGACTATGACTGGTGCATCGGCTGCCGCTACTGCGCCGCCGCCTGCCCCTACTTCGCCCGCCGCTTCAACTGGCACGATCCAGAGGTGCCGACGGCGGAAATCAACCCCGTCCAGCACTATCTGGGCAATCGGATGCGCAAGCAGGGGGTGATGGAGAAATGCACCTTCTGCATCCAGCGCACCCGCGAGGGGAGGCTCCCCGCCTGCGCCGAAGCCTGCCCGACCGGGGCACGGGTCTTCGGCAACCTGCTCGACCCGGACAGCGAAATCCGCTGGGTGCTGGCAAACAAAAAAGTCTTCCGGCTCAAGGAAGACCTCGGCACCGAGCCGAAGTTCTGGTACTTCATGGATTGACAAGGCCCAATGACTTCTTCCCCTTCCTTCCCGTTCTTGCGGTTTTGCTGGGACTCCCTGCTTTGCGCCGCCCAGGGCAGTTGGCGTTATCACCTGTGGATGGGAATGTTGACGCTACTGATGCTCTCCGGGGGCTACGCCTACTCGCTACAGCTGGAGCAAGGATTGTCCATCACCGGGATGAACGACCACATCGTCTGGGGGTTGTACATCTCCAACTTCACCTTCCTCGTCGGCGTGGCGGCGGCGGCGGTGATGCTGGTGCTGCCGACCTACATCCTCCACGACGTGGACTTCAAGCAGGCCGTGCTGGTCGGGGAGGGGATGGCCGTGGCAGCGCTGGTGATGTGCCTGGCCTTCGTCACGGTGGACATGGGAGGCCCGACCCGGCTCTGGCATCTGTTGCCGGGGATCGGAGTCTTCAACTGGCCCAGCTCGATGCTCACCTGGGACGTGATCGTCCTCAACGGCTACCTGCTGCTCAACTTCACCATCCCCTGCTACCTCCTCTACTCACGCTACTGCGGGCGGGAGCCCGTGGCCAAGTATTACGTCCCCGCCGTGATCCTCTCGGTGGCCTGGGCCTTTGCCATCCATCTCGTGACGGCCTTCCTCTACGCCGGGCTGGTGGCGCGTCCGTTCTGGAACTCCTCGCTGCTCGGGCCGCGCTTCCTCGCCTCGGCCTTTTCCGGTGGCCCGGCGCTGATGATCCTCGCACTCGGCGCGATTCGGCGTTTTCAGGACTACCCCATTGAGGACCGCACACTCCAGAAGCTGGGGATGGTGGTCACAGTCGCTGCCCAGGTCAACTTGGTGATGCTCGGCTCGGAGCTGTTCAAGGAGTTCTATGCCCCCACCGAACACAGTGCCAGCGCGACTTACCTCTTCTTCGGGCTGCACGGGCACGATGCGCTGGTGCCGTGGATCTGGACTGCCGCCGGGTTGAACGTCGCCGCGACGCTGCTGCTCTCGATCAATCCGATCCGCCGCCGGATGACCCTGCTCTACCCGCTCTGCGGGCTGCTGTTTCTGGCAATCTGGATCGAGAAGGGGATGGGGCTGATCATTCCGGGCTTTGTCCCCTCCCCCTTGGGCGAGATTGTGGACTACGCCCCGACCGCCCCGGAAATCACCGTCACCGTCGGCATCTGGGCGCTGGGGGCGTTCATCTTCACTGCGCTGGTGCGCGTTGCCATTGCCGTCGAGCAAAAACGGATGCGGGCTAGGTTCAGCGCAAGCGCACCCCAAGTCCGGGAGCCTCAGCGAGGTGCATGATCCCGT
>CAZQXS010000152.1:0-8154 GCA_964597275.1 uncultured Pseudomonadota bacterium | reverse complement strand
GTGCCCTCCGTGGGGAGTGGTGTGAAGATTTTCCGGAGTCTAGCGCGATGCGTCGGGTGGGTCAAGGTTTTTTGCCACGGATTTCGTGGATGCTCTAGGGTGGGTGGAGGCTTGGGGGATGACCACACCCCGTTCGTGCTGAGCGTGTCGAAGCATGAGCGGGGTTCGCCCCCTTCGACAAGCTCAGGACGAACGGAGCGGGTTTGCCACGGATGGGCGCGGATGGTTTCCCGTTCTTATCCGTGCAATCCGTGGCGGAAAAGGGAAGCCACCGATTTTCACAGATGGGCGCGGATGGTTTTTTATCCGCGTGATCCGGGGCCTGTTTTTTGATCCGTGAGCCTCCGCGCAATCCGTGGCCTGTTTTTTATCCGTGAGCCTCCGCGTGATCCGGGGCTTCCCTTATTGATCCGTGCAATCCGTGGCAAAACAGTTCCACGGGTTTTTGTGGAGGCTGGGGTTTCGGCTTGTCACTCCATCCGCAATTTTTCATAAATGACCACTTCAACTTGAAACCCGGTCACCACCGCATCCATGTTCACGCACCTGCACCTGCACACGCAATACTCGCTTTCGCAAGGAGCGATCCGCATCAAGCCGCTGGTGGCGGCGTTGCAGGAGCAGGGCGCGTCCGCCTGCGCGATCACGGACCACGGCAACATGTTCGGGGTGGTGGAGTTTCACCACACCTTGCGCGGCGCAGGCTTGAAGCCGATCCTCGGCATGGGGGTGTGGGTGCTGGAGGGGAGCCTGGAGGACGCCCACAAGGCCGGAGGCCGTCCGCAGGGCTATCCCCTGCAACTGCTCTGCGAGAACCGCGAGGGCTACCACAACCTCTGCTACTTGGCGAGTCTCAGCCACACCGAGGGCAAGCTGCGCGGACTGCCCTACCTCGACCGCGCCTTGCTGGAACAGCACCGCTCCGGGCTGATTGCCCTCAGCGGTGGACCGCAGGGCGAAGTTGCAGAACGCCTGAGCCAAGAGCGCACCGAAGAGGCCCGCCAGACCGCCCAATGGCTCAACGACGTGTACAACGGCCAGTTTTATCTGGAGTTGCAGAACACGGGCGATCCGGAGCATCCCGCCTGCAACGAGCGGCTGCTGGGACTCGCCAAGGAACTGGACCTGCCCGTGGTGGCGACCAATGACTGCCACTACCTGAAACGCGACGAGGCCGAGGCCCAGCACATCCTCTGGCTGATGGGTCGGCAGAAACGGGTTTCGGACGACAATGCCCCAAAAGCCCCGCCTGCCGAACGCTACCTCAAGACCGAGGCGGAGTTGCGGGATCGGCTTCCGGAGGTTCCGGCGGTGGCGTTCTCAAACACGCAGATGATCGCGGATCGCTGCAACGTGGACCTTGCCAACGACCAGTACTTTCTGCCGAAGTTCGAGGTTCCGGAAAGCCACACGCTCGATTCGTGGCTGGAGCACGAATCGAAATCCGGGCTGGAGAAGCGGCTCGCGGTCCTCTTTGGGCAGTACCGCCCGGAGGAATCCTTCGAGGAATTCCGCAAGTCCTACGACGAGCGGCTGGCCTACGAGTTGGAGGTCATCATCTCGATGCGCTTTCCGGGCTACTTCCTGATCGTGGCGGACTTCATCAACTGGGCGAAGGACAACGGGGTTCCGGTGGGGCCGGGGCGCGGCTCCGGGGCGGGGTCGCTGGTGGCGTACTCGCTGCGCATCACGGACGTGGACCCCCTGCACTACGGGCTGCTCTTCGAGCGCTTTCTCAATCCGGATCGCATCTCGATGCCCGACTTCGACATTGACTTTGACGTTGCCGGGCGCGACCGCGTGATCGAGTACGTGCGCCAGCACTACGGCCAGCAGAACGTCTGCCAGATTTCCACCTTCAACAGCCTCAAGGCTAAGGCGGCGGTGCGCGGCGTGGCGCGGGTGCTGGACTTTCCGTACTCCGAAGCAGACAAGATCGCCAAGCTCATTCCCAACGAACTCAACATCACCATTGACGAGGCGCTGGACAAGGAGCCGGAACTCGCCCGCATGGCCCGTGAAGGCTCCCCGAACGAGCAGAAGCTGATTGACCTGAGCCTTAAGCTGGAGGGACTCAGCACGCACCTCGGCACCCACGCCGCCGGGGTGATCATCATGGATCAGGACATCCGCGAGGTGATGCCCGTCTGCACCGGACGCGACGGCGAGTTGCAGTCCATGTACACGATGAAGTGGGCCGAAGACCAGGGCGCGGTCAAGTTCGACTTCCTTGGGCTGCTCAACCTCACCAACATCGAACAGACCCTCGCGCTCGTCAACAAGGACCGCTCCGAGGAAGACCGGCTCGACCTCGACCGCATCCCGATGGACGACCCCCTCACCTTCCAGCTTTACTGCGAGGCCAAGACCACCGGGGTCTTCCAGCTCGAATCCTCCGGCACCAAGCGGCTGCTGCGGGACATGCAGCCTTCCAGCTTTGAGGACATCGTTTCCATCCTCGCGCTCTACCGTCCGGGGCCGCTCGGCTCCGGGATGGTGGACGATTTCGTGATGTGCAAGAACGGTCGCAAGCCCGTCACCTTCTCGCATCCGCTACTGGCGCCCCTGCTCCACGAGACCTACGGCGTGATGGTCTATCAGGAGCAGATCATGCAGATCGTGCAGGTTCTCGCAGGCTTCACGCTGGGGCAGTCGGACCTGCTGCGGCGGGCGATCGGCAAGAAGATCCCAGAGGTGCTGGAAGAGCAGCGCAGCAAGTTCGTGGAAGGCTGCCTCGCCAACCCGGAGTTCGTGAGCGAGTGCCCCCAGAAAACCACGCCGAAGGAGAAGGCGAACGAGATTTTTGACCTCATCCACTACTTCTCCGGCTACGGCTTCAACAAGTCCCACACCGTCGCCTACGGCCTGATCTCCTACCACACCGCCTACCTCAAGGCGCACTATCCGGTGGAGTGCCTCGCGGCACTGCTCAACGGAGCCATCGGCAGTCCCGATTCGGTGGTCAACTACATCAGCGAGTGCAAGGAGATGGGCATCCGCGTGCTGCCTCCGGATGTCAACGACAGCGAAAAGGAGTTCACCGTCACGCCGGAGCCGGACAAGGCGGTGCGCTTTGGGCTGAACGCCGTCAAGAACGTGGGCGGGCCGGCGGTGGATGCGATTCTGGAGGTTCGGAGCGCAGCCGGACGGCTGACGGACTTTCTCGAATTCCTCAAGGCGGTGGACCTCACGCGGGTCAACAAGCGCACCCTGGAAACACTGATCCAGAGCGGCGCGTTCGACTCGATCCACGAGAACCGGGCGCAACTGATGTCCGTGTACGAAGAAGCCCTGCACCTCGCGCAGGAACACCAGCGTCACCACGTCGAAAACCAGCACTCGCTCTTTGAACTGCTTGACGAATCGGAAGCCAAGGCGACCGAAACCCGACTCGAATTCCCAGACCTCAAGGAGTGGCGGATGCAGGAAAAGCTGCGCCACGAAAAAGCCGCGCTGGGCTTCTACGTCTCCGGACACCCCCTCGACCGCTTCCAGTCCGAAACCCAGAGCCTCACCACCACCACCACCGAGGTGCGGGACGGGGCACACCCGGAGCAGGCGCAGGTGGTGCTTGCAGGCATCGTCACCGACACCACGGTGCGGCTCAACCGCGATTCCGAGAAATTCGCGATCATCCGCTTTGAGGACTTGCGCGGCTCGCTGGAGCTTCCGGTGTACGCCCGCGTGTACGCGCAGTGCGGCCCGCTGCTGGAAGAGGACGATCCGGTGCTGATCCGGGGCCGGATCGTGATGCGGGACGACGAACCTGCACTGATTCCCGACGCGGTCCAGCGACTGGACGAGGTGCGGGAGCAGTTCGCCGAGCGGCTGACCCTGCACCTCCTGCCGGATGCGCTGGACGCGGAGCAGTACCGGCGACTCAACGGCACCCTGCAAAAGTACTCCGGGGAGCAGCGCGTTGAGATCAGGGCGTGTCCCAGCACCGAGGCCGAGGTGCGCATTCAGCTACCCCACGCGCTCAGCTTCACAGCCGGACTTTCCGAGGAACTGGAGGAACTGCTGCCCGTCGACAAGCTGGAGTACGCCTATTCCAAGTCCGGGCGTTGGGGCAAACGAGGAGAGGCGTAGGAGCGGGCCATGCCCGTGAAAAACTGCTATCGCTATCGACCCAATCCCGATTGCGATTGCGATCAGGGTCTGATGCTTCAGAAAACGATGAAACATTTCAACATCCAAGGAGATTTCACATGAAAATAGTCGTGGTGGGGACCGGAGCAATGGGGTCCGTGTACGCAGGGTTGCTGGCCGACGCAGGCAACGAAATTTGGGCGATAGATTTGTGGCAGGAGCATCTGGACGCCATCCGGAAAAACGGCCTGCGGGTGGAGGGCTTCAGCGGCGACCGCACCGTGAGGGGCATTCAGGTTTCCACCAACGTGGCGGATGCGGGCGAGTGCGACCTGGTGATCATCGCCACCAAGGCCTCCGGCGTGGAGTCGGCGGCCAAGGCGGTGGCCCCGACGCTCACCCCCGACACTCCTGTGCTGACCATGCAAAACGGCTTGGGCGCCGGAGAGCGGCTGGCCAAGTATCTTCCAGTGGGAAACATCCTGATCGGCGTCGCAGGCGGGTTTGGTGCATCCGTCAAAGCTCCGGGACACGCCCACCACAACGGCATGGCGCTGATCCGCATCGGGGAAATGACCGGGGGGGCTTCCGAACGGGCCACCCGCATTGCGGAGGTCTGGCGGCAGGCCGGGTTCAACACGCAGGAGTACGACAACATTGACCAACTCGTCTGGGAGAAGTTCGTCTGCAACGTCTCCTTCAGCGGCCCCTGCACCGTGTTCCGGCGCACCATCGGGGAGATGATGCAAGACCCGGAATTGCGGAACATCTCGTTCACCTGCGGGCTGGAGGCCCATGCCGCCGGAGTCGCCAAGGGTGTGCCCTTCTCGTTTGACGATCCAGTCGCCTACATCACCAAGTTCGCCGAGGGCATGCCCGGTGCCCGTCCCTCGATGCTGCTCGATCACCTGGCCGAACGGCCCTCCGAGATTGACTTCATCAACGGCATGGTTCCGGTCGTCGCAAAAGAGGTCGGCACCGCCGCTCCCTACAACGAGGTGATCCGCGCCGTGGTGCGGGCACGGGAAGCAGAATTTTAGGCCAGCGGAGCTACGGTTTAAGCTTGGTTTCCACCAGTCGAGAAAAGTAGGTTGCTCCGAGCGGCAGGATTTCGTCGTTGAAATCGTAGCCCGGATTGTGTACCTCGCAGGAGCTTTCTACGTCGCCATTGCCGATGTTGATGTAGGCACCCGGGCACTCATTCAGCATAAACGAAAAATCCTCGGAAGCCATGATCAGCGGCCCCTCGCGGTCCACCTTGTCTTCGCTGACAATTGAGGCGGAAACATCTCCTGCTAGTTTGGTGGAGGCTTCATCGTTGACCAGTGGCAGGAAAATCAGGCGGAATTGATAGTCGGCAGTGACCCTCAGACTGGAGGCGATTCCCGTAGCGATCTCACCAATCCGGTTTTCCAGCAGTTGCAGGGTCTCCTTCTCAAACGCCCGCACGGTGCCCCCGATGGTCGCTTCGTTGGGAATGACGTTGTAGGCTTCCCCGCTCAGAAGCCGGGTCACGCTGAGTACCGCAGTGTCTTGCGGACGGACATTCCGGGCCACCACGCTTTGCAGAGCCGTGACGATTTGTGAGGCCGCCACGATGGAGTCGGCACTGGATTCAGGTCGTGCGCCGTGCGCCCCCCGCCCGGTCAGGTTGATGTCGAAGAAACCTCCGCCGGCCATCATCGGCCCGGAGCGCATGGCGAATTGCCCCACGGGCAAGCCGGGTCGGTTGTGGATGCCGAAAACTGTTTCCATCGGAAAACGCTCGAACAGGCCATCCTTGACCATCGCCTTGGCCCCTCCAAGCCCTTCCTCGGCAGGCTGGAAGATGAAGTGGACGGTCCCGTCGAAGTTCCGGGTTTGCGCGAGGTGCTGCGCGGCTCCCAGCACCATGACCGTGTGGCCGTCATGCCCGCAGGCGTGCATCTTGCCCTCGTTTTGGGAGCGATGGCCAAAGGTGTTTGCCTCCTGAATCGGCAGGGCGTCCATGTCAGCGCGGATGCCCATGCTGCGGCTTCCGGAACCGGAACGCAGGGTGCCCACCACCCCCGTGCCTCCGATGCCCCGGTGGACTTCACAGCCGAAGGACTTCAGCCGCTCCGCGACTAATCTCGCGGTGCGCTCCTCCTCAAAGCCGAGTTCCGGATGGGCGTGGATGTCCTGCCGCCACTCGGTCAACTCCTGATGGTTTTCGGCAATTGCTTTGATTAACTTCATCGTCTTTCCTTTTGAAAATTAGGCAGTCCTTGGTGACTACCACACCATAGCTATTGTGAAAAGCACTGAAAAGGTTGTTTTCGTAAAAACCTGACAAAAATTAGATCATACGCCTCTGTTTAATTGGATACTCCGTTCGCCCTGAGCTTATCGAAGGGTGAACCCCACCCATACTTCGACAGGCTCAGCACGAACGGGGAACGTGAAGCCACAGCATTTACAAGATGGCCGCTACCGAAAAAAAGGTTACACGGCCAAAGCCATGCCGTCGGCGGCAGGGTCCGCGCCTCCGGTCATGTCGCCGTTTTCCAAGAGAATGCCGTGAACCCACGCAAAGGCGTAGGACTGTGCCCAGCGACGGACTCCGTAGCCTTGTGCTTCGAGTTCGTCCGTGACGTAGCGGGGGATGCGGTTCACGACATCAATCAGCGGACTGGCCCCGGAGAACCTTGGGGCCGTCACGGCATCCTGCATGGACATCTTGAAGTCGAGAACATTCAGCAGGACTTGCAGCACCCCCATCGGAATGTGGGTGCCCCCCGGTGCGCCGATCACCAGCCGCAGCTCGCCGTCCTTGAACACCAGTGACGGGCAGAGGGAGGAAAACCGACTCTTGCCCGGAGCTAGGCTTCCGGCACGGCCGGGCCGGGGGTCGAAGACGCCCATGCACCCGTTGTACATGAAGCCCAGTCCCTCGGTGATCACGCCGGAGGGCATCCCCAGCGAGTGGGTCATCGCAAAGGCGTTGCCGTCGCCGTCCACCACGCTGACGTGGGTGGTGTCCTTGGATTCGGGGGTGCGGTCAATCCGTTCCACCACGGCCTTTTCCCCACGCCGGATCGCCGCCGCCAATTCTCCGGCATAAGCTTTCGAGGTGAGGCGCTCCAAGGGGATTTCGACAAACTCCGGATCGCCCACATGCGTGTCCTTGTCAATGGTCGCCCGCTTCATGGCCTCACTGACCATGCGGATGTATTCCACAGAGTTGTGCCCCAAGGCGGGTAGGTCGAATTGCTCCAGAACGTTAAGCATTTCGATGAGCATGAGTCCGCCGCCGGGGGGTCGGTTGGTCGCCAACTGGAAGCCGTGGTAGTCCCCCCACAACGGCTGGGTGGACGTGGTTCGGTAATTCGCAAGGTCGTCGGCGCAAAGCAACCCGCCGTTGGCCTGCATGTCCTTGGCGATCTGCGCAGCGATTTCCCCGCTGTAGAAATCCTCGGCCCCGACCTTCGCCAAGCGCCGCAGGGTTTCCGCCAGCTCCGGGTTGTCGAGACGATCCCCGACCCGCTTCAAGCTGCCGTCGGCATGAAAGTAGATGCGCTGTCCCGCCGGAGTGTGCCGGAGCCGTTCGGCAGGCAGCACGCGCCCGGAACCGTCATTCGTCGTCCACCAGTTGTACATGTGCGGGCGGATGGTCACCCCCTGCTCGGCCTGTCGAATCGCTGGAGCCATGACATCGGCCCACGACAGCCGCCCCCACTTGGCATGGGCCTCGGAGTACGCCTTCAGGCTTCCGGGAACCGTGATGGACTGGTAGCCCACGTCGTTCACGCGCCCCTTGAGGATGAAGCCGAAGCCGTCGCGGGTTTCGCCTTCAATGCGGTCCTGCCACATTTCGGGTCGCACTGCCGCCGGGGATTTGCCGTGGAAGTCAATGCACTCCTGCACCCCTGCTCCGGGCAGGTACGCTTGCAGGCTGCCGAATCCCGCGATGCCCGTCATTTGCGGATCCACCACCCCCTGCACGAGGGCGCAGGCAATGCCCGCATCAACCGCGTTGCCGCCTGCGCGCAACACCACCACTCCCGCTTCCACCGCCTCCGGCTGCGGGGCAACCACCATCCCTTG
>CAZQXS010000151.1:0-8172 GCA_964597275.1 uncultured Pseudomonadota bacterium | reverse complement strand
GCCTGAAGCCGGGAGTTCGCGGCATCCAGCACATCCGAAAATTGCTGCACCATGTGCCTCGCCAAGTGGGCGGCGGTGTGCGGATGCTCCTTGACGAGTCGGTAAAACTCGCTCGCCCGGAACCGCAGCACTTCCGTTTCCTCCGCTGCGACCGACAGCATCACCGGAGCCATTCCTGACGGGAGCAACGCCCCGGCTCCGGCAAACTCCATCGGGCTGCGCTCTCCCAAAACTGCAGGAGCCTCCGGGTTGGCGGACTGCACCTGCATGCGCCCGGAAAGCACCAGCCCCAACCCCTTGTTGGGATCATTCGGATCAAACAGCGGCTGGCCCACGGACAGCGTGATCGGGTGGGCGTAGTGCCTCAGCACCTTCAGGTGCTTGGGAGCAAAGGCGTCGTCGGTTTTTTCCACCGCAAGGGTTTGGGCCGAGGCTTGGCCGCTGGTTTGGGTTTGTTCGATCAAGCGTGCATAAGTCCCGTTCAGGTTCAGCCCCAAGGTCCGTGCGAGGTTGAGGAAGAGGACGGCGGCAATTTCCGGATAGCGCTGTTGCAGCTTGACGAGGCTTTCCCAGTTGATCACGAGCAGTTTGGAGGGGCCGACGGCGGCGGCGGACGCACTGCGCGGAGTGTTGCGGAACAAGGCCATCTCGCCCAGCGACGTTCCGGTTTCCAAGGTCGCCAGCGTGGTTTCCCCCTGCTCGCCTTCCAGATACACCCGCACCGAGCCGTCAAGAATCACGAACAACTCGCTGCCCGCATCGCCCTGCCGGAAGAGTGGATCGCCGTCCTGCATTTCTTGCGTGAACGCCATCAGCGTGGCGAGCTTGGCCTCGTGGACGTTCATGCCCCGGAAAATGCCGATGCGGTTGAGCAGGCTGTGGTCAATCCGGAGGCCGAGGTAATCCCACACCGTGATCAGCCCGGTTTCCATCACCACCGCTGGCAGGAAGCTGAGGTCAATGAAAAGACACGCCAGCAGCGTGAGGGCGGTCAGCACTCCAAAGAGCGCCTGCGCTTCCATGCCGGAGAAGCCGAGCAGGATGAATCCGCAGAAAAGCGTGAGGGTCGAGACGACCATCGGCTGCCCCACCTGACGGATTGTGTGCAGCGAGGCCGCCCGTTTGTCCCGGAGTTCGTTGGCGGCGGTGCTGTAGTGGCTGAGGAAGTGGATGTCGTCATCCACCCCGATGCCGAGCGCGATGGCCGCAATCACGGAGATGGTCACGCCAATGGAAATGCCCGCCCAGCCCAAGCCGCCAAAAAAGAGCAAGACGGCGACCAAGTTGGGGAAAAGCGCGATCAGTCCCATTTTCCACGAGAGGAACATCAGGGAAAGCAGGGTGAAGACAATCGCCAGCGCAAGCAGCACGCTCTGCACCTGCCCCTTGGCGATGTTGTTGGCCGACTCGCTGGCCAGCACGCCGCTCCCGGTGAACTGGAAGCGCAGGTGCGGGAGAAACTCAGGGATTTTCTGCTCCAGCCGCTCGGTCAGCGAAAGGAAGGCCGACGATCCGGAAACCCGCATCCGAACCGTGGTTTGCAGCATCTTGCCGTCGTCACTCAAAAACGCCAGCCCGCTGCGCTCCTTGAGAATCGTGAAGAAGCGCTCCACTTCCTCGTCCATCAATTTCGACAAGCCCTGTCTCGACTGTTCCAGATA
Source organism: uncultured Pseudomonadota bacterium (assembly GCA_964597275.1). Taxonomy (GTDB): domain Bacteria; phylum SAR324; class SAR324; order SAR324; family NAC60-12; genus UBA8110. The sequence goes on along the minus strand of CAZQXS010000151.1, from coordinate 6,511 downwards.
CGGAACCGGGGAATACACCTTGTCCACCTGCACTCCCGGCAGATCGGCAGGCCCGTCGTTGCCATCTGCGTTTTCCAACCAACGCTGCAACGAACGCAACCCCAAGATGGTCTGGGCGGTTTGCAGTCCGGGCAGATCCGAACGCGCCCTGCGCTCAAACACGATCCTCAGCGTGTCGGTTCCGGCAAGGGAGGTTTGCACCAGATCGAGGTCTTGGTTGGCAGGATGGTCTTGCGGCAGCGACTTGGAACTGCTGTCCACCCGCAGGTTCGGAAAGCCCAAGACGGCAAGCCCGGCCACCACGACCCATGCGACGATCACCTGCTTGGAGCGTCCCTGAAGCATCCCTGCAAGCTTGTTCATTCCCGCGCTGGTCCAGTCCTTGGCGTCTGCGCCCAGATTGAGGGCGGAGAGGGGCAGGTAGTGCAACAGGGCTGGAGCGAAGGTCAGGGTCAGGAAGTTGATTGCAAAAATGCCCACGGATGAGTAGATTCCCAATTGCTGAATCGCAGGAATCGGGCTGACCGCCAAAGCGGCAAATCCGGCAACCGTGGTCAGCGCGGTCACGCTCACCGGAACCACCGAGTGAGACACGGTGCCCTGAATGTCCTCATGCAGCAGGCCGCGATCCCGCTTCATGGGTTCCAGTTGCTCTTGCAGGTAGGTCGCACGTGCTTTTTGCGGGTCGCCCTCATGCTCCGTCAACGCCTTGATCCATGCGGCTTGGTCAAATTCCGGATGCTTGGGATCGGTGGCAACCTTTTCAGCAAGCCCCGCCCGTGTGAGCCGGAACTGGTGGAGCAGCTTGATGACGTAGCCGTTGCCCACGCAAATGAGAATCGGGGCGCAGGCCAGCGTGACCAAATTCAGGACATCGCCCATCAACGCCATCGCCCCGGCAGTCCAAACCAAGCCCAGCACCACGGTGGTTGCCGGAATGATCACGCCCTTGAGGTTCCGGAAGGACAGGAACAGCAAGACCAGCATCAGGGACAGGCTCAGTGGCAAAATCAGGCGCAAATCCTCGCGCATCAGCCCCGAAGCCTCAAAAGCCATCCGCGACGGCCCTGCATACGCAATCCTCACGGAGCGGTTGCCCAGGCGGGTCTGAAAGAGACGGGGCGTTTGCAGAATACGCGACAGGTTTTCCTGCACCAAGGTGGATTCCGCCTGCACTTCGGGAGGGAAGTGCAGCAACAAGGCGGCGGTCCTGCCATCTGGAGACAGCAAATCCCTGAGAAACAGGGGATCGTTGGTGATGTTGCCGATGATCGCGCCGACCTCCCGGTCGGTCGTCTGCAACAGAGATTTGATGGTGAGGTCGGCGGTGTCCTCATCACAGAGCCATTCTGGAGCTGCGGGTTCCGCCGCCGGATCGGACTCACTGGAGTCTTGCAGCAGCGGGGTTCCGGTGTCGTCCACCGCAATGTCTTCCTCCAGTTCCAGTTCCAGTTCCTCGGCTTCGAGGCTGGGCGGCAAGTCGCGGAGTTCCTCTTCCAGCGAAGTCTCCAACTCGGATTCGATCCCGAAGCTTCCCGATGCCGTGGCTCCGGACTCCGCAAGGCAGCCCAGCGACTGCTGATAGCGCTCCAGCACGGAGACACACACCGATCCGAGCGTTTCTTGATGGAAATGTGTTTTTCCGGAGCAGGCTCCCTGAATCCGCACGGCGTTCAGCACTGACGTGATGCGGGGCGGTCCGGGAATGGAGGCGGCGAGTTCTTGCTGAAGGGTTTCGAGGATTTCGAAAAAGCTCGTGTCCAAATTGCGGCGGTCGGCATACTCCACCGCCGCGACCAGCACCTCGTCCCGGCCAAAGGCGGACTGCGCCCGCAGCATGTCCTGATAGGCCTGGGAGTTGCGGGCGATGAACGGCGTCACCGAGCTGTCGAGCCGCAACTGGGAGCGTTCGTCATCCCAGAAATGGCCGAACGCCTGCCAGGCCACCGCACCCGTGCCCAGCAGCAGGGCGACCAGCAGCAGCAGCGGAAAGTGGTTGAGACGGAGAAAAGTCCGAGTGAGCATTCGACCTCAAAGTTCAGTCGGTTTTGAACTTCTCGGTGTAAACCACAAATGCCTGAGTTGAGGAAATCGGATTCCCCAGCATTTTCTGCGAATCGGTGTCCAGGCGCAACAGACGCATGGACCACTGATTGTTGCTCTTCACACGGTCCCAAGTGAGTTGGGCGATCAACGCCCGCTGCCGAAACGGCCACGTCACGTACCCCACCAGCGCCACCCGCAAGTCGTCGGTCGGCTCCAGCACACCAATTCCGGTCAACTGCCAGCGTTCCACGTCCCGGACTCGGTTCACGAGGCTGGATTCGTTTTCGTAGAGCATGACGTGGGAATTCGCAGGCACCCCGGAGTAATGCCGCTGGGACAGCACCACGATGCCGTAGCCGTAGTCCGTGGAGGTTTCCAGCGAGGTCGCCCATGCCCGATACGGTGCCCGGACGGTGGAGAAGTTCAGCTTATTGGAGGTGGGGGCTTCGTAGGAGTAGGCGTTTTTTTTATCAAAGATGCCCAGATCAAGCTTCCAGACATAATCCTCCCAAGTCGCATCCAGTTCAAGGGTCAGGAAGTTGGTCCGTGATTCGCGCTCAACGTAGTTGCCCAAGAGGCTTTCAAATGCCTCGCGCTTGGCGCTGATGGAGGTGTTGTCCGAACGCTCGTAGTTGAAGGACACAGAGGTGTCGCTGTCAAACCAGTGAAAAAAGCCCACCCTTGCGTCAAGCACCTCTCCGGACCACTGGTACTGCAACCCAAGGTAGTCTCGCAAGATGGAGCCGCCTTCAGATTTTTTCCCGGCTTCCTCCTGCTCGATCCCTTCCCGGAACTCCGTGAATTCCATCCCGACGGTCTGTTGCCGGAGCGGAACTGCATAGGCCGTGAAGGTGTGCGGTCCACGGAAGTAATTGTATTTGAGGGCGGGAAGGGCGGTTTTGGTCGCGTCCGGATCGCCGAGATAAAACGCCATGAGGCTGCCCAAATGCAGAACATCAAGGGTGCGGTCAATGTCCACCTTGCCCAAGCTGAAAAGTTGAGTACCATAACGGAGTTGATGCGAGCCGGTGCGGTAGTTCGACCAGATTTCCCGAACGGTGAGCAACAGGTCATAGAAGCGTCCCTGATTGATCTCGTAATGCTGCGTAAAGCTGACGGCCAGCCGGAAGTAGTTGTAGAAGTTTGGGGACGTGCGGATGCGCACGCTCTGCTCATACTTCGTGTTGAGCCGGAATTCCTGGAACTTGTTGAGGCTGGGGTCAATCAGGTACAAGCCTCTGATCTCGCTGAATCCGGCCTGTGTGGTGATGGAGTGGGTGAAATCAACTTCGGTAAGAAAGGGTTCGGCTTCCTCCACTTTGGTTTCGTTGTCTCCGGTCAATTCCTCCAGTGAGCCAACCAGTGTTTCCACACTTTCGGCCACAATTCCTTTTTCCTTGTCAACAATGGCTCCCTCGCCCTCTTCGGAAAAGGGGTCTTCGTCCGTTTCCAATTCCACCCCATCTTCCCCGATGACCACATCCTCGGATTCCGAGTCTTCCGCAAACGGATCCTCTTCCAGCCCCAAGCCGTCTTCAGCCTCTTCCACAAGTGGGGTGTCGTCTTCCGGCAAGCCCTCTTCCGGCTCTTCCACAAGTGGGGTGTCGTCTTCCGGCAAGCCCTCTTCCGGCTCAATCCCTTCCTCAGAGTCATCAAGCACCAACTCGGTCTCGTCGTCACCCGCAGGCGGTCCAGACAGTTCCTCGTCCATGAACAGGGTTTCCGGTTCCGGCAGGTTTTCCAGAGTGACCGGCACTCCGGTGAACAGTTCCTGACGCTTCAACGCCTCGCGGATTTCCTGCTCGCTCAATTCGGGAAAACGGCGCTGGATTTCGTCGATCAGGCTTTGGGAAACCGTGGAGGCCGGTTCGGGGGCGGGGGTTTGGGCAAGGACACCAAACGCCAAAACACCCCCCAACGCGAGGCAAATCCCGAAACGGGCGACCGTGCCCTGGAAAGGGAAGCGTCGTCGCATCAGTTGGTGGCGAACAGGGAATCCAAACTGACGACCCGCAGCGCGGGGTCTTTCTTGGGATTCAGGTAAAGCTGGGGACGGCCCTTGCTGCGAGGAATGTGGAGCAGGGTTTCAAAGAGGTAGGCTTTTTCGCGCCCCTTGGTGGTGCGTACTCGCATCACGGTGGAAAACCACTGCCCCTTGACCTTGACGTAGTATTTCGGGAAAAAGCGATAGACCTTGCGCAGCACTCCCTTGTTGAAGAAGTTCACGGTGATGGGCACTTCCTTCTTCTTGTCGTAGTAGCTGAGGATGCGGTCATAGGGCTTGGCGCTCCGGAGGCTTTCGATCATCAGAAACTGCTTCTTGTTCTTGAGCGGCTGGCACTTCGCCGAGGAAATGTCGTTTTGCAGCAGGCTGAAGTCGGAGGTGTCAATGTTGGTTCCGGGCCAGGTGGTGGAATCACTTGAGGTGAAACTGCGGCAGCTTTCGTTGCTTCCTGATCGGCAGGACGAACAGAGGAAGCGCCGCTGGCCCCGACGCACCAGACATCCTGGCGCGTGGTCTCCTTTCACAAAGTAAAGCCGGGCGTTCTTGCCGCTGCGCACCAGGTGCAGGGTTTCGGCAAAGGACTTCCGGAGCTTCTTCGATTTGCAGGTCTTGCCCTCGCAGGGGCTGACCTCGACCTTGGCACTGACCTTCGCCCGCAACAGCGGGTTCGACTGCATGGCTTTGCCGAGGAACTTTTGGACTTTGGCGGTGGTGTTGAGATCCTTGCACTCGACGGCCCACGCGGGGGTGGACCCTCCGAAAAACAACAGGGCAAGGATGACGATGTGGCGCATGATCATGACTGTCGGCAGGTGATGCAGGTGATCCTCAGCAAATAGGAGTTGCACTATTCCGGCCTTTTTTAGCAAAATTCTCCGAGACTGTAAAGGCAAGTGTTGCCTCTGGAATTGCGCGTTGCCGGAGAACCCTGTAATCTGGATTGTCAACAAACGGCAATTTTCACGGCAACTTCCCAAACGAAATGCTCAGGGTCGGCCCATCCGCGACATTTTCTCACAAACTCAAAGTTGAGCGCACCTTCCGGAACCGAAAACAAGATCGTCTCCCGATCAAAACTGCCCCAGCGGATCGCCACCCTCCGGAACCAGGGCGAGCGGCTGGTGTTCACCAACGGCTGTTTTGATTTGCTCCACGCCGGACATGTGCGCTACCTGCAAGCCGCACGGGCCTTGGGGAACGCGCTGGTGTTGGGCCTGAATTCCGACGCCTCCGTTCAACGACTCAAAGGGCCAACCCGCCCGCTGGTGCCGGAAGGCGACCGCGCCCTCGTGCTGAGTGCGCTGGAGGCCGTGTCGCTGGTGGTGGTTTTTGGAGAAGACACGCCGGATGCGCTGATCCGGGAGGTCATGCCGGACGTGCTGGTGAAAGGCGGAGACTACAAGGCCGAGGAGATTGTCGGCCATGACACCGTCACGCAAAGCGGCGGGCGCGTGGAAATCATCCCCTTCGTGGAGGGACGCTCCACCACGAAGCTTGTGAACCTAATTCGGGAACGCTCATGATCATCGTCACAGGAGGCGCCGGATTCATCGGCAGCAACCTCGCCAAGGGACTCAACGATGCCGGGGAAGACAACCTGCTCATCGTGGACAACCTCAAAAACGCCTCCAAGCACCTCAACCTCAACCGGGTGCGCATGGCGGATTTTCTCGACAAAACCCAATTCCTGGAGCAGTTGGAGCAGTTCCGGGAGGTGCGGGCGATCTTCCACCAAGGCGCGTGTTCCGCCACCACGGAAAGCGATGGCGAGTACATGATGCGCAACAACTACCAGTACTCCAAACGCCTGTTGCACTTTGCGCTGGAACACCGCATCCCGTTTCTTTATGCCTCCAGCGCCTCGGTCTATGGCAACGGCGAGCAGGGCTTCGCGGAAGACCCCAAGTGCGAATACCCCCTCAATGTGTACGCCTTCTCCAAATTCGCGTTCGACAACCACGTCCGGCGCTGGCTTCCCAAGGCCGAGTCGCAGGTGTTGGGTCTGCGCTACTTCAACGTCTATGGCCCGCAGGAAAACCACAAGCAGCGCATGGCCTCAGTCGCGTTCCACCTTTTCCACCAATTGCGGGATGCGGGAACCATGAAGCTTTTCGAGGGTAGCGGGGGCTTCCGGCGCGACTTCATCCATGTGGACGACACCGTGCGCATGAACCTGCATTTTTGGGAATCCGGCACCAGCGGCATTTTCAACTGCGGCACGGGCGAGGCCCGCAGTTTTGAGGACATCGGCACCACGCTCCAACAACTGCACGGCAGCGGCGTGATCGAGCCGATCCCCTTTCCCGAAGACCTCAAGGGCAAGTATCAGGAATTCACCGAAGCCGACCTCACCCAAGTCCGGGAGGCGGGCTATCGGCACGACTTCCTCTCGCTCGAAGACGGCTTGCGCCGCTACCACGCCCGGCTTGCCGCCAGCGGGGGCTATCTCTGATTTTGAAA
>CAZQXS010000150.1:0-8424 GCA_964597275.1 uncultured Pseudomonadota bacterium | reverse complement strand
GCTCAGGACGAACGAGGAAGACTTGGCAAACCCCAACGCCTGCTACCGACCGCCAGGCAGTCAGGATGTGCGGCGCAGGCCGCTGTTCTGAAGCAGTTTTTGGGAGAGGTCGGGACTGGCACCAAGGGTGTCCAGCGTGGTTTCAAGGCTTTGGGCAACGCGCTCACGCTCGGACTGATTGAGCTGCATCTCAATCACAAACCTTGGCTTTTCCGGAAGATCGCACGGCCCGCCTGACGCTGCACACAGCACCTCATAGAGCCGCTGTCGGAAGATCCTCGGACTGCCGCGCTCCACCAAATCCTGCAATTCCTTGTCGCGGCTCACCTCCAGCGCCACTGCCATGAGCATGGTTTCCCCGCCAATTTGGGAGTAGAGTGTCGGCTTGGTGCAAGCAGTCGCCAGCACGAGCGCCAGCCCCACTCCGAGCCGAAGCACCCACGGCCTCACTTTTTTCTGGAATCGAAAACTGGACGAACCCCCGCCTGAGTCAGGCAGACTCCCCGGATTCTTCGGGGCGGATGGCTTCGTCCAGGCGGTTGTCATAAACCTTGATGAGGGTGTCGCGGTACTGATCGAGCTTGTCTTTGCGGAAATCCAAACCACGATCCGGGCTGTCGTCCAAGGGCAGCATCACCTGATGCAAAACGTAGCGCAAGGCCGCCTGCGGGTTCCGGACCATGTACAGTATGTAGTTTACCGGATTATCGCTGTGCTTCTCCAGATAGATTTTCAGGAAAAGCTGGACGATGTGAAAGTAGTTGATGCCCCGGTCCAGTTGGCGGTCCACAAAACGCTGGATGGAGTGCAGGTACTTTTCGGTGCTGAAGCGCTGCTGAAAGAAGTCGGTGCCGCCGTGGGGCTGCTCGTAATACTCCATGATGAGCAGTGAGGAAATGAAGTAGCTCCACGCCTTGCGGAACTCGTCGAGCGGGAATCGGTGCTGGCGTCGCTGCTGCTGAATCACTTCGGAGCAGCCTTGCAGCAGCCCCAGCACGGCCCGCACCTGATCGAGCATCGGCTTGCGGAAGCGCAGCATTTGGAGGAGTTTCTCCACCCGCGTTCGAGTCGCGGCCTGCTGTTCCTCCGGAAGCGAGTCGCCTTCCCGCAACACCCGCAGGATGCCCTCCAAGCCCTCGTACACTTTCAGGAAGATGGAATTGGCGTAGTGCCGCTCCAGCTTCTTGCACTCGGATTTCCACTTGGCTCTGGGGGTTTCCGGCGGCAGGCACTTGACGAGTTGCAGCGGCAACTGCCCCGCCTCTTCCTGCAAGCCCTCCTCCACCTCACGATCCGGGATCAGGAAGGGGAGCGCCTTGCGGTCGTCGTGAAGTTGACGGAGCCGCAGGCGGATCTGCCGTTGCAGTCCCTCCAGCACGTCCGGGTCTTCCGGCAGGCTCTCCAACTGCTCCCAGCAGCCCTCCACAAAACCGGAGAGCGCCAGCACCTCCTCCATCCGCAGACTGGCGGCCTGAACGTAGTGAAAGGGTTCGCTCTCCTCAAAGTGCCGATACGCGGGCAGATCGTGGGGCAGCAGAAAGTGCAGTTGCGCGTTGAGCTGCTTCACCAACTCGACCGCCTGGGCGCAAAGCTCTGCGGGTTGCTCGCGGAAGGCTTGCAGAAAATCCGTGAAGGCGCTGTCGAGCACATGCAGTTCTTCCGGAGCAAGCCCCTTCTGCTCATGTTTGTCCTGCCACTCCTTCGCCCACTGCCGACGCACTTGCAGCGAGTCCTTCTTCCACGACAGGCGCAGTTGCTTCGCCATCTGCTCGCCGTAGGAAGCCACGGTGTCGGACGGAAACTCCAGCGCGGCAATCAGGTCCAGCCGCTCTGCAATTCCGGCGGTGATTTCCTCGTTGGTCGTGTGCCCGCTCTGCTTGTAGAACTCCAGAGGAAGGATGCTCTCCAGCAGGTACACCTCCCCCATCAGCTTGGAGAAGAGGGTCCGCGCAATGTTGATGACCTCCTCGTTGCTCTCGATGTTTTCCGGAAGGATGATCGTGACCGTGTACACCCGCGAGATCGGATTGAAGTCCAGCCGCGAGGCGGGCAGCACCACCTTGGGAGGAAGCCGGGTGCCGTTTTCCTGCTCGTAGGTTTCGCGGTTCAGGAAGCGCACCGGGTGGTTGGCGTCCCGGAGCTTGATGCCAAAGCGTGTGGAAAAGTTGAGGATTGCTGGAATGATCTGGTTGAGGAGTTCCACCGCCTGAGCCGGAAGCCTCTCGGCGAACTGGAGGTTTTGCAGCACAAAGACCTCCTCGCCCTCCTCGCGGCGGGTCAGGTCGTGCTGGTCAAGCTGGTCGGCTTCGATCGTGCGGCTGCTCGCGTCGAAGCGGTCCTCGAAGAATGCGTCGCTACCTTGGGATTGGGCCATGTCGGCGCAAGGGTTTTCCGGGGTTTGGGAACGCCGCCACCGGGCTTCAGTGCTTGCGGACCGAGGCGATGTCGCCCGTCCACTCCCGGAGCCGTCGCGGCCCCTCCAGTTGCACCTTGAGGCGGACCAAGTCAGTGAAGTTGATGTCCTCGATACTCACGTCCGGGTATCTCCGCTTGATGTATCCCCACAGGTTGAGGTAATTTTCCTCTTTCTCGAAGTCGCTCTCTCGCTGACGTTCGGACCCGTCTGAGGGCAAGGCCAGAGCAGTGTTCATTGATAACAAATGACTGAATGTTGAAGAATCCTTGGAAACTTAGGTCCACATCCAGCACCTCCTTGTGCGACTATGGGGAACACGGCAACGGCAAAACGGTTCGCCTCTGCCTGAAAGGACATGAAGCAAGAAATTTGCCTCAGTTCTCCGAAGCCGAAAAAAATCACGGCACTTCGCCATGCTCCGTGTGCAGGTGCCGCTTGCATTCCACAGCGTCCATCCACTATACTGCGCACCTTTGGAACCGAGAACGCTTTTCCAATCCTTGCCCACCGGAAATGAACCACGCCGCCGCACCTGCTCCTGACACTGCCCCAGAAACCCGTTGCGGGTTCATCGGGCTGATCGGTCGTCCCAACGTGGGCAAGTCCACCCTGCTCAACCGTCTGGTGGGGCAGCCCGTGTCCATCATCACCCCCAAGCCGCAAACCACGCGCAACCGCATCCGGGGCATCCGCACCGAGGACGCGGCGCAGATGGTGTTCATTGACACCCCGGGCATTCACGAAGGGCCGAAAAAGCTCAACCAGCGCATGAACCGCTACGCGCTGGAAACGCTGGAGGGCAACGACCTCAACGTCTGGCTGGTGGAACCCTTCCCAGAGTCGGAGGAGGCGCTTCCCAAAAAGGAGCAGGCGGTGCTGACTCAGTTCCGGGGACACGAGTCCCGCACCATCGTGCTGCTCAACAAGTGCGATACGGCCAGTAAGGTGCAGGTGGTGCGGAGCATTGACCTGCTGGGACAGGCCGGGGCGTTTTTGGGAGTCGTGCCCGGATCGGCCCTCAAGGATCACAACCTCGACCCCCTGCTGGGCCTGATCCGCACCCACCTGCCGCAGTCTCCGTTCTTTTTCGAGAGCGATCAGGTGACGGACGCAACCGAGCGTTTTCTGGTGGCCGAATTTGTGCGGGAGGCGCTTTTCCGGAGGCTCAAGCAGGAAGTGCCCTACGCGACCGCCGTGCGGGTGGAGCGGTTTGAGGAAACGGAACGTCTGATCAGCATTGACTGCCAGATCTGCGTGGAGCGCGATTCGCAGAAGGGCATCATCATCGGCAAGGGCGGGGCGATGCTCAAGGAAATCGGCACCGCCGCCCGCTTGCGGGTGGAGCGGTTGTTGGGAAGCAAGGTGTTTTTGGGCCTGCACGTCAAGGTGGTGCGGCGCTGGACCGACGATGCGTTTCACCTGCGACAACTGGGCTACGAATAGGGAGTGACGTGAAAACGTGGCAAAAAGCGGGGCTGGCGGCAGGAAGCGTGGCGGTTGTAGCCGGAGCCGCCGTGTTCTCATGGGAATTGGCCGGAGGGCTGGCGGCGTTTTTAGCGGCGTTTTGGGCGATGGTGGTGATCTTGGGCCGCAATGTTTCGCTGGGAGGGGATTCCGCCTCCAGCCCGGCCATCTCCGAGGCTCTGGACCCCCAGGCCTTCCAACGCTTTCAAAAAATCTTCAGGCAGGACCGCGCCGCCTCTCCGCCACCGGAATCCGAAGAGACCGTGGTCGGCTCCTTGCGGCTGCGTCCTTCCGGAGCAGAGCCACCGCCGGAACCGCCGGAACCGCCCGAATACGATCCGGAAAACTCGGAATTCGCCGGAGTGCTTCAGGAGGAGGATCAGGTGTCCGTGTCCGTGAGCCGACAGGGGCGCAGCAAGGCGGAGCGTTCGCGCCCGCTCCCGCGTCCTTACCAAGCCGCCGCCCGCAAGCCTCCAAAGCCCGCCCCAACGCCTCCAGCCGAGCCAGCCGAGCCAAGCCCGCAAGCACGCGCAGCGCCCCCGCCCGCTCCCCCACGCTCCCAGCCTCCCCCTCCAACCCCACAGGAGGAAAAGCTGGAGGAACAGAACCTCGAACACTTTTTGGATGCCGACCTGCCAAGCGACCCGGAACCTTCACAGGCCAAGAGTCCCACCGTCAAGTACCGTGACGGGGAAAGCGTGAAGCAGAACCTTCAGGAAAACTATGGTGAGTGGTACCTGGATGACTTGGGAGCACAGCTTTCGGAATCCTCCGGTTCCCAAGAAAAACAGTCCGAAGCGGAAGCCCTGCTGGAAATGGCGCACTTTGCACGGGAGGGCCAGCACTGGGCCGATGCGCTGGCCAGCGTCAGTGCGCATTTGCAGATCCTCCGGGATTTGGGGGAAGCCCCTTCCAATCAAGCCCTGCAACTCCATGCACAAGCGGCCCTGCAAACCGGGGCGGTTTCAGAGGCTCTGGATTCGCTTGGAAAGGTTTGGGACAACCTCGCGCCGCCAGATCGGGAGGAGTACGCGGAGGTGGTGCTGGAACTGACCCGCAACCTAGTGCGAGAGCAGCAGGACGAACAAGCCCTGCCGCACCTTCAGGCGTTGGAAGCGCACTTTCAGGAAAACGCGGATGCCGCCCAACTGGACCTGCTGTACGATCTGCTGGAACAGGTCTATGAGCGCAAAGGCGAGCATCCGCAGTTGGTGGACGCCTACAAGCGGCATCTGGAGGTGAAACGCACTCTGGAGGACCGTCCGGGGCAAGGGCGGCTGCTGGACCTGCTCGGCACCCACTACTACCAGCAGGGGGATCGGGTTGCGTCCCGGCAGTATTACGAGGACCAACTCCGGCTGAAAAGCCCGTAGTTTTTGGGAAGCAAGGAGCCGCGACGGCTCAGTAGGTGCAGCCTTGCGGCGGCGCGGTCTTGAGTGAGAAGCCGTTGTTGATCGCCTCGAATTGCAGTTCGGCGAGCAGACGGCAGCCCCGGATGCGACGCTCCCGCACCACATAGTACTCGTTGATGCGCGGGGAAGTGTCCGACTCCAAGGCGGCAAAGGCGTGGATGGCGTCCACGGTCTTGGTTTCCGCAAGGGTCAGGTAGCGCGGCTGGCGGCTGCGACGCCAGCTCTCGAAATAGGTCAGCCCCCAGCCCATGTGGCGGTCGCCATTCGTGAGGCGGCTGATGAACGAGGGCACCGCAAACTCCGGATTGGGGTTGCTGCACCCCATCCAAAGTGCGATCATCACAAGCAGGAAGTAAAATCGGAATCGCATGTTCAAAATCCTTCTTACCTCCGTATCGGCAAATTGCGAAAAATCTTGAACAGAATCCGCCATGATGACTCCTGAAACCTCCACTCCGCTTGCCGCCAAGCCCTGTCCCTCGTGCCGGGGCGAGGTGCCGGCGCTTTCCGAATCCGCATGTCTCACGCTCAAGCAGCAGTTGCATCCAGACTGGCGCATGGAGGCCGCCCAGCGTTTGGAGCGCGAATTCTCGTTCCGCAGCTACCGGGCGGGTCTGGCGTTCACGCAGCAGGTGGGTGAGCTTTCCGAGTCCGAAAACCACCATCCCGAAGTGGTGCTGGGCTTCCGGTTCGTCACGGTGCGCTGGTGGACCCACACGCTGGACGGACTTTCCGAAGCCGACTTCATCATGGCAGCTAAAACGGACGCGCTGCCGAGCGGATCATGACGAATCCGGTTGCGCCCCTGCCCCTGAAACGGTTCTGGCTGGTGACTTGCAGAATTTTTTGCAAAAGTCGGAAGCTTCATCGCGCTTTCCAACCGCTGGTCAACACAAGGCTATTGATGCACACACCTGACACGTTTGCCGCCCACCACCCCCGGAGCCGTCAATGCGGTTGCTGAATCCCAAACAAATCTGGGCCGTTGGCGGCGGCAAGGGAGGCGTCGGCAAGAGCTTCATCACCGGCAACCTTGGAACCATGCTGGCCCAGCGCGGCTACCGCGTGGTGCTGGTGGACATGGACCTTGGCGGGGCGAACCTCCACACCTGGCTGGGGGTCAACAATCCGGATCGCGGGGTTTCCGAGTTCGTCGGGCACTTTGTCGAGAACGTGGACCAACTGCTGATCTCCACGGGCATCAACAACCTCAGCCTCATCAGCGGCGCACGCGATGGCGTGGAAATCGCCAACCTCAAGCACACGCAGAAACTGCGCTTCATGCGCGCGCTCCAGCGGCTGGAGGCCGACTGCGTGCTGCTCGACCTCGGAGCAGGCACGGCCTACAACACCATTGACTTCTTTCTGCTCGCCGACACCCACCTGCTGATTGCGGTCCCGGAACCGACCTCCATCGAAAACGCGTACCGCTTCATCAAGAACTCCTTCTACCGAAAACTGCGCTCGGACGGCAACGAGCAGGGACTCCGGGACGCAATCGAGCAGTTGCTGCTCTCAAACAACCCCCAAGGCGTCCGCACTCCCAAGGACTTGATCGAGTACATGCGTCGGCAAGGCGGCACCTTGGGACGGTTCATCGAGCGCGAAATCGAGGAATTCCAGCCCAAGCTGATCCTCAACCAGGTGCGCAACGCGCAGGACATGCGCATCGGCTCGGCGATGGAAACCGCCTGCTTCAAGTACTTCGGCCTCCGCCTCAAGTTCTTGGGGCACGTCGAGCACGAGGACGCAGTGTGGCACTCGGTCCTGCAACGCCGCCCCCTCGTGATGGACCAGCCCAACTCCGGGACGGCCAAGCGCCTTTCGGTGATTTGCAGCGCCATCCTCCAACAGCGCTCCCAGCGCCCCCGCATCACGGAACTCAGCTCCACAGAAGGCACATGACGAGGCCCAAGGTCGCTGGCTCGCTTGATCCAGTCGTCCCTCCAGAAACGCACTACTCGGTGTTGGGCATCGAAGCCACGGCACCCCCTGAGCAGGTGCAGGAAGCCTACGAGCGGTGCATCGAGGACATCCGGGCGGAGTCGCTGGCCGCGTATTCCTTGGTTGAGGCGGAAGAGATGGAGCAGCAACTCCAGCGGGTGAGCCGCGCCTACATGAAGCTCATCAACCCCCACACCCGCAACGGGTACGACCAGGAACTGCTCACGCAAACCGCCTCCGAACCTGAAGCGCCTCCCCCAGTACCGGAACCGCTGCCGGAGCCTCCCCGGATCTCGCCCCCTCCCCGCAAGTCCACGCCCAGCAACAAGGTCGTGTTCCTTGAATCCGCCACCCGCTTTTTGGCTCGTTCTCCGCAGGAGCCCTCCAAACCGGAGGCGGCTGAACCCGAAACCCTGCCTGCGACCTCGGCAGACAGCAGCTCCGCCTTTGCCGGACAGGTGCATCAGCGCCGCTCCACCTACCAGCAGCTCAACGCCAAGGTGGACTCCTCACGGGAGCGCGTGCAGTTGTATCTGGAGCATCGCGAAGAGGAAGGGCAGACCCTCTATTTTGACGGACCCACCTTGCGGGACATCCGCAACCTGGCGGAGGTGAACTTTGAGGAACTCACTGCCGTGACCTGCGTGCGGCAGGTCTATCTGGAGGCGCTGGAATCGGAACACTACGAGACCTTCCCCTCAGAAATCTACCTGAAGGGCTACCTCAGCAGTTACGCGAGGGCGCTGGAACTTCCGGAACAGCGCGTGCTGGAGGAATACCTTGGCCGCTATCGGGCACAACCCAAGCGGCGCTGAAGAAAACCGGAGTTGGAAATAAGCCGGGTTCTGTCTCCGGGGAAGCCCCGGAGCGTGACCATTTCTCTGGGACGGACTGTTACCAGCCGCCTCTAGCATCCTACCCAACCGCCGGACGGGCCGTCCGCTTGCGGTTCTACATGGACTTGCAGCAAGTGGGGTTTACACTGCCACCCCTGTCACCAGAGGCGCGGTAGGCTCTTACCCTACCATTTCACCCTTGCCTGTGCCCCAAGGGGCCATCGGCGGTGTCTTTTCTGTTGCACTTTCCGTCGGCTCACGCCGCCTGGCCGTTAGCCAGCACCCTGCCCTGCGCTGCCCGGACTTTCCTCCCGCCTCACGACGAGCGATCACGCTTCCAACTCCGGCACCT
>CAZQXS010000149.1:0-8434 GCA_964597275.1 uncultured Pseudomonadota bacterium | reverse complement strand
GGCAAGGCGGTGCGGGATCAGCAGGCGGAGGTTTCCGTTGAGGTGGGGTTCTTGGTGCAGGAAACCGGGCTTCCGGAAGCGGAGGTTTTGGAGGTGCTGCAACGCTGGCAAGCCGCAGGCGGGGCTTTCCCGAAAACGGAGGGCTGACGATGGCTCCTGTTGTCGAGGATGCGCGTGGGCTTCGACAGGCTCAGCCCGAACGGAAAAGCCAAGCATGCATCAGATCTGCTAACCAAACGCGGCGAACGCCCCTGCGATTTGTTCCGGAGTGGCTTGCGCCTGTAGCAGCAGCGTGAGCAACACGCGAGCCTTCAACGGCGGCAGACTGCCTGCGTTGATCGTGCCGCGTTTGGCGAGGTCCAGTTCCGCGCCGATCATCTCATAGGTTTTTTTCAGCAAAATTCCGGAACCCGCACGGGGGGCAATCACCACGGGAATGCGGGACGCGAGGGCCGAGACGTGATCGGCGAGCTTTCCCGGAACGTGGCCTCCGCCCATCGCGGCAAGGATGAGTCCGTCGTAGCCCAGCAAATCCTTGCTTTCGCTCAATGCCTTGAGCAATCCGCCGGATTCGTCCAGTCCAATCGTCACGAAACCCACATTTTTCGGATTGCTCCGCACGTCCGCGAGGCGTGTTCCTGAGAAAAGCTCCGCGAGGTGCTGATGCCAGTGACGATCCGGAAACATGTGAAGGCGCACACGGTCTTCGATCAACACTCCCGCCGGACCCGTGGCGGGGCTGGCGAAGGCGTCAATGCGGCTGGCATCGGCCTTGGCCACATGCCGGGCGGTGTGGATCGAGTCGAGCATCACCACCAACACGCCAAGCTCCCGCGCCCGTTCCCGGACGTGCTTGTCGGTGACGGTGCGCACCGCCGCCAGCAAGTTTCCCGGACCATCCGGGGCGGTCATCAGCGGATTGCGCATCGCCCCAATCACGACCACCGGAATGCTGACATTCAGCACCACGTCCAGCAGGAACGCCGTTTCCTCGATCGTGTCCGTGCCTTGCGTGATCACCACGCCGTCCGCTTCGCCGCGATTCGCCAACTCCTGAATGCGCGTGGCGACCTCCAGCAGGCTGTCCACTGTGAGGTCGAAGCTGCCGAGCTTGGAAATGGTCTCGGCACGGAGGTCCGCCAGTTCGGCAAGGTCCGGAACGGCGGCAATCAGGTTTTCGGCGGAAAGCCCCGGGCGCACAGCGGTCTTGCCTTTCACCATCGCAATGGTGCCGCCGAGCGCGAGGACGGCGATTCGCGGTTTTTGAGTGGTCATGGTTGTCTGGTTGTAGTCGTTTTGTACCAGAGTGTGGAGATTCTGTTCGCCCTGAGTCTGTTGAAGCCTTTCTTGAGCATAGGGAAAGAGGTGAATCGTTCATGCTTCGACAGGCTCAGCACGAACGGGGAGAGACACCACTTTTCCAAAGTTTTGTGTCAGCCCTGCACAGTTCAGGACTCAAGCTGTGGAACTAATCCAGCGTGAGGAACAGCGACTTCCGGGGCTGTCCGTTGACAGCGCGGCTGAGGTGCCCTTGCCCGGTGGTGTCCTCGGCCAGCAAAATGTCTCCCGTCTGAAACACCCGCCGGGTTCCGTCTCCGATTTCAATATCCACCGAACCTTCCAGCATCACGATGTACTGCCGTCGTGGGGCGTTGTGCCACTCGTAGTGGTACTCCCCGGAGGTTTCCCGGAAAATCACCCCTGTCGCCGGGACGAGTTCGGACAACTGACCGATGTCGCCCTGATCAAAAAGCGGGACATCGATGTCCTCAAAATGCGACTGGCCATCGTCGCCCGTGTACAGTCGTGTGACCTTCATTCTGGAATTCCTATTTGAAAAGCAGGCACGTTCGCAGGGACGCGCCAAGGTTGTTGAGCAGGGTGAAGTACAAGTCGGGTCCGGGCGTGAGTTCTGCGCCAACCGGGTCCAACTCCCCCTGTTTGACTTCGAGGCCACGGGTCACCGCTTCCAGCAGTTTAGGCGGAAACTGCGGCTCTGTGAAGACACAACGTGCGTTGGTGTCCTGAAGCTGCCGCCGCAGGCTCTGCAACCGCTTCACTCCGGGGGGGCGGTCGGAATGGACCATGACGACACCTAGGGGGCGCAAGCCGTAGCGTTTCTCAAAGTACTGGTAGGCGTCGTGGAAGACGAGGTAGGGCTTGCTGGAAACGGGAGTCAGGTTCTCGCGGAGTTGAGCATCCAGCGATGCCAGCCGTTTTTGGAGAGCCAGCCCGTTTTTCTGGTACGTTGCGGCGTGGTCCGGATCCACGGTTTGGAGGGTTTTCGTGATGGCGGCTACAAGGACTGCGGCGTTGCGGGGGTCCAGCCAAAGATGCGGGTCTCTGTGGGGAGTGCCGTGTTCCGCGTGGGCCTCATGCTCTTCGTGGGCGTGATCCCCCCAGACAAAGTCCTCCCGTGTTTTCAGCCAGTGAAGCCCCTTGGTTTCGGAAAGGGCCACCAGCTTGGCCTGACGAGCCAGAGACTGGAGCGGCTTTTCCAGAAACGGCTCCAGTTCGACTCCCACCCAAAACACCACCGTGGCCTCTTGCAACGCGCTCGCATCGCTGGGACGCAACGAATAGTTGTGAGGCGAGGCATGACCGCGAATCAACAATCTGGGGGCGGCGACCCCGGACATGACGCCCGACACCAGCGAGTGCAGGGGCTTGATCGAGGCGACCACCTGCGGACTGGCGTGGGCGGCAGTGGCCGCCAGCATCAGCGTCAGCAAAATAGCGGCTTGCGCCGTTTTCAAGTTCATCCGGATTCCTTGCCTCTCTCTTCAGGACATGTTATAAAGTTACATTCATTGTAAGCCTCAGCTTGGGCATCGTCAACCATTCCGTGCATCGAGCAGTCCGTTATGAACACAGCACAGCAGGGGTTTCCAACACGAGGGCATGACCACTCCGATTGTTTGGCGCAGATTCTCTTCAATGCCGAATCCGTGTGCCAGCAACACGGGGTGCGCTTCACTCCGCAACGGCGGAGGGTGTTGGAGATTGTGGCGGGGAGCCATGCGCCGCTGGGGGCGTATGACATTTTGGAGCAAATGGATTTTGCGGGTCGGCGTTCGGCGCCCATCACGGTGTACCGCGCCCTTGATTTTCTGATTGAGCACGGGCTGGTGCATCGCCTCACCAGCCTGAACGCCTTCACGGCCTGCATGCACTCGGACTCGGAGCACATCGCGCAGTTCTTGATTTGCCGCGGTTGTCGTACCGTTGCCGAACTGAAGAGCCGCCGGGTTGCCCGGACCATCCAGCAGGATGCGGAACACGCGGGATTTGCGGTCGCCCAACAGGTGGTCGAAGTGACCGGAACCTGTCGGGATTGCGGTGCCTGAGTGATGGCCGATTCCGCTCACCGCCCACTGCTCCAAGCTTCCGGAATTTCCCTGAAGCTCGGAAGGTCGCAACTGCTGGAGCAGGTTTCGCTGACGGTTTCCGAGGGGGAGATCGTTACGGTCATCGGCCCGAATGGAGCGGGCAAGACCACGCTTTTGCAAATTCTGCTCGGACTGCGGCCTCCGGGGTCGGGAAGTGTGGTCAAGCGTCCAAGGCTGCGAATCGGCTACCTGCCGCAACGGCTCAACGTGGATCCCGTGTTGCCGCTTTCAGTGTCGCGGATGATGACGCTGACCGCCTCCCAGCCCCGTGCGCAAGTTCAGGCGGCACTGGAGGAAACCGGAGTGGCGCACCTGATGGACGAACCCGTGCAGGGCTTGTCGGGCGGGGAGTTCCAGCGCATGATGCTGGCCCGCACGTTGTTGGGAAATCCGGAACTGCTGGTGCTGGACGAACCCGTGCAAGGGGTGGATTACATGGGGGAGGCCGAACTGTACGAGTTGATCGGGCGGATTCGGGATCGGCATGGCTGCGGGGTGCTGATGGTGTCGCACGATTTGCACGTCGTGATGGCCTCCACGGATCGGGTGATCTGCCTGAACCGTCACGTTTGCTGCGAGGGGCAGCCCGAAGAGGTGAGCCTGCACCCGGAATACCTGCGGCTCTTTGGGCTGGAATCGGGCACGGCGCTGGCCGTGTACACCCATCACCACGACCACACCCATCACCTGTCGGGGGCTGTGCATCCAGAACACCATCACACCAATCCGACATCTGAGGCCCGCCATGATCCTTGATGATTTTTTCTGGCGGGCGATGCTGGCGGGAGTCGGGGTGGCGCTGGTGGCGGGGCCGCTGGGCTGCTTTGTGGTCTGGCGGCGGATGGCTTACTTTGGCGACACGATGGCCCACTCCTCGCTGCTTGGCGTGGCGCTGGGTTTTCTGCTGGGGTTTGACCTCACGTTCGGCGTGTTCGCCGTGGCGCTGGTGGTGGCTCTGTTGCTGTTCGTCTTCCAGCAACAACGGCAACTAGCGGGCGATGCCGTACTCGGCACCCTCTCGCACGCTTCGCTCTCCCTCGGTGTGCTGGTGATCAGCCTGATGACGTGGGTGCGCGTGGATTTGATGAGCTACCTGTTCGGCGACATTCTCGCGGTGGGCACGACAGATTTGCTCTGGATTTACGGCAGTGGTGCGGTGATCCTCGGACTGCTCATCTGGATTTGGCGCCCCCTGCTGGCGGTGACGGTGGACGAGTCGCTGGCTCAGGCCGAGGGCATTCCGGCGATGCGTCTGCAACTGGTGTTCATGCTGCTGATCGCCGGGCTGATTGCGCTCGCCATGAAGATCGTCGGCATTCTGCTCGTCACCTCACTGCTCATCATTCCGGCGGCGGCGGCGCGTCGCTACAGCCGCACTCCGGAGCAAATGGCCATCGGAGCCGCCCTCGTTGGCGTGGTGTCGGTCGCCTTGGGCCTTTCCACCTCCCTGTATTTTGACACCCCGTCCGGCCCCTCGATTGTGGTGGCGGCGGTGGGATTCTTCCTGTTCAGCACAGTGCCGTTGCCGCGTTCTCGCTGAAGCCCTCAATCCTCGCGTTGCGGACGTTTGGGCAGCAAATCCAAGTGCTTCATGAGGGCGACAAATTCGCCGAGCCGCCGCTTGCGGTAGGCTCCGGTGTCCACCCCGGAATAATCGAAAAAGCCGACGCCATCCCGAACGCCGTTGCGCCCCTGCTCCATGTTCTCCACCACGACTTTTGGAGCCTGATAGCGTTGATCCACCGCCTGACTGAGGTAGTTGGAGGCGTAGTACAAAATATCGCCGCCGCCCCAGTCAATGAACTCCAGCAGTCCCAGCACCGCGAAGCGCGGCCCAAAGCCGTAGTGGATGGCCCGGTCAATGTCTTCGGCGGAGGCCACGCCTTCTTCGACCAAGCGGGCGGCTTCGTTCATTGCCAATGCCTGTATCCGGGGGACGATGTAGCCCGGCGAGGCGTTGCAGACCACGGGTTGCTTGCCAATGGCGGTCAGCGAACCCTTCAGCAGTGCGATGGCCTCGGCTGAGGTTTGTGGACTTTTGCTGATTTCCACCAGCGGCATCAGGTGGGCTGGGTTGAGCCAGTGGGCATTCATGAACCGTCCCGGATTTCGCACCAGCTTCGCCAGTTCCGTCACGAGAAAGGTGGAGGTGGTCGAGGCGATCACGGCTTCCGGATCAGCGGCCTCGCTCACCAAGGCGAACGCGGCTGCTTTTGCGGTCATCACTTCCGGGACCGCTTCGTAGATGATCGGACACTGCGGTAAAACGCTGTCCGCTTCATCACGGGGATGATGACTGATCCGGTTCAAGGTGTCTTCCACCTCTGTTTCGTCCAGCAGTTGGACGGAGGCCAAAAAATTCAGATCCGCCCGCAATTCCGTTCTGCCCGCGTCCACCAGATTTTCCCAGGCGGCGCGTTCGCGCTCCTTGAGGTCAAGGAGGGCGACGGACTTCCCGGAATAGCCATAGCTCAGGGCGATGCCCCGGCCCATACGTCCGGCCCCCACCACACCAATCGGGACTTCCATCAGCGCATTCCTTCGTGTAGCAGTTGGTGCATTTGCTCCCGACTCAAGCCCGCAAGTCCCAGATTTTCGAGGGTGCGCCCTTCGGCATGGAGGTCGCGTTCGAGGATGGCCCCGGCGATGCTCAGCATTCCGGTGGCGATGGGCGTTTCCACTCCGGCCCACTTGCCGACCGACACGATGAAGGCGATTCCCAACACAACGTCCTCCACCATGTAGCGGTGTGTCTGGAGGTTGATGTCCTCGCGCCAGTCCCCGCTCTTCACCAGCCGTTCGTGCGCAGAATATCCGTACATCCACTCGTCGCCATCGTCAGGGCCGTTGTAGTGGTCCCGCAACGGGAAGTGCGGGGCGGCGTACCCCAAGGCTTCGCGGACCCGGATGCGCTCCGCATCAAGTGCATCGGTGACTCGCCGAATCGCAGGCTGGGTGCCCTCGTTGTGAATGTCCCACGAATCGAAATGCTCCAGCGGTCCTGCATTCATGAGGATCAGCGGGGTGTGAATGATCGGCCCGGCGTTCATCAGCGCGGCACTGAGCAAATCCTCGCAGGGTTCCACCGCAGGGTACGCCATTTTCAAAACACGGAAGGCGGGTTCGGCTTGGGCCGCCGGAAAAACTCCGGTGGGCAAGCGGGTGGCGTAGCCGCTGCACACGACCTGACGGGAGCCGTGCTTACGGGCGAGGTAGGGCAGGGTTCCGGTTTCGGCAAACATCACCTCGCTGTGGTTGCCTGCGTCCCGCATGGCCTTGGCGAACAGGTAGCCGCCAAAAGTTCCGGGAGGCAAAAACACCACCTGTCCGTCTTGCAGGAGCGGGGCGAGTTGCGGAGCCAACGCCTCGTGGGTGGTGGCGGGCAGGGGGAGCATTACCAGTTCCGCGCCCTCAAGAGCTTCTTTGAGGGACGTGGTGGGGCGGGCAATGGGCACCTCGCGCTCCCCCCGGAAGTCCTTGACGGCAATGCCGCCCTCTGCCTTCACCGCTTGCAGGGCTGATGAATCCCGCCGCCAGAGCCGCACCGCATGTCCCTTTTCCGACAACGCCGCCGCCGCCGCGTAGCACCCGTTGCCGCCGCCAATCACTGCAATTTTCATGAGTTCCTCCTCTCGTGTCCAGTTGATGCGATTCAAGCTTTGTGACGGCTCAAACCCTACTTTGCGATAAGGTTGACTGAGCCGCATCAGCATGGCGGTTCTCTCCGGCCAAGGCAAGTGTTGCAGGCACAAATCCCCCCAAAAGACAGACCTTCGCCATTCAGAGCCTCTTGCGTCCTTGCCGGAGTTGTGGAATACTTCAGCGAATGACTCTTGAACGAATCCTTGCATGACTGAAGAATTGCTGAACGAGCTGGCTCCCACGGGGGTGTTGCGGGCCGCAATCAACATGAGCAACTTTTTGCTGGTGTCTGGGGAATCCGAGGATGGCACCCCGGACGGGGTGTCGCCCGACATGGCCAAGGCGATTGCCGCCAAGCTGGGAGTGGCGTGTCAACTGATCCCGTATCCCCGACCGGGGCCGCTGGCGGACGCGCTGGCGGAGGAGGCGTGGGACATTGGCAACATCGCCGCCGAGCCGGAGCGGGCCAAGACCATCGCCTTCAGCCCGCCGTATTGCGAGATTCAGGCGACCTACCTGCTGCCGCCCGATTCGCCGCTCCGGAGCATTGCCGAAGTGGACGCGCCCGGAAATCGTATCGCGGTCGCCTCCCGGAGTGCCTACGACCTCTGGCTGACAGACAACCTCCAGCACGCCGAGCTGGTGCGGGCACCGAGTCTGGACGAATCCTACACCCTCTTTGTGGAGCAGGGACTGGACGCCTTGGCGGGCCTGCGCCCCAAGCTGGTGGACGAGGAGCCGAAACTTCCGGGGTCCACCCTGCTGGAAGGGTGCTTCACGGTGGTGCAGCAAAGCATCGGCTGCAAGCCCGGAAACCCAAAGGCGGCGGCATTTTTGAAAGAATTTGTGCAAACCTCCCTCGCCAACGGTTTCGTTGCGTCCCTCATCGAAAAACATGGGGTGGCGGGACGACTTTCGGTGGCCTCTTCCGGAGCGTGAACGAATGGCGTTCTTCGTGCGGAAACCCCTGATTTTCACGGTGCTGCTGGTCGCGCTGCTTGCGGCCTTGCCTGCGCTTGCGGCCAAGCGCGGGGTCAAGCGCGTGGAGATCAAGACCCCTTCCGGGGAGCCAGTTGGGCTGTACGAGGAGAGCCACGCGCTCGTGATTGGCGTGAGCGACTACACCGCAGGCTGGCCGCGCTTGCGCGGGGTGCGCGACGACGTGCGCGAGGTACGCCGTGCGCTGGAAGGCAACGGCTTTGCGGTCACGCTGGTGGAGAATCCGGATCGCATGGAGATGGAACGTGCCGTGCGCGAGTTCATCGTGCGGCACGGACGCAAACCCAACAACCGCCTGCTCTTCTACTACGCCGGACACGGCTACACGCAAAAGCTCGGCTATGGCGGGCAGATGGGCTACCTCGTGCCCCGCGACGCGCCGGACCCCAACCGCGACCTGATGG
>CAZQXS010000148.1:1539-8448 GCA_964597275.1 uncultured Pseudomonadota bacterium | reverse complement strand
AACGTGCGGGTGGTTTCAGCGTTTCAGACCGTTTCCGCCGCGCATTTGACCGAAGCCGAAGAGATTGCCGGCGAAGTGCTGGTTTGTGGCAACAACGTGGAGGCGCGAACCCTCGTGCTTTCCCTCGTCGAAGCCGCAGGCTTGAAGGGCTGGCACGGCGGTCCCATTGACAATTCCGTGGTCAGCGAATCCCTCACCCCCGTGCTGATTTTCCTCAACAAGCGCTACCAACTCAATGGGGCGGGCATCCGTATCGTTGGGCATTAGTTGTTAAGGAACAAAGTTCCAATAGAGGCAGAGTTCCAAAAATGACTTCCCCCGCTGACCGTCAACCACCCGCCACCCGCCACCCGCCACCCGCCGCTTTGTCCCTGACCGCGCTGGTGGGCATGCCGCTGGTGGGTCCGGGGGACGATCTGGCCGATTTGATTCTGGATATCCTGAAACAAACGGATTTGGTCCTAGCAGACGGAGACATTCTCGTGGTTGCGCAGAAAATTGTTTCCAAGTCGGAAGGTCGCGCCGTCAAGCTGGCAGGGGTGCGGCCTTCGGAACGAGCGGTCCAACTGGCCGAAGCCACGGAAAAGGATCCTCGCCTGGTGGAATTGATCCTCTCGGAATCCCGCAAAATCGTGCGGCATCGCTCCGGAGTGATCATCGCGGAGAACCGTCAGGGCGTGGTGTTGGCCAATGCCGGAATTGATCACTCGAACGTGGAAACAGATGGAGACACGGAGCAAGTGCTGTTGTTGCCGCTTGATCCGGATGCGTCGGCGGCTCGGCTGCGGGAGTGGCTGCGGGAGCGGACTCAGGCGGAAGTTGCGGTGATCATCAACGACAGCCTCGGACGCGCATGGCGTAATGGCACAGTGGGCACGGCGTTGGGAGTGGCCGGACTGCCCGCCCTGCTGGATTTGCGGGGTCGGCCCGATCTGTTTGGGGAGCCGCTGCGAGTGAGCGAACAGGCGATTGCCGATGAGTTGTCCGCCGCCGCGTCGCTGTTGCAAGGTCAGGCGGCGGAAGGCCAACCCGTGGTGCTGATTCGGGGCTACGGCGTTTCCGCTTCCAACACGCCCGCCTCGGCCTTGATCCGTCCCAAGGAAAAGGATTTGTTCCGATGAATGCCTCTTTGTCTTCTCCAACCGTGCTGGCACTCTCCGGCGGAATCGGCGGAGCCAAGCTTGCGCTGGGGCTGACTCAGGCGATGCCTGCGGAAAAACTGATGATCGTGGGCAACACCGGAGACGATTTCGAGCATTTGGGCCTGCACGTCTCCCCGGATTTGGACACGCTGATGTACACCCTCTCCGGCAAGGCCGATCCCGAAAAAGGCTGGGGGTTGGCCAATGAAACGTGGGCGTTCATGCAGGCGTTGGAAGCCTTGGGAGGCGAGACGTGGTTTCAGTTGGGAGACGGGGACTTGGCGACGCATGTGGAGCGCACCCGGAGGTTGCGAGCCGGAGAGTCGCTGTCTGAAATCACAGCAGATTTTTGCCAACGCTTGGGTCTGGCCTCCCGGATTGTTCCCGCGAGTGACGATCTGGTGCGCACCATTGTGGAAACCCCGGATGGCGACTTGGCCTTCCAGCACTACTTTGTGCGTGAACGCTGCCAGCCCACCGTGTCTGGATTTCGATTTCAGGGAGCCAACACGGCAAAGCCGAATCTGCTGTTTCTGGAGGCTCTGCGCAGTCCGTCGCTGCAAGCCGTGGTGATTTGCCCCTCCAATCCGTTTCTGAGCATTGACCCCATTTTGGCCGTGCCGGGGGTCAGGGAAGCCTTGCGGATGTGTCCGGCACCCGTGGTTGCCGTTTCCCCACTCGTTGGCGGCGATGCGGTCAAAGGACCAACCGCCAAGAATCTGCGGGAACTCGGCCACCCCGTCGCGGCAACGGTGGTGGCCAATTACTATCAGGATTTTCTGGATGGCTTTGTGCTGGACAAACAGGATGAAACCGAAGCCCCGGAAATCGAAAAACTTGGCCTGAGCGTGGAAGTGGCCAATACTTTGATGACGAGCCTGGATTCCAAAACGGCCCTCGCCTGCGTTGTTTTGAGGGCTGCTCAGGTAATGAGAGGTGATGGTCGCATAAAAGCCGTCA
Source organism: uncultured Pseudomonadota bacterium (assembly GCA_964597275.1). GTDB lineage: Bacteria > SAR324 > SAR324 > SAR324 > NAC60-12 > UBA8110. The sequence continues at coordinate 6,346 of CAZQXS010000148.1, read as the reverse complement.
TCCCCGCGTAGGCGGGGATCCAGAAGACATGCGTCGCTCTGAGAATGCTGGATTCCCACCTACGCGGGAATGACAAGGAAAGGTATTTGTGGCTCTTCACGAAACTGTCAAAAAGGTGTCAGTGAACTTGCTGACGCTTAGTGCAGAACAAGCTCAATCCCCCTCGAACTCGATCAGGGTCCGGACGGGCACGTTGAGGGCTTCCAGTTTTTTGCGGCCTCCCAAGTCGGGCAGGTCAATCACGAAGCTGGCGCCCACCACCTCGCCTCCGGCTTCACGGATCAGTTCCGTGGCGGCGCAGGCGGTGCCTCCGGTGGCAATCAGGTCATCAATCAGAATGACCTTGTCGCCATTTTTGATGCTGTCAATGTGGATCTCCATCTCATCGGTCCCGTATTCAAGCTGGTACTCGGCGGAGATGGTTTGCCACGGCAGCTTGCCTTTTTTGCGGATGGCGACAAAGCCCACTGAAAGCTGGTGGGCGACCGCGCCCCCCAAGATGAAGCCGCGTGCTTCCATTCCGGCAACGCGGTTGACGCCTGCTCCGGCGAAGGGCTGCACCAGCATGTCCACCGAGTGGCGGAATCCGGCAGGATGCTGCAAAAGCGTGGTGATGTCCCGAAACATGATCCCCGGCTTGGGGTAGTCGGGAATGGTGCGGATGAGGGGTTCAAGGTTCATGCTGGCTCCTTTGGGTTGAGAACACGCCCCGCGATGGCGTCAAATTTTTTCATGAATTCGGGATCCCGTTTTTCCGGTGCCGTGATGAGGGCGACTTCGAGCGCGCGGTCGTCTCCGGACGGGCAGATCGCCGGACGCTCCTTCATGCGTGGAGCCACGCGCTTGACGAGCGTGCGGGCTTTGTCGGCATTGTCCATCAGGACGCGGATGAGCGCGTCCACCTCAACATTGTCGTGATCGGGATGCCAGCAGTCGTAGTCCGTGACCATCGCGACCGTGCAGTAGGGGATTTCTGCTTCGCGGGCGAGCTTGGCTTCCGGCATGTTCGTCATGCCAATCACGTCGCAGCCCCACTGCCGATAAAGGTTGGATTCCGCCAGCGTGGAAAACTGCGGGCCTTCCATTGCCAAGTAGGTGCCGCCGCGATGCACCGTGATCCCCTCGCTCTGGCAGGCGGCCTCGCACCAGTCGGCGAGCCGGGAGTTGGTGGGATGCGCCACGGACACATGAGCCACCAGCCCAGTGCCGAAAAAGCTCTTTTCCCGCGCAAAGGTGCGGTCAATGAACTGGTCCACGATCACGAAGTGTCCGGGGGCTAATTCGTCACGAAATGAGCCGACGGCAGAAAGCGAAATGAGGTCCGTGACCCCGGCGCGTTTGAGCGCGTCAATGTTGGCGCGGTAGTTGATGGTGGAAGGGCTCAAGCGGTGCCCCCGCCCATGCCGGGGCAGGAAAACCATCTGGACTCCGTTCAGGCTGCCGAACAGCAATTCGTCGGAAGCCTCGCCCCACGGGGTTTCGATTTTGCGCCACTCGACGTTTTCCAGCCCGTCAATGTCGTAGATGCCACTTCCGCCGAGGACACCGAGCGTTGGTGCCGGATGCAGGTCGCCCATGTTCTTTATCTTTTGGAAGGTGTTGAAGAAACGAGTAAACTTTTCTGTGTTTGAGAAACGAACAACCCCCCAATGATACAGGAATTTCGAGAGAAGTCGAACTCCAGTTTTGAGGTTTCCGCAACATCATGGTGATCTGGAATTCAGTCAGGACTTTTGGGAGCGAATCGGCATGTGGGCGGTGATCCCGGTCAAGAACGTGAACGAGGCGAAGCACCGCTTGTCCTCCGTCCTCAGTCCCGCAGAGCGCCGGGAGTTGTTTGTGGCGATGTTCGAGGACGTGCTGACCACGGTGCTGGCGGTGCCGGAGTTGGAGAAAGTCGTGGTGGCGACGGTGTGTCCTACCGCGTCAGCCATTGCACAACGGCAGGGCGCGTCCCTGTTGTCCACCGGACAGGACGAGGGGCAGACCGCTGCCGTCGCGTATGCCTGCACCACGCTTGCGGAGCAGGGGGCGCAGCACCTGCTGATGGTGCCCGGAGACATCCCGCTCGTCACCGTCGAGGAACTTCAGGACGTACTCAAGGCGCATGGCCCGGCTCCGGCGATGACCCTTGTTCCGGCGCGGGACGAGCAAGGCTCGAATTGCGTGGTGCTTTCGCCTCCCAATGCGGCCCCCCTGCGCTTTGGTGCGAACAGCTACTTTCCGCACTTGGACACCGCCCGAAAGCTCGGGCTGACATTGCAGACCCCGAAGCTCCCCGGAATTAGTCTCGACATTGACACCCCGGAAGATTTAAGGCTGTTGTGCCAGCAGCCCGTGCGGACAAGAGTGCAGGAGTTCTTGCAGGAGCGGGGGATCGTGGAACGGTTGGGCAGTTTCAATGAATTCTGATGACATTTTGGACAGCAGCATGAAGACGCGGATCCCTGTGGAGAGTTTTCTTGAGCGGAAACCCAACGAAGCCGAGGCATTGGCCCTTTCCGAATTCACGGATACCCCGGCACTGCTTCAAATTGCAGGGCAACTCCGGGACACGGGACACGGCCAACTGGTGTCGTACTCCCGGAAAGTCTTCATTCCGTTGACGAAGCTCTGTCGGGATTTCTGCCACTACTGCACCTTCGCCCAGCCGCCAAAGCGGAACCGGCACAACTTCATGACTCCGGACGAGGTGCTGGCGCTGGTCAAGCAGGGGGAGGCCGCAGGCTGCAAGGAGGCGTTGTTCACGCTGGGCGATAAACCGGAGCTGCGCTACCGAGCGGCGCGTGACGAACTGGCGGAGTTGGGACACGAGACCACGCTTTCGTATCTCGCCGAAATGGCCGGACGGTTGCTTGCAGAAACAAAACTATTGCCGCATCTCAACGCCGGAGTGATGTCCACCGAGGATTTGCGGACATTGCGGCAGGTTTCGGTTTCGCAGGGCTTGATGCTGGAAAGTGCGTCCCGGCGGCTGTGTGAAAAAGGAGGGCCGCACTACGGCTCGCCGGACAAGCACCCCGAAGCTCGTCTCGAAACGATCCGGCAGGCGGGGATCGCCAAAATCCCCTTCACCTCCGGCATCCTCATCGGCATCGGCGAAACCCGCCGGGAGCGCATCGAATCGTTGCTGGCGCTGCGAGAATTGCACGAGCGGCACGGACACCTTCAGGAAATCATCATCCAGAACTTCCGGGCGAAGCCGGACACGAAAATGGCGAACGCCCCGGAGCCGAGCTTGGAGGAATTGGTCTGGACGATTGCGGTGGCGCGGATCGTTTTCGGCCCGGAAATGAACCTTCAGGCTCCGCCGAATCTCAGCGCCGGGAATCTGGCGAGTTTGATCGGGGCGGGCATCAACGACTGGGGCGGCGTGTCTCCCGTGACTCCCGACCACGTCAATCCAGAAGCCCCGTGGCCGGAATTGCTGAAGTTGTCGCAGGCCACCGCCGAGTGCGGCAAATTGCTCACGGAGCGGCTGGCGATCTATCCGGAGTACGCCGTCGCCGATGAGACGTGGCTGGCTGAGGCCGTGCGTCCGCAGGTCCGGCATCTGCGCGATGGAGAAGGTTTCGCTCGCGTTGATTCGTGGTCCCCCGGACAAGGCATGTCGCCGCCAAAAATGGCTCGTTCCCGGTGGGGGCTGAAAAATCATTCGGTCAGTTCCGAAATCATGGGATTGCTGGCGAAACCGACCCTTAGCTTGGAATGGTCCGAAGGCGAGGTTGAGCGGTTGCTGTGTTCACGCGGAGACGAGTTCGAGGCGGTTTGCACTGCCGCCGATGATCTCCGCAAGCAGGAGTGCGGGGAGGGGGTCACTTACGCCGTCAACCGCAACATCAACTACACGAACATCTGCACCTTCCGCTGCGGCTTCTGTGCGTTTTCCAAGGGAAAGATGTCGGAAAACCTGCGGGGCAAGCCTTACAACTTGGGGCTGGATGAGGTCGTGCGACGCACCGAGGAAGCGTGGGTGCGGGGAGCAACGGAGGTGTGCCTGCAAGGCGGGATTCATCCGAGCTACACGGGACAGACCTACCTTGACACCTGCACGGCGATCAAGTCTGCGGTTCCGGAAATGCACATCCACGCCTTCTCGCCGCTGGAAGTCTGGCAGGGGGCGCAGACGCTCGGATTGTCGGTGAAGGCGTTCCTGCGATTGTTGAAAGACGCGGGCCTCGACACCCTGCCCGGAACCGCCGCCGAGGTGCTGGACGACGAGGTGCGGGCCATCATCTGTCCGGACAAGCTCAACACGGCGCAGTGGCTTTCCGTGATGCGCGATGCCCACGAGGTCGGCTTTCGCACCACCGCCACGCTGATGTTCGGGCACGTCGAAACGCCTCGGCAGGTGGCGCGGCACTTCCTGCGCTTGCGCGAACTTCAGCAACAAACCGGAGGCTTCACCGAATTCGTGCCCCTGCCCTTCGTCCACATGGAAGCCCCGCTGTTTTTGAAGGGCAAGGCTCGCCCGGGGCCGACGTTTCGGGAGGCGGTGCTGGTCCACGCCGTGGCTCGGTTGGTGTTGCACCCGCACTTTTCCAACATCCAGACCTCGTGGGTGAAGCTGGGGCCGGAAGGCGTGAAAACCTGCCTCAACGCCGGAGTCAACGACTTGGGAGGAACGCTGATGAATGAGAGCATCACCCGTGCGGCAGGCACGGTTCATGGGCAGGAGATGCGACCGGAGCGGATGGAGGCTTTGATCGAAAGTGCCGGACGCCCCCCTCGCCAGCGCACCACGCTTTACGAAACGCCGAATCCCCAGCAAACCGCCAAGTCTTACGGACACACCGAACCCGTCTCG
>CAZQXS010000148.1:0-1439 GCA_964597275.1 uncultured Pseudomonadota bacterium | reverse complement strand
TCCTCGACTTGCAGGCCGCCGACCCGCGCATGGATGCGCCCGCCCGTGGTCATCACGAGTCCGTACACGATCTCATCGGCCCGTGGCGCGTCATGCACACAAACCTGCATCGCGTCAAAGTGACTGCGGACGTAGGCCGCGTTGATGTGGCCGATGGGGATATCGAGGGTGCAGCCGACTCCGCCGACCTTCTTGGAGGACGGGACAATCGCCGCCGTACCGCCCAGCACTTCCCGCATCGCGTAGCCGCCCGGAACGTGCCAGAGCGCCCCATGCTCCAACTCGCCGTCTGTGCCCACAATCGCCCCTTTGCCATACGCCTGAATCGCGTCCGGTCCGCCCAGCAGGCCGATCAGTTCCTGCGAGGCTTCCAGCCCGGCGGACTTGAGCGCGTCCATCATCGGCATGAGGTCGTCCACGTAGCGGCCCGCGTAGGGGTTTTTCATCACGATCAACACGGCACCGCGCTTCACGGGCTGTTCCGGGGCGGGACCGTTTTCGTGTCGGATGGTTTCAAGCGTGATGATGGTTTTGCGGATTTGGATCAGGTCGGTCATGAATCTGTTGAGTTTGAAGGTTTGAAAGGGTTCGGGTTTCGCCCTGCAAGGCCAAGTACGCCGCTTCAATGTGCCCGGAATCCAAGAGCGCTTGGGCCAACACGACTCCGCACTCCAAGGCCGAGGCCACGACGTTTTGAGGCAGTTCCGGCACGGCCACGGTCACAAGTCGGTCGCCCAAGTCGCTGTCGTCTTCCAACGCACAAGCGGGCTGGCGGACGATTCCGGGATGTTCGGCGTTGACGGCATTGGCGATCAGTGTGGCGGCAACGTCGGCCTCTGCCGCCGTCCGCGCCAACACCGTGACGGCATCGGCGATGCCCAGCGAATGCGAACGCCCGCGCCACCCGGAGGTGGCCAAGCCGCGCACCGGATGATTGTAGCGTAGTTCCACCTGCGCGTTCAAGCCCGGCAGCGCTTCGTTGTTGACCACCCCCACCTGAAAACGCTCCCCTGCGTCCAGCATGAAGGCGATGTCCCCGCCGTTGTTGACGTAAGCCCGCCACAAGCTGCGTCCGGCGACCATCGCTTCCAGAACCTCATCGGCCACTGCTCCGGCCACTGCGGCCATTGGCGTCACAAATCCCTCGTGCTTCCGGACCACCGCGACCATGCGCCGAGCAATTGCGCCTTGTGGTTCCTCAACAAGCTTGTGGGAAGTTCGTCTTCTCCGTTCGGGCTGAGCTTGTCGAAGTCCGGTTTTTCGCCCTTCGACAGGCTCAGGACGAACGATACTGGAGGACTCGGTTCCGGCGTGAAATCCATCAATCGGAGTCCTCAGCAATGGCAACTCCGCGACCAGTTCCTCCAGAACCGTCTGGAAGCGCTGGCGGGCCTGTTCGTAGCTGGCGGAAATCTCAGCAACCGCCCCAAAGCATTCCG
>CAZQXS010000147.1:0-8542 GCA_964597275.1 uncultured Pseudomonadota bacterium | reverse complement strand
CGGGGTGTTCGCCGGGAAAGTCGGGCAGTGCGGGAAGGGTGGGAGTGCGGTGGCGGAGCATTTGGTGGAAGGCGCGGGCGAGTTGCGGGGCGGTGTAATCTCCGGGCGTGTGGACGAAGAACCACGGGATGATGCCCTGCTGGAGCCATCCGGAGACCCGGTCGGCCCAGCCTTGCAGCGGTGCGTGGTTTCGCGCGTCCTCCAATTCTCCGACAAAGCGCACCATCGCAAAATCGGCGGTCACGGTGTCCCGGAAGGGCACCTGCGGTTTTTTGTGTTGGGCTTCCTGCGTGTCCGGGTCGCGTTCGGTGCTGGAAAACAGCGTGGTGGTGTCGAACACGACTCGTGCCGCACGATGGGTCCGGAGGGTGTCGTTCAGCCGAGTCTCCGCATCACCCCCTGTGAAGAATGCAGAATGCCGCACCTCGACCGCATAACGGAAATCCGGGGGGAGCCTTTGCAAAAAATCGTTGAGGATGGGAAGCTCGCTGGGACCGAACGCCGCCGAGAGTTGCAGGAAGAGCGGTCCCAGCCGCTCGGCAAGCGGGGCAAAGGTCCGAAAGACGGTGGCCAACTCGTCCCGAACGTTGCGGAGCCGATGTTCGTGGGAGATGCGCTTGGGGAACTTGAAGCAGAAGCGGAAGCCCTCCGGCGTGAGTTCCCGCCAACGCAGGATGATTTCGGGGCGGGGCAAAGCATAGAAGGTGGTGTTGCCCTCAACCGTGTTGAAGACGGAGGCGTAGTGTTGCAGAAAATCAGCGGATTTTGATTTGGCTGGAAAGAGGGTGCCTCGCCAGTCTGCATTGGCCCATTCCGGACAGCCAAGGTAGCTGGCGGCTGGTGGGGTCACGAAGGGTACTCGGTGGCCAGCCGCTCCCACTCTTCCAGAAATTCCAGCAGGTGGGTCTTGCCCGCCTCGCCTTCGGATTGCAGCAGTTCCCGCACACGGTCCTGCTCTGCGGCGTACTGCCCTTCGTCAAAGAATCCTCCGAAATGCGCGAGCCGCAGCCAGAGCAGGTAGGTCGTGAGCGCGTCACATTCGTTGTACGCAACAATCTCGTCCCAGCGCCCCTCCAGCCAGAGCGGGGCGACCTCCTGCCCGTCCACGCCGAGCTTGCCTGGAATGCGGCACACCGCCGCCATTTCGTTGAGGGAGGGGGTGGACTTTCCGTAGCTGCCGAGAATGCCCATGAGGTCAATGTTGTGGTCGCTTTTATTGGTGTCCCAATAGTCAATGCCCTCCCACGGCTTGTTGGGGCGTTCGGCAAAGGTTGCGGCCTGCACCCCGCTGGCCACCGCCCGCTGCACGAGAATCTTGAGGTCCGCCCGCTGCGAGTTGAAGCCGACGAGTTGCGGCTTCTTGTCGCCCACGGCGTTAAGGAAGCGGGAGAGAATGGCGGCCTCATTGGTTTGAGCCGAATCCGTCACATCGTGGGGGAGCGAGGTCAGCTTCAGGCTGATTCCGTCTGAGCTTTTGGACCGGACCACCGCCGCAATGGAGACCACGCGACAGAGCGTGGTCTTGAGAAAGGGCATCGGATTTTCCTCATTCGCGCCTCCGGCTTTCCACATCGCCTGCACGACTTCGGCATCTGGGGTTTCCTGTGAAAGCTGGTGCAGGATGCGCCCCGCCACCGGGTCCGGCACCCACTCCACGTCAAACACCCACACGGGGTCGTGCATTCCCTTGAACATTGCGCCCTACTTCTTGATTTCTTCGATGATCGTGCGGAGGATTGGGACTTGGACGTATCCAGTCTCCTCGCTCCAGAAGTAGTAGTAGCCCGAAGACGAGCCATCGGGATTCTTGTTCGTCGTCACCTTGCCGTCCCGCACGGTCCATGTTCTGACAATCTTGCCGTTGTCGGCTACATAGGACACCCGCATGTCCTTGCCCAGAATGTTGTCGGCCTCCTTGAAGAGCTTGTTGCGCTCCTCTTCGGTGCAGGCCGCCAGCAACAGGGTTCCCAACACGAGGGAAATCAACAGACGCATTTGGCTCTCAGGAAAAGCAGGAAAGTATTCGTGTGGACCGTCGCAGTTCCACACTAACCGATAGGCTAAGGTGGGGCAAGCCCGGATTCAGGCGTCCATCCACTTGGGGACGGGGAGATTTTTAGAGCGCAAAAACTCCGGGTTGAAGAGCTTGGACTGGTAGCGCGAGGCGGAATCCGCGAGGACGGTGACGATGGTTTTGCCCGGCCCCAGCTTTTCGGCCAGCCGGATTGCTCCGGCGACGTTGAGCATGGCGGAGCCACCGAGGGCCAGACCTTCCTCCCGGATGAGATCGAAGCCGACGGGCAGGGCTTCGTCGTCTAGAATTTGGAAGGCGTGATCCACCGGAGCGTCCTCCAGGTTGGCGGTGATGCGCCCCTGTCCGATGCCCTCCGTGATCGAGTCGCCCCACGCGCTCAACTCCCCCGTGGTGTAGTAGCTGTACAGCGCCGCGCCGCCCGGATCGGCAAGGCCGATGACGACCTCCGGATTGCGCTCCTTGAGGAACATCCCGGTGCCGGCAAGCGTCCCTCCCGTGCCCACCGCGCAGATGAAGGCATCCACGGTGCCGTTCGTCTGCTCCCAGATTTCCGGGCCGGTGGTTTCGTAGTGTCCTTGGCGGTTGGCAACGTTGTCGAACTGGTTCGCCCAGATCGCGCCGCTGGCCTCCGTTTTCGCAAGCTCTTCGGCGAGCCGCCCGGAGTACTTGACGTAGTTGTTGGGATCGCGGTACGGCACCGCAGGCACCTCGCGCAAGTCCGCCCCGCAGAGTCGGAGCATGTCCTTCTTTTCCTGACTCTGCGTTTCCGGAATGACGATCACGGTGCGGTAGCCCCGGGCGTTGCCGACGAGCGCGAGGCCGATGCCCGTGTTTCCCGCCGTGCCCTCGACAATCACCCCGCCGGGCCTCAGCAAACCCTGCTTTTCCGCATCCAGCACAATCGCCTTCGCCGCACGGTCCTTCACCGACCCGCCCGGATTCATAAACTCCGCCTTGCCCAAGATCGTGCAACCCGTGCGCTCCGAAGCCTTGCGGAGCTTGATCAGCGGCGTGTTGCCAACGGTGTCAACGAAATCGGCACGGATCATGGGCAACGACTCATGCGGGGGCGGCTTCCAGTCGGGAATCCGGAGACACCAATTTGTTGAAAAAGTATCCAGAGGCCGCGCCCAGCACCATCCAGAAGAATGCGGAGGTGAACAGCGAGGCCACCGCAAACTGCGCAGAAAGCTCCGCCGGAACGTTGCTTTCCAGCACATGCGGGTGCGGTGCCCCGATGACATGGGGCAGGGCGATGGCCACCGCTCCAAGCAAGCGGGGCAGCAGGGTTTTCGTCTCCACGAACAGGCCAATGCCAACCGCTGTGGCGATCACGGTGCCAATCCACCACGCTTGCCGGGAGGCCAGTCCTGCGGCAGTCATTCCCGGAAGTTCCGGAGGCAGTCCCAGCGCGGGTGCGCCTGCAAATACCATAAATCCCGCCGCGCCCCAAAGCAGTCCCGCATTAAAATCCATCGGCTTGCCGCGCAAAAGATACACCGCCACCAGCAACAACGCGAAGGCGACTCCGGTGACGATGTTCGACATGCCCGTGTAGAGCGTGCGCTCAAGGCCGTCACCGGGGGCCCAGCCCTCTTCCTCGTGCGAATGCCCGGCAGACGTGGATTCGGAATGCGACTGTGCCGCCACTTCGCCCTCAAAGGTTTCAGCGTGCAGAATCAGTGGGGTGACTCGCAACTCCTGCGCTCCAGTCACCAGCACCCCACCAATCACTCCGGCGAGCAACACCACCAGCAGTGCGCGTGAAATCATGGTTTTTCCCTTTGGGTCTTAGTGGCAGGGAAACGCTGCCGAGTGCCGGGTGTCGTGCGCCGCGTTGTGCAGCACGTTTCCGGAACCAGCCGCAAAGCCAACAGCGTACAGCAACGCAACTCCGGCAACGGCCATCAGCAAGGCGGCAACCGTGCGGGTGGTGATTCCAGCAAATCCTTGGGATCGCTCAAGTGCTTGGGTGGACATAGGTATCTCCTAAACTGAATTTTCAGACCGCCTCTGTGTCTCCTTGACGTTTCCCCGCAGTCTGCCTTCAAAGGCCGGGAACAGCCCTCGTGAAAAAATGCTCTTTATGAAGTTAAGCTTCTCTGCTGCAAAGGCAAGTCGCTTTGCAACCAGAGCCGCTAAATTTTTCAAAGCCGCAACACTTTCCGGAGCAGTGGCGCGGCTTGTGGAAAGTGCAGGTGGACGTAGGAGGCATGTAGCGTTTCCGTGCCAAAGCCCTCGCGGCGCGAAACTCCGGTGGAGTGGCGCGTGACGGTCCAGAGGTTGGCCCGCTCCGATTCCTCCATCCACTCCGAGTGATGGAACTCGTGCCCCCGTGCTTCCGGAAGCCCCTCGGTGTTTCCACAACAGTAGCCAAAATGCTGAAGCCGATCCGTCATGCGCACCCTTCCCGGCACCACGCCGACCATCGGAAAAGTGCGTCCGCCCTTCGTCTCCAAACCTTCGGCCAGCAACATCAGTCCCCCGCATTCCGCATAGCACGGCATTCCGGCAGCAACGACCTCCCGCAAGGCATTGCGCATGGTTGTGTTGGCAGAAACCTGTTCCGCGAACACTTCCGGGAAGCCTCCGCCCAGCACGAGTCCATCCAGATTTTTAGGTAACGTTGCATCGCTCAAGGGCGAGAACGGCACCACTTCGGCACCCTGTTCCCGCAGCCATGCGAGGTTGGCACGGTAGTAAAAATGAAACGCCGCATCTTGCGCTACGCCGATACGCTTCCGGGCCTTTCTGGATTTTCGTACCGCAGCAGGCTCTCGATTGTCTTCAGCAGGAACGCTCACCACGTCCAAAATTCGCCCGATTGCCAAGTGTTGCTCGGCCAGTTCCGCAAGCGCCTCCGATGCGGGCAGTTCGCGTTCCGTGCTGGCTTGCAGCCCAAGATGGCGCTCCGGCCAATCGAGTTCCGGGAGTTTGGGCACGATGCCCAGCAGCGGCACTTCGAGGTTCGCACACGCTTTCCGGAGATACGTGGCATGGCCCTCGCTGCTGACTTGGTTGAGGATCACGCCCAGACAGCGCTCCGGCCCCGCCTCGTGCAAAAAACCCCGGATGCCCGCCACGATGGAACGTCCCGCGTGGGCGCAGGGCACCACCAACACCAGCGGCCAGTCCAGCCAGCAGGCGGCCTCGTAGGTGCTGCCTGCGTCGTTGTCCGGGTTCGCCCCGTCGAACAGCCCCATCACCCCCTCGACCACACCGACTGCGTTTTGCGTGAATCGCTCGGCAGCATGACGCACCTCCGCCTCTCCCATGATCCACGCATCCAGATTCACTGAATCGATGCCTGCGTAGGTGCGGTGATAGCCCGGATCAATGAAGTCCGGCCCGACCTTGAAGGGTTGCACCGGAATCCCGCGCTGCCGCAACGCCGCCAGCAACATCGCCACCACTGCCGTCTTGCCGCTGCTGCTCTGCGTCCCGGCAATGATCAGACCTCGATCTTGGCTCTTCTTCAAATTCCGAATTGACAACGCAAAGTGTGTGTAATACGGTTTTGTCTTACACTCTCAGCAATGGAAAAACCATGACCATCACTGTACGTCTCGGCTCCGAACTGGAAAGTCGTTTAATTCAACTCGCCGACCTTGAAGGGACCACGAAATCGGCCTTGGTCCGCAAGTGCTTGGAAGACTACCTTCAGCAGCAAAACGAGCGCAAGACCCCGTGGGAACTTGGGAAAGGTTTGTTCGGGAAACACAGCAGTGGGCGCAACGACCTCTCCACAAACGCGAAAGTCCTTGTCCGGGAAAAGGTTCATGCCAAAAAAGGTCGTCGCTGACACTGGTCCTCTCGTTGCGCTTTTTGACGGTGGGGATCGGCATCATCAGCAAGCCACCGATTTCATCAGTCATTTTGAGGGAGAGCTGGTTTCCACCTTAGCGGTCATCACCGAGGTCTGTCATCTCCTTGATTTCAATGCGCAGGCACGGCTGGATTTCTTGGAATGGACTCGGCGCGGCGGCTTAACCTTGGCAGAACTCGACGTGGGGGATTTTGACCGCCTCACGGAACTGATGCAGAAATACGCGGATTTGCCAATGGATTTTGCCGATGCGACCCTCCTTGTCCTTGCCGAGCGGTTGGAGACCAACGAGATCATCACGATTGACCGGGACTTCACGGTTTACCGCCTCTTTCGCAACCAGCCATTCCTCAACGTGTTTCTCCCACAAACCTGACCCGCTCACCTCAGCGGCACCAAGTGCACAGGCGTGTCTGAAGCGAGTTCTGGAATCCAGCGTTGCATGCCGCGCTTGGGAGCCGGATGCAACCATGCCACCGCAGGAATGCGTTGGGTGAGCCGCTGGAGGTGTTGGCGAAAGCGCAGCTTTTCTGCTAGAAGCGAGGCTTTGGATTCCGGCGTGAACAGGCCGTCGCTGCACAGCAACACGCGGTCTCCGGGCAGGACTCCAGCTTTTTGCACGGCTTGGGTGAGTTTCCAGAGCGAGTGGTGCAGCAGGCTCTTTCCAGAGGCTTCCGTCAAATCAGCCAAGCACCGATCCGCCGCCTGCGCCGTGCCGCGTTTGACGCGCCATTGCAAATCATCATGCTGGAGCAACAGGATTTGAAAGCGACGCGCTGCCTGACGCAACCCCAAGCTCCGGATGGCTTCTCGTGCCGCGCCCAGAAATTTCAATGCCCCGGCAGAGCGACTTGCGTCCAAAAAGAGCCAAACCAGCGGTTGGCGCTGCGGTTTGCGGAAGCGCAGGTTGAGCTTTTTCCCGACTCGCCAGCCCTGCTTGAGCGATTCCCGAACCGTTGCACTCCAGTCCACGCGACTCCCGGTTTCCGGACGGGCCACCATCCGGCTCGCTCCCGCCACGGGGAGTGGACGCTTGGGCGCAGGCACCGGACGGCTCCACCACTCCTGCAACGGATTGATCGGCAAGGGCGCAGCAGGTTCAAGCGGCACGGCCTCCCGACGAGCGTGGTGCGGGGTGGGAGCTGTCATCAGGGGAGAGTGGGTCGGGCGCTCACGGGAAGGACTTTCGGACTCCGGGGGCTGGTTGCGAGGCGGGGGTGGCGGCGGCGGAGTTTGAGGTTCCGCAACCTGACGATGCGCCAAGCAAAGCGTCCACGCCTCCGCGAGATCGTCTTCGTGAACCGCCTCATCGCCTCGCCACGCGGCGGCACAACGGGCGGTGCGCAGCACCCCAAGCTCGGCGCGAACTCCCTCCAGTTGCAACGCGGCGGCCTGCTCGGCAACGGCGGTGCGCACCTCTTCCGAAATGCGGATCGCTTGCAAGCGTTCCCGTGCGGCCCGCAGTTTCTGTCGAAGCTTCTCCAGCCAGGTGGCGTGTTCTTCCCGGAAGCCCCCCGGATCGTCCTCAAAGGCCATACGCGCCCGCACGATTTCGCGGCGCTGCTCCGGCGTGTAGTCATCCCGGATGAGCACTCCATGCGTGAAGCGGTCGAGCAGTTGCGGTCGCAGGTCGCCTTCTTCTGGATTCATGGTGCCCACCAGAATGAAGCGGGCGTCCACCTGCCGCGAAAGTCCGTCGCGCTCCAGCCGATACTGCCCACTCGCGGCGGCGTCCAGCGTCAGGTCCACCAAATGATCCGGCAGCAGGTTCACCTCGTCAATGTAGAGCGTTCCCCGATGCGCCTGCTCCAAGAGTCCGGGCTGCTCCCGCCAGTTTCCTTGCTCCACCAGTTGTGTCGCGTCCACCGCCCCCAGCAGCCGATCCTCCGACGCGCCCAGTGGCACTTCCACAAATGGGGCGGTCCCGGCAGTCTCGGCGGGCAGGATTTCCTGAAACGCCCGCACCAACGTGCTTTTCGCGCAACCGCGATGCCCCATCAGCACCACCCCGCCCAGCTTGGGGTCAATCGCGTGGTACAGCAACGAGTGCTTTGCCAGGTCCATCCCAACGATGGCGGTGAATGGGAAGGTGTTCGTCATGGTTACGATAAAAACAAGTTCTCAAAAGGGCGGTGGTTCTTCCAGCGATAGGTCTGGAAATCCCGTTGATCGGTCGAAAGGATGCGCCCATGCCCAAGGTGTTCTGCGAGCAAAACCAGCGATGCGTCGGCCAAGTCCATCGGCAGGTCGGAGTACTTCGTCATCAGGGTACGGATTCGGGGAATCTGCTCCTGTGGAATGGGATGCACCTGAAAAGCGTCTGCCTCCCAACTCGCCAAAAACCGCTGCTGGGCCTCAGCACCCATGCGGCTGAGCAAAAGATGGCAGGTTTCAGTGAGGACCGGCCAAGTGGTCATCATTGGCCCCTGCAATTGTTTCAGAGCGACTTTGGCCAACTCATGGTAGTGGTCCCGACGGTTCGCCAAGGCCAGCCAAAATCCGGTATCAACGAGGATCATTCTTTTGATTCAACGAGTCCGTCAACTTGGATTTGTAGGTGGCCCCAAGGTTTGGCTCGGCCTCGCCGCATCCAACAAATCCTGTGGAGGACAGCACTTCGTGCGGGGAAGCGGAACTCTGGCAAATCGTGTGATGATAAACTTCTAAGGCTCGACGGATGA
>CAZQXS010000146.1:0-8587 GCA_964597275.1 uncultured Pseudomonadota bacterium | reverse complement strand
CGTGACGGTTCCGGAGGGGAAGCTGTTTGTGATGGGCGACAACCGCTACAACAGCGCGGACAGCCGTTTTTGGGGATTTCTGGACGTGGAGCAGGTGATGGGCAAGGGACGCATCATCTACTGGCACCACGACCCGCGAGAGAGCCTGTTTAGCGGCTATCGGCTGGACCGCCTCTTCAGCACCCTTCAGTAGCACGAATCCTGCGATGCGCAACACCTCCGATTCCAGGTCCCTCTCCCGCAACGATCCGTGCTGGTGCGGCAGTGGCAAGAAGTACAAGAAGTGCCACTGGGGGCAGGACCGCACGGCCCCGCCCAGTCCGGCCAAGTGGGGCACCCCTCGGAAGAGCCGCAAGATTTTCCTCAAGACCGAAGCGCAGGTCGAGGGCATCCGGCGCAGTTGCCAGCTCACCAAGAAAATCCTCGACATGCTGGAAGAGCGCGTGGTGGAGGGCGTCCGGACGATTGAGATTGACGAATGGGTCCACGCCGAGACGCTGGCGAACGGCGCGACCCCCGCACCGCTGGGCTATCGCGGATTCCCGAAAAGTGTCTGCACCTCCGTCAACCACGTCATCTGCCACGGCATTCCGGACCAATACGCGCTGAAAGACGGCGACATCATCAACATTGACGTGACCTGCATCCTGGACGGCTACTATGGCGACGCGAGCCGCATGTACCTGATCGGCGATGTTTCAGACAAAGCCCGCAAGCTGGTGGACGTGACGAAGGAATGCCTGGAAATCGGCATCCAGACGGTCAAGCCCTTCAACACGGTGGGCGACCTTGGGCACGTCATCCAACAGCACGCCGAAGGGCACGGCTATTCGGTGGTCCGGGACTTTGCCGGGCACGGCGTGGGCATCGAGTTTCACGAAGCCCCACAGATTCTCCACTACGGCGAACCGCGCACCGGAACCATCCTCCAGCCCAACATGGTCTTCACCATCGAGCCGATGATCAACGCTGGACGCGCCGAAAGCCGCATCCTCGCAGACAAGTGGACGGCCATCACCGTGGACGGCTCGCTTTCTGCGCAGTGGGAGCATACCGTGCGCGTCACTCCCTCCGGAGTGGAGGTGCTGAGCGCATGAGTGCTGGGATTGCGCTTGTGCTTTGGAGAGACGGCTCCTAACCTGCTGTCAACGAACACTACCGACACCAACCTTTATGGACCCCTGGAACAACAATCCGAAAAAATCCCCTTGGGGCGACAACAAGAACCAGTCTGCCCCGGACATTGACGAACTGCTCACGAACCTCCAGAACAAGTTCAAGTTCAAGGGCGGAGGCGGACAGAAGGGCTTTGGGACGCTGCTGGTGATCATTGCGCTGGTCGTCTGGCTGGCCACCGGGTTTTTCATCGTGGACCCGGAGGAGGAAGGCGTGATCCGGCGTTTTGGCGTGGTGCAGACCGTGGTTGGCCCCGGACCTCACTACCACCTCCCCTCGCCCATCGAAACGGTGCATGTGGAGCAGGTCACGAAAGTCCGCCGCATCGAAGTGGGGTTCCGCACGATTTCTCCTCCCGGAGAGCAGCCCGCCAAGTATCGTCATGTCAAGAAGGAGTCGCTGATGCTCACGGGTGATGAAAACATCATTGATGTGCAGTTCACCGTGCAGTACCGCATCGCCAGCCTTGAGGACTTCC
This sequence comes from uncultured Pseudomonadota bacterium, assembly GCA_964597275.1. GTDB lineage: Bacteria > SAR324 > SAR324 > SAR324 > NAC60-12 > UBA8110. The sequence continues at coordinate 6,933 of CAZQXS010000146.1, read as the reverse complement.
TCTTCAACCTCACCAACCCGGACATCACGGTGAAGGCGGCGGCGGAGTCCGCAATGCGCGAGGTCATCGGCGATACGGGCGTGATGGACGCGCTCACCGAAGGCAAGGGGCTGATCGAATCCACGACTGCTCTGCTCTTGCAGGAAACGCTCAACAGCTACCGCTCCGGCATCCGCATCGAGAACGTCAAGCTTCAGGACGTGCATCCGCCGGAGCAGGTCCGCGATGCCTTCAAGGACGTGGTGAGCGCCCGCGAGGACAAGGAGAAGATGATCAAGGAGGCCGACGGCTACCGCAACAACCTCATCCCGCGAGCGCGGGGGGAAGCCGTGCAGGTCGTCAATCAGGCGAAAGCCTACGCCGAGGAAGTCATCAACCTCGCCCGTGGTCGCGCCGACCGCTTTGTTTCCGTGTACGAGGAGTACAAGGAGGCGAAGGAGGTGACACGGGAGCGCATCCTCCTGGAGACGATGGAAGAAGTCCTCCCCAAGGTCAACAAGGTGGTTGCCGATGTTGAAATGGGCAAGAACATGCTGCCCTTCCTCCCGCTCAATCAGCTTCAGCAGGCGGCAGAGCCGAAGAAGCCCTGACCGCACAGTTCCAGAACCTTGCTCGTGCTGAGACCCCTCGGCACGGGCAGCGTTCCTGCGACCCTCTCTTTTTTCCAGACAACTGATTCCGGACCCCCGTCGCCCGTGTCGGGCTACGGCGTTTCCGCAGCGGCGTTTTCCGTGTTGCGAAGCTGCTCCAGCTTTGCGCAATACGCCTCGTGCAGCCGGGGGATCACCTGAATGAACCCGAACTCCGTCTGCTCGTTCGGAGGAGTGTCGAGGTGGTAGGTGTAGGAAAGCGAGTCCGAGTTGCGCTCCGGCTCATCCAGAAAATGCCCGGCGCTGAGTACCGCCGTGTTGGTCTCCGGATTCGCCTCAAAGCGCATGCACATCCGAAAGTCTCCATAGTACTCCAGTTCCGTTTCCCAGACATGACGGTCAATCTGGGTGAACCGAAGCGGGCTGGTGGTGTGGAGCGCGTCCACGTACTCAAGCAGGCGGTTGGGTCGTTGGGGCATGGCGTGGGTGCAAATCAACAAAGTCCATCATTGGGCAGAGCCTGCGGAAAATCAAGAGCTTGCGTTAAAGTTTTTGGCCGAAGTGCCGAAAAGGGGGAAAAGCGCCCTGAATCTATGGATGGGCTAACTGCAAATTGAGATTGCAAACCGAGTGAAAAAGTCATGAGGATTCGCAACAACGTCGCCTCGCTGAACGCGCTGAGGCACACGAATCAAAATCTCCAGGACGTCAAAGGCTCCATTGAGAAGCTCAGTTCTGGAATGAAGATCAACCGCGCCCAGGACGGCCCGGCAGGGCTGATTGCCTCGGAGCGGTTGCGCGGCGCGATTGTTGGGTTGCAGCAAGCACACAGCAACACGGAGAACTCGCTCTCGATGGTGCAGACCGCGGAAAGCTCGCTGAACGAGGTCAGCGAAATCCTCATCCGGCTCAAGCAACTCACGGTCCACGCCGCCAACGAAGCCGTCAATGACGATGCGATGCTGGAGGCAGACCAGATTGAGGTCAACAACCTGCTGGAGTCGCTGGAGCGGATTGCCCAGAACACGACCTTTGGGCACCAGAAGCTGCTCAACGGCGACATGGGCGTGAGCGGAACCACGGTGGGCACCGACCTGCGCTTTGACTCTGCCGAAACGGAAACCCCGCCCTCCCCCAAGGACGGCTACCCTGTGGACATCACCCAAGTCGCCACTCAGGCGAAGAAGAAAGGCAGCAAGCCGCTCACGGTGGAGAACATCGGCGAGGGCTTCAAGGTGGTCATCAACGAAGGCGGGCGGAACGCGGAGTTTGAAACCAAGGGCAAGGTCAAGGAGGAGATTGACAAAATCATCAGCAGCTATCAGTCCGACCCCAAGCGTTTCCCGAAGGAGCAGATGTCGCAGGACATCCGCACCTTGGTGCTTTTCCACATGCAAAACGCCATTAACGATTACGGGGTCAGCATTGATGTCTTTGAAGGCCCGGACAACACCTTCATGCTGCGCCACCGTGATTTTGGGGAGGAACCGTCCTTCTCCGTGACTTCCGATTTGGAGGGCGTTTTCACGAAAGAGGCCAACGTGGCCGAGTTCTCGGCTCCCGGACTGGACGTGGCCGGAACGATCAACGGGGAGCCTGCCTTTGGAAAGGGGCAGTACCTCACGGCACATTCCGGTTCAGGCGCTCGCGGCGTGACCGTGCAGTACAGCCGCGAAATCGGGCTGAAGGAGGTTCCGGTCTTTCAGGAGCGCGAGGTCGCCGAACTGGATGCCGAGGGCAACGTGATCGGCTACCGTTCCGTTCGTGAGCAGGTGGGCACGGAGTTCATTGAGGAGCCGCAGGAGGAAGTGACGGAAGGCCTGGAGGGCTTCGTCCACATCGCCCAGCAGTCCAAGCACTTCACGCTTGGCCCCCAAGGGGAGGAGGCGATGATTGACTTCGGCAATGTCCGGATTGATCGGCTGGGGCAGAACGTGCGCAACGACAGCGACTTCAAGGCACTCTCCGAGATTGACCTGACCACCCTGCAAGGCGCACGGGATTCCAGCCAACTCGTGGAGAGCGCGATTGACGAGATCACCACCTTGCGCGGAAAGCTGGGCGCCTTCCAAAAGCACACGATCTCGCGGAGCCTCGACACCCTCAAGGTGTTGGAGGAGAACACGGTTGCAGGCGAATCCACCATCCGGGATGCCGACATGGCAGCGGAGATGTCCAACCTGACGGGCAACCAGATCATGCTGCAAGCCAGCCAATCCATGCTGGCACAGGCCAACCAGCTTCCGGGGAACGTCGTGCGGTTGCTGGAAGGCGGCGGCACTAGCGTCTAACCCCACGGGCTATCCATCCTTGGGGGCGGTGTCCGCTGATGCGGGCACCGCTCATTCCCACTGACTCAGCACACAATCCGAATCGCGGTTCACCAGCAGGTGAAACTGCGCCGAGTGTCCCAGTGCCGGACTCGTGCGGTGCCGCACCTCGTGGATGAGCGTGTCCACCAACTGCCCGGTTTTGGGCGTTCCGAAAAACCAGAAGTTGGAGCGATGCACCTTGATCTGCTCCTCGCCCCAGTACACCCCGGCTTCGCCATACTGAATGAAGTTGCCATGGACCGCCCGCTCTCGCGTGTAGCGGATCGGCACCGTTCGCAGGGTCCGGAGTATTCCCGGAGAGAGGCAGCGCGAGCGCAGCAGCTTCTGGCGGTAGTCCTCGATGTGCTGCTGACGCACGGTCTCGTCTTCCAGAACCACTCCGAAAAGCTGAATCCGGTCCACCACGAGCAGCAGCGCGACCCCCACAATCCCAGCAACCAGCAAGCGTCCCGCCCAGCGTTCCACGGGGCCGGGCTGGCGGTTTTGCGGATGGAGGTGACGGTTTTTCCACTGATGCCACTCCTGCCATTCCTGCTGAAGGGTTTGCAACACCTCCGCAGGCCAGTCTTCCGGAGCCGTCTCGTCGGGAAGTTTCGGAAGTTCAAAAAAGCCGCGCTCGTCGCAGTCACGGCACCACAGCCGCACAAAGCGCTCACCGTCCGGGCCCTCCAGCGGGGTGCCCCGCAGGTTAGCGTTTCCGCACTCCGGGCAGGCCAGCCCACCAGAAGATTTTTGCGTCCGTTCAGGGTTTTGCATTGCTCCTGACCCAGCAGTTTTCTATGATGGTTTTTTTGCCCAAAGAATCCTCACGATTTATAGCACTCTCAATTTCCCATGACAACTGAAGCCTCCGTGGCAGTGGAGCTTTTTGTTCCCCTGCTTGCCCACGAACTCAAGCTTCGTCCCGATCAGGTCCGCAATGCCCTCCAACTGCTGGGCGAGGACAACACCATCCCCTTCATCGCCCGCTACCGCAAGGAGGCCACAGGCAACCTAGACGAGCTTCAAGTTGGCACATTGCACGACCGTTTTCAGTACCTTTCGGAACTGGAGGAGCGGCGTACTCAAGTTCTGGCGAGCATTCAGGAGCAGGAAAAGCTGACCCCGGAACTGGAAAAGGCCATCCGCGCCGCCGACACCAAGCAGCGGCTGGAAGACCTCTACCTGCCTTACAAGCCCAAGCGCCGCACGCGTGCCACGATTGCCAAGGAGAAGGGGCTGGAGCCGCTCGCGCTGCTGGCTCAGAACTCGGAGGCGACCACCGAGCAGGTCGAGGCGTGGCTTGCGGAGTTCAACGCATCGCAGGAAACCCCGGTTTCTGCGGAGGACGCATGGCAGGGGGCGCGGGACATTCTTGCCGAGGCCATCGCCGAGGATGCGGAACTGCGAGAACGCCTGCGGGCGTGGCTGCTCAAGGAGGGGAAAGTGACCTCGCAGGTGACTCTGGAACACAAGGAGAAGCCCGGCAAATTTCAGGATTACTACGAGTTCAGGGAACGGGCCTCGCGGATTGCCCCGCACCGTTTTCTCGCGATTCGCCGGGGTGAGAAGGAAAAGGTGCTGCGTCTCTCCGTGCAAGCTCCTGAAGACGAGGCGCTGTCCCGGCTCCGCAAGCGGTGGGAGCCGAAGCTGGCTCCTGCGCTCAAGGAGCAGTGGGAGTCCGTTTGGCGCGATGCGTGGGTGCGGCTGCTGCTACCCTCGCTGGAAACCGATGTGCGCGTCACGCTCAAGCAACAGGCGGACGAAACCTCGATTGAGTTGTTCGCACAGAACCTCCGGCAACTGCTGCTTCAGTCTCCCGGTGGCGGGCGCGTGGTGCTGGGGCTTGACCCCGCCTTTCGCACGGGCACCAAATGGGCGGTGATTGATGGCACGGGACGCTTGTTGGAGCATGGCGTGATCCACCCCATTCCGCCCAAGGCCAAGGAGGACGAGGCCAAGCAAACGCTCCGCAAGTTGGTGGAGGACCACGGTGTGGAGATCGTCGCAGTCGGCAACGGCACGGCCTCACGGGAGGTGCATCAGTTTGTGCGCAACTGGCTCAAGGAGGCGGAGCTTTCCGTGCAACACCTCGTCGTCAACGAATCCGGAGCGTCCGTCTATTCGGCCTCCGAAATCGCCCGCAAGGAGTTCCCGGACCTCGACCTCACACGGCGCAGCGCGGTTTCCATCGCCCGGCGCTATCAGGATCCGCTGGCGGAGTTTGTGAAGATTGATCCCAAGTCCATCGGCGTGGGGCAGTACCAGCACGATGTCAACCAAACCCGCCTCAAGCAGTCGCTGGACCGCACGGTCGAGTCCTGCGTGAACTTTGTCGGTGTGGACCTCAACCGTGCGTCCGGGCCGCTACTGGGCTACGTTTCCGGGATCACGCCCACGCTGGCCCAGCGCATCGTCGAACACCGTGACGCGCAGGGGCCGTTTGCCACGCGGCAGGGGCTGCTGGAGGTTTCCGGAATGGGGCCGAAGACCTTTGAGCAGGCGGCGGGCTTTTTGCGCATTCCAGACAGCAGCGAGCCGCTGGATGCCTCGGCAGTGCATCCGGAACGCTACACGCTGGTCCAGCGCATCGCCGCCGATCACGAGGTGTCCGTTTCCGAATTGCTGGGCAACGAAGCCGTGGTGGCCCGCATTGATTTGGCGAAGTACGAATCCGACGAGGTGGGTGCGTTCACCTTGCAGGACATCCTTGCCGAACTCCGCAAGCCGGGGCGCGACCCCCGCGCCGACCACACCACGGTGGAGTTTGACGAATCGGTGCAGGAACTTTCCGACCTCAAGCCCGGAATGCACCTCAACGGCGTGGTCACCAACGTCACGCACTTTGGAGCGTTTGTGGACATCGGCGTGCATCAGGACGGGCTGGTCCACGTTTCGGAACTGACCGACCGTTTTGTCAAGGATCCGCTGGAGGCAGTTTCGCTGGGGCAGCAGGTGAAGGCGTGGGTGCTGGAAGTGGATCAGGAGCGCCGCCGCATTGCACTCTCGCTGCGAACCGATCCCAGCACCCCCAAGCGTCCGCCCCGCAAATCCGGGAAGCCCAAGCGCCCGGAACCAAAAAAAGAGGGAGGCGGGCAATCCGACCCGCAAAGCGCAAAACCGGAGCGTTCCGAGCAAAAACGCGATTCTGGAAAATCCCGCAAGCGCGACAAGGAGGCGCGGCGTCAACCAGCAAAAGCCGCTTCCGAAAAACGCCTGGAGCCTTCCAAGGCCACCGGCGATTTCCAGACCGACTTGGCCGCGCTGATGGAAAAGTTCAATCGGAACTGAGCGTCAGACTCAGTGTTCCCAGCCCCTCGATAGCCCCTTCAATCCGATCTCCCCGCTGGAGCGGCCCCACTCCGGCGGGTGTTCCTGTGAAGATCAAATCCCCTGCCCTCAGCTCAAACGATTCCGAGAGAATCGAGATCACCTCTGGGACCGACCAGATCAGTTCGGAGAGGTCGCCCTGTTGGCGCAGCTCTCCGTTCACGCTGAGCGTGATCGCGCCTTGCGTGGGATGCCCCACGGCACTCGCCGGATGGATTGACGCACACGGCGCAGCGCGGTCAAACGCCTTTCCGGTGTCCCACGGACGCCCCGCCTTTTTCGCCTCGCCCTGACGATCCCGCCGGGTGAGATCAAGGCCCACTGCGTAGCCGAACACATGCTCCAGTGACTGATCCTTGGCAATCCGGACCCCGTCCTTGCCCAGCGCGACCACCAGCTCGATCTCGTGATGCAGGTTCTCCGTGTCCATCGGAAACGGAATCGTGCTGCCGTCGGGCACCACCGCGTCCGCAGGTTTCGTGAAAAAGAAGGGCGCGTCCCGCTCCGGGTTGTGCCCCATCTCCCTCGCGTGTTCGGCGTAGTTGCGCCCGACGCAGTAGATGCGATGCACCGGAAAACGCTCCTCGTTTCCAGCAACGGCAACGGCGGGAAGTTCCCACGCAGGTATGGCGTAGTTCATTGGGTTTTCTCCTGAAATGAGGTTGAAGTTGCGGGGGATTTCACTTGGGTGCCGTTACAGA
>CAZQXS010000145.1:0-8643 GCA_964597275.1 uncultured Pseudomonadota bacterium | reverse complement strand
GCGATCTTTTCGTGGAAGTACTCGTCAATCTTCAGCAACTCCTTGCTGTCGTGACCGTCGTAAGCGGAGCCGGTTTGTTGCAGGAATTCCTCAAGCTCGGCGAGTGCCGATTCCGGGGCATGGTCCACCGCCAAGCCCGTAGCTTCCCGCTCCAGCGCGGCCCGCAGGCCATAGAGGTCCATCACCTGCTTGGGTTCCAAAGGACGGCAGGAGTAGCCCCGTCCCGGCGTGAAGTCGAAGAAGCCTTCGGCGGCCAGCCGACTCAGAGCCTCACGGAGCGGGGTGCGGCTGACCCCAAGCTGTCTTGCCAAATCACGCTCATTCAGCCGCTCGCCGGGCTTGAGTTTGTAGGAGACGGCCATCTCCTGCAACCGTTCGTGCAAACCCTCCAAGCCACTTGGTTCGCTCGTGCTACGGTCTCCGGGTGTTTCGTCAGTCACCTTCAGCTTGGGTTGAGGGTTGTGGAAAGCTTGGCACCAACAGGGTAGAGGATATTCATGCGGTTGCAAACCGTAGGGGGAGGCTTCAGCGCAATTTCAGGTGATCCACGGGGATTTCCGGAGTGCGCTCCGCCACCAAGTCCGCCGTGAGCCGTGCGGTGCCGCAGGCCATCGTCCAGCCCATGTGTCCGTGCCCGGTGTTGAAGTAGAGGTTGCGATGACGGGCGGTTCCCAGTACGGGCAGGCTGTCCGGGGTCATCGGACGCAGCCCCGCCCACTGTTCGGCCTTGTCGTAGTTCCCGGCATTCGGCAGCAGATCGCGGGCGGAGGCAAGCAGGTACTCAAAGTCCTGCGGAGTGTGCGTGGTGTCGTATCCGGTGAACTCCGCAACCGTCGTCAGCCGCACCTGATCGCCCAGCGGGGAATACGCAAGTTTGCGCTCCTCGTCAATCCCGCCTACGGCAGGCGGGGTGTGGTCGCCCTCCACCGGAATTGTGACCGAGTAGCCCTTGACGGGATAGACCGACAACGGCACTCCAAGGTGCTTCACCAGCAGCGGACTCCAGCTTCCCAAGCACAGCACATACGCATCTGCCGTGAGTTCTCCGCGATTGGTGATCACCCGTTCGATGCGATCCCCAGAGGCTTCGATGCGTTCGATGGTGGTGGTTCCGTCGAAGGTGCCACCCTTTTTTTGGCAGATCTCCAGCAGCCCCTCAGTGAAAAGTCGGGAGTTGCCGGATTCATCATCAGGGGAAAACACCGCCCCTGAGATGCGGTCTTGCATGTGCGCCAGCGACGGGTCGATTTCAAAAACACGCTTGGCGTCCACGACCTCCAACTTTTGGCCGTCCTCCTGAAGGATTTTCATGGTGGCGGCACCGGATTCGAGGGCTTCCGGGGTGCGGTAAAGGTAGAGCAATCCGCCGTTGTTGCGGTGGTACTGCACCCCGGTTTCCTCAGCCATCTCTCCTTGTACTCGCTGGGAGTACACGCTGAGTTGGTGCTTGGCGAGGGTGTTGCGACGCACGGCGGCATCGTTGCACTCCCGGAGAAATTTCAACCCCCAGCGGATGAGTTGCGGGTCCGGGCGTAGCCGCATCTTGAAGGTGGGATCCTTGTGGATGAAGGACTGCAGCAGCGTGGTCAGGGCTTTGGGGGAGGCCCACGCATAGGCGTGTCCGGTGGAGATCAGCCCGGCATTGCCGTAACTGGCCCCACCCTGAGCCGGAGGCTGCCGATCAATCACGGCAACCTCGTGGCCGTCCTTGAGCAGGTGGTAGGCGGTGGCCGCTCCGACCACCCCGCCACCCAGCACCAGGATTTTCATACTCTGCCCTGCGTGGACCTCCCCATACAGCTTAGCGCGAACCTTGCGTGAGCGAACCGGTCTTCAGGTTCGGCGGATGCAGGATCGTGCCTTCGCCCAAGGACTGGCCCTGCGCGGTGTGCTGAATAATCAGGATCGGCGGTGAGGACTGGTGCCAGCGTGAACCTTCTGCCCGGTTGAACTTCACCGGCCCGTTGAAATTATCGTAGTGGTAGTCCTCCAGCGCCTTCATGATTGCCGCAGGATCCGCCGAACCTGCATGGTAGATCGCCTCACTGATGATCACGATCTGCCCGAAGGCGTTCGAGGCTCCGAAGATCGGCGCGTCATTGTAACGCTTCTCATACGCGGCCTTGAACCACTCTCCCAGCGCCGTGAGCTTCTGCTTGGGGTGCCCGTAGGAGATGTAGGTCAGGTATGTGCCCTTCTTGCCGAGGTTTTCCCAGAAAATCGGCTGACTGGGCCAGTCGTAGGACGCGACCATCGGGGTTTCCGGGAAGAGCTTGATGTCATACGCCTGCTTGGTGATCAGGTAGCCTGCGTCGCCGACACCGATGTTGAGTACCAAGTCCGCCCCCCAGTTCTTGATCTGCAAGAGCTGCGGGGTGAGGTCGCGGGAGTTCTTGTCGAAGACGAAGTTCTTCAACTCCAGTCCGAGTGAGCGCTCCTTGTTGAGCGTCTTCATCAGGGTGACCAGGCCGACACCATAGTCCGTGTTCTCCGCCACCAGCGCGACTTTCTTGAACCCGTTGGTTTGAATGAAACCCACCCAGGCTTCGGCACGGTCCGGATCGATAGCCGCCGTCCGGAACACGTTGGGCGACTTCGAGGCGGTGATTTTCACATTAGACGCCTGTGTGCTGAAAATCGGAATCCCCGCTTTCTCTGCAGGCTTGATCAGTGCCAGCATGTTGGAGCTGTGGATTTGGCCGATGATGGCGACCACCTTGTCCCGCGAGGTCAGCTTCCGGAATCCCGAAACGGCCTTCTCGACCTGCCCGGCATCATCCTCGATGATGACCTTGATCTGCTTGCCTAACACCCCGCCTTTGGCGTTGATGTACTCTGCCGCCATTTCGGCGCCACGGGCGGCTTCCTTGCCGAGGGAGTGTGCCCCGGCGGTCAGCGGGGTCAGCACCCCGATCTTGATTTCCTCAGCAACGGCTGGCAGGGCGGCGACGGACGCCCCCAGCAGCAGTGCCGAAAGGAATTTCATGGCTTGTTTTGCGATACGCATTACCCCTCCTTGTATTGGAAGAATGATTGAAAAACCTTTCCGGTAGATTCCTTCCGGAAAGCAACGAGGACACCAACACGGTGCCCCACTCCTGAACCTGATGGTCCAAGTCCTGATGGCCCTAGCTACGTTGAGCCGCTTGCGGACAGGCTCCGTAGCTTGGCCATGCCGTCCCGCAGCATCCCGAACAGCCCCTCGCGGTACACGCGCATGATGATAATCACCATCACGGCAAACAGCACCATGCGGTACTCCGAGTAGTCCCGCAGGGCTTCGGACACGATCTGAATGAACATGGCCCCCAGCGCCGGCCCCCAAAAACTGCGCAAGCCTCCGGCGATGACCATGATGAGGATGATGGCCATTTCGTTGAACTTGATTGGCGTGGGCGTGAGCAGGCCGATGTAGTGCGCTTGGAGGGTTCCGGCAAATCCGGCCATCGCGCTGCTCACCGTGAAGGCAAAACGCTTCCAACGTACCGTGTCCACGCCCATCGCCTGCGCGGCTTCTTCATCGTCTCGCAACGCCCGCAGGTAGAATCCGGCAGGAGAGCGGATGATTTCGAAGACGACCCACAGGCAGAGGATGGTTCCCGCCAGAAAGACATAGTAGAAGGGGGTGGGGTCTGAGGTGTCAAAGATGAGTTCTGTGGAAAGTCCCAGATCGCCCCGTGTGATTTCGTACTCGGAGATCACCCAGAGCCGGAAGGATTCCGCAAAAGCCCACGTTGTGACCGCAAGGTAGATGCGCCGCATATTGAGGCAGACCGATCCCAATCCGTAGCCGACCAGTCCCGCGACAAAGGTTCCAAACGGGATACAAATCCACAACGGGATGTCTATTTTCAGCGCCTCCGAACCGTATTGCAGCAGCAGGGCCGAACCATAGCCCCCTACAGCGGCGAAGGCATGGTGGGCGAGGGAGAGTTGCCCGGCATAGCCCGCCAGCAGGTTCCAACTGACGGCCAGCATCACATAAAAGAAGCCGATGGCCACCACATGCACATAGAACTCCCCCAGTTCTAAGGGGAGTAGCGCGGCGATCACGGCCAGCACGCCGATTGTCATGAAAAACTGGCGTCTTGATTTATTCATCCCCAGCCCCCACAAGAGAGTCGCGAATGATCTCTCGAATGCTCCCGGCAAAGATCTTCTGCTCACCTTCCATTTTCACCGTACCCATCTCGAACATGTAGAGGTATTCGGAATACTCGACGGCTTTCTGAATGTTCTGATCGACGATCAAAATTGTTAAACCTTCATCCCGTTTTTTGGCAAGAAATTCATAAACATAATCTGTGATTTTAGGAGAAAGCCCCGCAGAGGGCTCATCCACCAGAGCCAGTGAAGGAGAGGTCACCAGTTCCTTGGCGATCGAGAGCATTTTGGCCTCTCCCCCACTCAAGAGTCCGGCGCGCTGCCCGTGTTTTTTCTTCAGAACTGGAAACATTTCATACGTTTCTTCAAGCACCCGTTCAATCCGCTCTTTATCCTTGCGGAAAATCCAACAACCGAGTAGTAGATTTTCCTTAACCGGAAGCTGCGGAAAATTATTGGCTCCTTGAGGAATGTAGCTGATTCCGCGTTTTTTGATAGCGGCGGGGGATTCGTCTTGTATCGGATTTCCATTAAACAAGATTGACCCCTCATGTGCTTTGAGAAAACCAAAGGCTGCTTTGAGCAAAGTTGATTTTCCGGCTCCATTGGGACCGATGATACCTGTGATTTTTCCGGGCTTTGCCTCAAGGCTCATTCCTTGAAGAATATCTATTCCTGGAAGATAACCGACCCGCAAATTTTCAACTTTAAGATGCGGCATTTTGCCCTCCCAAATAGGCTTCAATGACCAAAGGATTGTTGGCGATTTCTTCTATACTGCCTTCCGAAATCATGCTGCCTTCGTGCATCACACTCACGGTTTGACACAAACGTCGCACCGAGGGCATTTCGTGACTGACAATCAAAAAAGTGATGCCGTGATCTTTGTTCATTTCCAAAATGGCATCCATGATGGTTTCTTTGGTGACTTGATTGATACCGGCAAACGGCTCGTCCATCAAAAACAATTCAAGCCCTTCCACCATCAAACCCCGTGCGATTTGCAACAACATCCGCTGTCCTCCGGACAACTGTTTCGCCAACAAATGACTAACGTGGTCCAGTTTACAGAAAGTTAATTTTTCTGAGGATTTATGTTCAAGTTTCTCAATAAATTCAGGAGTTTTTACTGTCGAGGTCGCCAAAGCAGGAACCATCATGTTTTCCCCAACGGTCATTTCAGAAAACAGTTTCGGAATTTGAAAGGTGCGCATAATGCCTTGCGCTGTCCGGGTGTGCGTCGGAAGTTTGAGGATGGATTTCCCGTGATAACGGACATCACCGTGAGTGGGGCGATACAAGCCGGCTAACATATTCATGGTGGTGGTTTTACCACAACCGTTTGGCCCGATCAAACCTCTGATTTCTCCAGATTCAATGGAAAAAGACAAATCGTTCACGGCAACCAAACCGTCAAATTGCTTGCTCAGGTTGTCCACTTGCAGAATCGGCATATTCGGCTCAATACTTGGAGGCGTCAGGCAAGTCGTTCCCGCTCGCCGAACAGACCGTTTGGACGGAAGACGAGAATCAGAATCAGGAAGACGAATCCGAAGAGATCCCGGTACACGGAAGAGATGTAAACCGAACCGAGGCTCTCGATCAAACCCAGCAACAGCGCGGCGATGATGCTTCCGGGGATCGAACCCAGCCCACCAATGACGATGATCTCAAAGCCCTTCATGGTGGGCACCGATCCACTTTCCGCCCAGACGAGGAACACCGGGGCCAGCAGTGCCCCTGCCGCCGCCGCCAATCCGACTCCGATGCCGAAGGCAATTTCATCGAGACGACGTACGTTGATCCCAGCAGTCTGGATGCCGATCCGGTTTTGCGACATGCCCTGCAAGGCCCGTCCGGCCCAAGTTTTCTTCATCACAAAGTAGAAAACTCCAAGAATCAGCACGGTGCCGACCAAGGCCATGAAGCGGTTCCCACTGATGGGCAGTGGTCCGAGGTCGGTCGGTGGGAAGTAGTCCGGAACGGAATACTGGTAAGGTCCGCCGATGATAATGGCCAAATTCCGAAAGAGGACCATCAACGTGATGGTGATGATGGTCGCGTACTCGTCGAGGCGCTCTGCTTCTCCCATGAACATGGGCCGCAGCAAGTAACGTTGGATTCCCATCCCGAACAGAAACACTAGACAAAATGCGACGGGAATGCCCAATACCCACAAATCCGGGCCGACGAATCGTGTGACCAGCAAATACTGGACGAAACAGCCGATCATGTAGAACTCGCCCATGCTCCAGTTGACAATTTTCATCATCCCATGTACGAAGGTGATGCTCACCGCCATCAGTGCGTAGATCACCCCGATCACCAGTCCGGAAAGCACATACTGCGTAAAGCTCGTCAGGTCCATGTCGCTCTTTGTGTTTGGTGGTTCATCGAGTGAGTTTCTGCCTTCATCCGCGAGATTCGATGGTAAATTCCTTGAGACGCACCGGGTCAACGTCAATACCAAGACCTGGAGTTTCCGGAACGATCACCGCCCCGTTTTCAATGGGGAAGGGGTCGGCGAGCAGGTCTTGCTCAAGGTAGTACTTCGCTTGGTAAAACTCGCAGCCGAGGCTGATGTTGGGAGAGGCCGCAATCATGTGGGTTCCGGCGAGGTGCGCCAGTCCGGTCTCAAACATGTCACCGCCGTAACAGGAGAGGCTCCCGGCCTCGGCGACGGCGGCCACTTCCTGCCCACGGCGCATGCCCCCGGATTTCATCACCTTGATGCTGAAGCCGTTGGCAATGCGGCTTTCCACCGCCCGCAAGGCATCGTTGGGAGAAAACACGCTTTCATCGGCCAGTACCGGAGTCTCCAGCCTTGCGGTCAGGTCGGCCATCACCCTCCACTCCTTACCCGGAACGGGCTGTTCGATGAAGCCGGGCTGAAACGCCTCCACGTCCCGGAGCCGCCTCAAGGCATCGAACGGAGCCAGACCTTGGTTGTAATCCACCCGAATGTCCACGTCCTCCGGAAGATTCTCACGCAACCCTTGTAGCCGCTTCAGGTCAAAGGCGTGGTTGGCGAATCCGGTCTTGACCTTGAGGGTGCGCAGACCGTCCGCGTACACACGCTGGGCCAGTTCGAGGTCCGCCGTAAAGTCCGGGTTGGCCAAGGAGATGGACAGCGGAATGCGGTCTCGGCAACGCCCCCCCAGCAGTTCGGCTACGGGCAACCCTGCCGCCTTTCCGGCCAAGTCATACAGGGCCATTTCCAGTGCCGCCTTCGCTTCAAAATGTCCCACCAGTGCGGCATCCGCCGCCGCCATCAGCCGAGTGATGTGCGTTGGGTTCTGCCCCAGCACCACAGGCCGGAAATAGACATCCAAAGCCGCTGCCGTTCCTTCCACGCTTCCAGTGAACACGGGCCACGGCGAGGCTTCCCCCCAGCCGACGAGGCCGTCCTTGGTTTCGAGCCGCAGGATGGCGTTGCGAACGGTGTTCGCCACGTCGCCGCTGCCGTGGCTCCGCTTGGACACCACCGGCAAGTCCACAATCGAGACCGTCATCCGGTCAATCGGAGTGGCCTTGGGCATGGTAGTGACGTCCGGCATGTTCAGGCCACCCATTCGCTGACGGGGGCGCGGGCTTCATTGAGCGGCTGGCAGACCACGTCCACCAGCGTCGGGCCGTCCACGGCCACCGCTTTCGCCAAAGTCACCTGCAATTCGTCCGGGTTTTCCACACGGAACCCCTGCACCCCAAAGGCTTCTGCAACGGCGGCGTGTCGGGTTTCGCTGAAGTCCACGGAAAAGTAGCGCTCGCCGAATCCGGCCTTTTGCCCGGCCTTGATCCAACCGTAGGTCGAGTTCGAGCAGACGATCAGCGTGACCGGGACATTGTACCGCACGATGGTTTCCAACTCTCCGGCAGTGAAGCCGAAGGAACCGTCGCCCATCACCCCCACAACCTTGGCATTCGGACGGCCAAACGCCGCGCCCACGGTGGCGGAGAGGCTGTAGCCCAGCGCCCCATGCGCCCGGTTGGAGATGAAATGCCGCCCGGACTTAGGCAACTGGTAGTAGGCCGAAAGGTAGGGGCAGGGGGTTCCGGGGTCGGCGATGATCACCGCGTCTTCCGGCAACACCAGTTGCAGTTCGGCAATCAGCCGCTCCGGACGAATTGGCGTTTCAGTCGAGCCGGACAACTCCGCGAAAAACTCCGCCTTGGCACGCTGTGCGGCTTGGGCGCGTTGCTTTCCCTGAAAGTCGGTGTCGATTGCTCCCCGCTTCCGCAGGGCAGCGTTGAGGGCATCCAGCCCCAGACGGGCATCGCAAACTAGGCCGACTTCGGTGGGGTAATTCGCCGAAATCACCATCGGGTCGGAATCCATGTGCAGGATGCGGGTTCCGGTTTTGGGTGAGCGCCAGCGTTCGGTGGTCACGGACCCGGCACGACAACCGAGGAAAAAGACCAAATCGGCACCGTCAATCACCTCGCGGGTGGCGGCAATGCCCCCGTTTGACCCTACCACGCCCACGCAGTGCGGATGCGTTTCCGGCAGGCTGCCCTGTCCGCTGATGGTGGTCGCCACGG
>CAZQXS010000144.1:0-8653 GCA_964597275.1 uncultured Pseudomonadota bacterium | reverse complement strand
CACGGCCGTTTGCTCTGGATTCCGGGTCTGCGCTGCGCTGCGCCCGGAATGACAGGAAGGAGGCCCTCAGCACAAGGACCACCCGGTATTCTTTGAAGTCAGAAAAGGATGAGTTGGCCCCCATGCCAGGCATGGGAGCCGTGCTCGGTAAGTCCAGAGGACTCGCTTACTTCTTCTTCTTGGCGTAAGCCATGCCAAGGTTCGCATTGGTCATCTGCGAACCGGCCCAGTACGGGACCGCGATGTCGGCGAAGTCCTTCATGGAGGCATAGACCTTCGCGAAGAAGGCGTTCTCCTTGTTGAGCTTGTCATAGAGGTTGGCCGTTGCCGCCATGTACTCCGTGAAGTAATCCGCCGGAGTGTCATGCAACTGCACCCCATGCTCTTCCGTCAGCATCTTGAGCGCCTTGCCGTTTTCGTAAATGCGGTAGGCCATGGACTGCATCAGGGAGGCGTCGGCAGCGATTTGCATGGCCCGCTGCTGCGCCGGGGTCAGGCTTTTCCAGACATCGCCGTTGATGTACATGTCCGCGTTCACGACCACCTGGTGCAAGCCCTGGAGGTAGTAGTGCTTCAGCACCTTCTGGAAACCGAACACGCTGTCCGGCTTGGGGCAGCACCACTCGGCGGCGTCAATCACGCCCTTTTCCAGCGCGGGCAGGATGTCCCCACCGCCCATCGCCACGGCGGCCACGCCGATGTCCTTGTAGCTCTGTCCGGGAATTCCGGGAGGCGTGCGGAAGCGGTACTTGCGGAAGTCGTCCATGCTGTGGATCGGCTCCTTGAACCAGCCGAGGGCTTCCGGCCCGACGGGTTGCAGCATGAGACCCTTGATGTTCATGCCCATCTCGTCCCACAACTCGTCATAAAGCTGTCGGCCTCCACCGTACATGTACCACGACACCCACGCGATGTTGTCAATGCCCAGCCCGGCCCCTGCCGTCGGCGAGCCGAACAGCATGGCTGCCGGATGGTAGCCCGACCAGTAGTGGGTCCACGCGAACCCGCCTTCGATCAGCCCCTTGTCCACGGCCTCCAGCGTTTCCTTCACGCCCACCACGGCACCGGCGGGCAGCACCTTGATCTGCACCTCGCCGTTCGTGAGCTCACTCACGTTGGCCCCGAACTGGTTGAGCATCTTCACTTCGTCCGCCTTGGCCGGGATCACGGACTGCACCCGGATGGTGATCTTTTTCGCCTGTGCGACTCCGCCGACAAGCAGGAACAGCCCGCAGGCGGCCCCAATGACGGCTTTGATTGATTTCCGCATTTTACTCTCCTTACGGTTGAGGGCAACGCCGAGGCGGTTGCCGTTCATGTTGCTCAGGAAAGTGCAGCCCCATGCCGAACCTCCTGATGAAAACCCTGCGCGGGAGCGGAACGCAGCGCAGGGCAAAAGCTGGGAACTCGTCAAAACCTCCGTCGCGACTCACGCACTCCGGAAGAGCTTGGTCAGCACGAACTCGCGGTGGCCGAGGGCTTCGGCGCAGGTGTAGCGTCCGTTGGCCGTGCGGATGGTGCAGTTGACCAGCGCGTCTCCGGCCTGATCGAGGTTCAACTCGCGCCTGAGGATTCCCGAAACGTCCACGTCAATGTGTTCGCTCATGGTCGCCGCCGTGTGCGGATTCGCCGTGAGCTTGATGACGGGTTCGATGGGATTGCCGATCACGTTGCCCTGCCCGGTCGGGAAGAGGTGGACCGTGAAGCCCGCCGCCGCTTGCAGCGTGACGCACTCCGCCGCCGCCGATGAGGTGTCCATGAAGTACAGCCCCGGACCCTGTGCGGGTTCCTCCGCCGGCTCCAGCACGTCAATGAAGTTGGTCTTTTTGCCGATCTTCTGGAAATTGCCGAACGCCTTTTCCTCAATCGTCGTCAAGCCGCCTGCGATGTTGCCCTTGGTCGGCTGCGACTCGGAGAGGTCGTTGGTCTTGTTCTCCAGAATGAAGTCGTTGTAGGCGTTCCACGTCTGGAGGAATTTGTCCTTCGCTTCCGGGTTGGCGGCGCGGGTGGCGCAGACCTGCTCGGCTCCGGTGAGTTCGGAGGTTTCGCCGAAGCAAAGATGCACCCCCAGCGGGTCGAGCTTGTCCATCAGGCTGCCGACCGTCGGATTCGAGCCGAGGCCGGAGGTGGTGTCGGACTCCCCGCACTTGACGGAAATCCAGAGGTCGGACAGCGGGCATTCCTCGCGCTGAAGTTCGGTGGCCCACTGCACGTACTCCTGCGCCTGACGGGCGGCCTTCATGGCGGTGGCAAGGTCGCCGCCGCCTTCGATGCTGAATCCGGAGACGGGCTTTCCGGTGGCGGCGATGCCGTCCACCACGCGCTTCGTCCAGCCCGGCTCGATGCCGATGACCACGACCGCCGCGACGTTGGGGTTGCGTCCTGTGCCGATGATCGTGCGGAAGAAGAGTTCGAGGTCGGCTCCGAACTGCAAACGTCCGTAGCTGTGCGGAATCGCCAGCGTGCCCTTGATGTTGTGCCCGACCATCTCGGCGCAGGCGTTGGAAATGTCATCCACGGGCAGGATCACGACGTGATTGCGCACGCCCACCCGCCCGTTCTCGCGGCGGTAGCCCTGAAAGCTGTTTGGAAATTCGGCCATCACCACCTCTTCGTTTTGACATTGTGGACGTGGACGTAGCCGCCCTTGGGGATGTCCGCGATGGCGCGGCCAATGTCGTGGCCGTACTTGATGATGGTGTCCTCGGCCTTGATGTCGGCGAGGGCGAGCTTGTGGCCCAGCGGCACCTCCGCAAGCGCCTGCACCGAAACGGTCTCGTCCGTTTCCATGATCCAGCCCGTCGCCTCTTGGCCCGCTGTGACTTTTTCCACCACGACCACCCCGACCGTGTCGGCGGGTTCGTGGGCAATGAAGTGTGTCGTCATCCGTGTGTGCATGTTCAGGTTAGCGGCCCAAGGCCATAGGCTGGGAACTGTAACGCAGATTGAAAAGAGTGTCAACAGATATTTTATGTCTTATATAAGATAAAATTTTTGTGGATTTTTCTGGCACAGGCGATTAGAGTTGAGTGATTGGAATGGCAATGGTGCCCAAACAAGAGACCCAACCCGATGATCCAAGGCTTTCGTCCCCTCTACCAGCAAGTGCAGGAACTGCTGCTCGACCGCATTTCCGGCGGGCAGTGGCAGCCGGGAGAGATGCTGCCTGCCGAGCCGAAGCTGGCCGAGGAGTTCGGGGTGAGTCCGGGCACAGTCCGCAAGGCGCTGGACCGGCTGGCGCAGATCCGGCTCGTGGAGCGCCGACAGGGGCGGGGAACCTTTGTCACCGAGCAGACTCCCGATCACTCGCTGTTCCGATTTTACCGCATCGTGGACCAGCATGGGCACATGACCAAGCCGGAGAGCCGCCTGCTCCGGATTCGCCCGGCCAAGCCCACCGCCCGGCAGCGCGAACTCCTGCAACTCGACTCCGGGAACCTCTGGAAGCTCGAACGCATCCGGCTGGTGTATGGCAAGCCCACGCTCAACCAGTCGGTTTTCCTGCCGCAGGAGCGCTTTCCGGGACTCGACCAGGCCTCCGAGCTTCCCAACACGCTCTACGCCTTCTACCAAGCAAAGTACGGCGTGACCATCCACAAGGCCGAGGAAACGCTGCGGGCCGCCTCGGCAACCGCTTCCGACGCCCGGAATCTTGGCGTGGAGGTTGGCCTGCCCATCCTAGAACTCGAACGGGTGGCGTTCGACCTTCAGGGGCAGCCCGTCGAGTTGCGTTTCTCGCACATCCACACGCATCAATTCGCCTACAAGGTGGTCCTGCGTTAATCCCGGCTTGAGAGTTCCGGCCAGCCCGTTATGGTTGGTGGGATTGTCCACCGCCTTCCGTCAGGCTTGATGCTGGAGTTCCTCAGTCGCCGTGGCCGCTTTGTGGTCGTCCTCACCCTGCTCACCGCGCTTGCGGTGGTGCTGCTGTTTTTCCACGACATCCTCTTCCCGTTCCTGCTGGCGCTCTTCCTCGCCTACGTCCTGGCCCCGGTGATTGACCGGATGCACACCTGGGAGGTGCGCGGCTATCTGGTCCCGCGTGGGCTGGCGGTGATCCTCGTCTATCTGGGGATTCTGGTGATCCTGATTGGCGGCGGCACCTACGTGGTGCCCAAGGTCAGCATCGAACTTGCGAAGATGGTGGGGCAGATTCCGCAAACCGTCTCCCAGCTCACACAGGAATGGGTGCCCAAGGCGGAGGCCCGATTTGAGAGCCTGATCGCCCTGCTGCCCCAGCCGCCGGAACCCGTTGCCCTGCCGGAGCTGGAAGTGGTCCGCGAGGAGCAAGCCCCGCCTCAGCCAATCACCGGACTCCCCCGCGAGTGGATGGACCTGCTGAACACCTACACCTTCGAGATTCGGACGCTGGACAGCGAGCGGGTGGAGGTGATCCCACGGATCAAGGTCAACGGCTCCTCCGGGGTGGAGCCGACGGCCTCTCCCACCAGCTTGCAGGAGCAGATTGACGCTGTGGTCGTCCAGATCACCCAGCGCATCCAGCAGGACATTGCCAAGCTGGTGGTGTGGGGGCAGCAACTGGTCGGCGGGGTGCTGGGGTCCGTGTTCACGATTTTCCTCACCTTCATGGTCGCCGGGTTCATTCTGGTGGACACCAACCGCATTTTGTTCTTTTTCCGCACCCTGATTCCGGAGGTGCACCAGCTCCGCTACGGCAATCTGATCTCCCGGCTGGACCTCGGCCTGAACGGCGTGGTGCGCGGGCAATTGCTGATCTGCCTCGTCAACGGCATCTTCACCCTCGTCGGCCTAGTGGGCATTGGGGTGCCCTTTGCGTTCACCCTCTCGCTGGTGGCGATGGTGTGTTCGCTGATCCCGATTTTCGGCACGATCATCTCCAGCATCCCCATCGTGATCATGGGCGTGACGGTGTCCTTTGCCACCGGAGTGCTGGCGCTGGGCTGGATTTTGCTGATCCATTTTATTGAGGCGAACTTTCTCAACCCCAAGATCATGGGCACGGCGGCGCAGATTCACCCCGCGCTGATTGTCTTTGCCCTCGTCACCGGAGAGTACATGGCGGGCATCGCCGGGGCGCTGCTGGCCGTGCCGATCTTCTCCATCCTCCAAACCCTCTTCCTCTCGCTCAAGGCACTGGCGGAGGAACTCGAACCGAAACCGATTCAGGATGTATCACGAGAAGCTGCCGGAGACTAAGCTGAACTCCACCTTCCCCACCCTCAAGGTGTTGGGCTGGCTGGCGGCGATCCTGACCGTCGTTGCCGTGATGTACCTGATCGGCCCGCAGGTGGAGGTGGACGAATCCGTGACCGCCCCCAAGCTGCCCGACAACCTCAACTCCTACCTCTGGGTGACGGAATCACAGTACGCCCTGCGTCCGGACATGGAGAAGAAGATCGTCTGGAGCAACCCCCGCGCCCCGCAGATCACCCCCTACTCGGTCGTGTACCTGCACGGCTTCTCGGCAAGCCGCCAGGAGATTGACCCCTTCTGCGAGCAGTTGGCCTTCGAGCTGCGGGCGAACCTCTTCCTCACCCGGCTGGCCGGACACGGGCGGGACGGGGAAGCAATGGCGGAACCGGAGGTGAAGGACTGGCTGCGGGACACGCTGGAAGCCTATGCGATTGGGGAGCGGCTGGGACGCAAGGTGATCGTGGTGGGCACCTCCACCGGAGCCTCCCTTGCGCTCTGGCTCGCCCTGCGCGAGGAGGTGAAAAACCTGCACGCCCTCGTGCTGTTCTCTCCAAATTTCAGTCCGCGCAACAAACTCGCCGGACTGGCCGCAGGCCCGTGGGGCGACCAGATCACCCGCCTGCTCGTTGGGCCATACCGCGAATTTCAGCCGGAATCCCCGGAACACGCCAAGGGTTGGACCACGCGCTACCGCTCCGAAGCGGTTCCCACCCTGATGGGACTCGTCAAGCTGGTGGAACGGCTCCCCCTGCACACCCTGACCACGCCCACCTTTGTCGCCTACTCCCCCAACGACAAGGTGGTGGACGTGTCCCAAATCGAGCGGCGCTTCACCGAGTTGGGGTCCATGCCCAAGGTGCTGATGCCCTACGAGGAGCCGGGCGATCCCTCCTACCACGTCTTGGCAGGCCGCATCCTCTCCCCCCGCAACACCGAATCCCTGCTTCAGGAGGTGTCCCGCTTCCTCCACAAACTGCCTGAATGACGTTCAAAAAACGCAGAAGGCACTGAGGCAGAAAGCAGAACCCCGTGAAACCAATGGCAGAACCCCGTAGGAGCGGGCCATGCCCGCGACCAGCCACCGACCACCAGCCACCAGCCACCAGCCACCAGCCTGTGGATCACTGGCGTGAGGTGGCCGAAGAACTGGCCGATCTCGCTCGCAAAACCGTGCGCCCCTACTTCCGGAGCGGTTTGCAGGTGGACGCAAAAGGGAGCCAGGGCTTCGATCCGGTCACTGAAGCGGATCGGCGGGCCGAGTCGGTGATGCGCGAACGGCTGGAGGCGGAGTTCCCGGAGCATGGCATCATCGGCGAGGAACACGGGGTGGTGCGCCCGGAAAGCCGCTGGCAGTGGGTGCTGGACCCGATTGACGGCACCCGCGCCTTCATCACGGGCAGTCCGCTCTTCGGCACCCTGATCGCGCTCTTGGAAGACGGGAAACCCGTGGTGGGCGTGATTGACGCAACCATGCAGGGCGAACGCTGGATTGGAGTGCAGGGGCAGGGCACCCGCTACGTCCGGGAATATCCGGAACCACAGCAGCTTTCCTTGCAGACCTCGACAACCCGCGACTTGGGGCAGGCGCTGATCGGCTCCACCGACCCTTCGATGTTTTCCAAAACCCAGTGGACGCGGGTGCAGCGGCTTTACGAAAAAACGCGGATGCGGCGCTATGGCGGGGACTGCTACCTCTACGGGATGCTCGCGCTGGGCGGCGTGGATGTCGTGGTGGAAGCAGGCTTGGCGTCCTACGACGCGATGGCGCTCATCCCCGTGGTGCAGGAAGCCGGAGGCGTGACCACCGACTGGTCCGGGAACCCCGTCACGCTCGACTGGGACGGCACCCTGCTCGCCAGCGCCAATCCCGCCCTGCACGAACAGGCGCTTGCGGCCCTCACGCCCCGCTAGAGCATTTGCGGTTTATTCGACCCACCTGTCATTCCCGTGCAGGCAGGAATCCAGAAAAGAGCCTGAAATCCCTTTGGGTTGACGATTCCGGCCAGTTTCAGTAAGGTGGGGCCAGCAAAACTCTGTGGCCCTGACGAAATCACCATGCGCCTACTCCTTTGTTGCCTGCTTCTGTTCCTGCCGACCCTGACTCTGGGGCAGTCGGCCTGCTACCTCTTTGTGGGGGGCGAGGTCGGCAACAACGCCTCCAAGATAGACGCCCTCCTCCGGCCCCTGCTGTCCGACTTCGTTGTTCCCCTGAAGCAAGTTCCAGTCGCCGGAATTTCCGAGTCCGAACTGGCGTCCTCCTGTTTTTTTGAGGTTTCCCTGCTGTCCTCTGGAAACGGACTCGACCTTTCCATCACGAGCCAGCGCACCCCAGTTTCCCTGCACGGAACCTCTCACTCCAAGCGCCCCTTTCCCGGCAACGTCCGGCACGCCACCTTGCGGATTCTCCATCAGGAATTGGCAGAAGCCCAGCAAACCCAGCTTTGCCGCAAGTACGGGGAGTGGTTGGTGGAGGAGTGCCCTCAAAACCGAAGACTGCTGCTCGTTTTCAGGAAGAAACCGGATTCCACCCAAGAATCCCTGTCCAAGGAACCAAGAGCCATCCTCACCTCCGAGCTGGAGTTTCTGATGGAGGATTTGGACTCCATCGAATTCCTTGGGGTTTCCAAGGCGATTCCAGGTGGCTCCTTCAGGAAAGCGCTTGGCAAGGCCATGAACGAACGGGGTTCCAACGCCAGCCTGGTCATCACCACTGATTGGGAGTTCCAAAAACAGCAGACCAGCATGTGGAAGGGGCTGGTCTCCATGTCCGTCATTCTGGAATCCTGGGCGATGATGGACGGCGATGCAGTCAAAGTGGGGAGCTACTCCATTGACTCTCAGAGAATCCCCATCCGCAAGTGGGGGCAATCAAAATCCTTCAAGCGGAAGCACCTCCTGCGCATCTCAAAGAAGATCACTCAGAAGTGGTCCGACGAGGAAATCCGGGAGTTTCTCCAAACCACCGACACTTGAACCCCATGAGATTCGTCACAGTCTTCGCTTTCCTGCTCGTTTACCTGACCTCGGTTGAATCCGCGCTTTGCAAAGAGGTGCCGACGTTCTGGCTCAGGAGTCTGGAGGGCAAGCGGTTTGACTCCCGGAAGCAGGAGCAGCCCTACGTCCTGAGCTTCTTCTTTGTCAACTGTGTTCCCTGCATCAAGGAAATCCCAGCACTCTATCAACTGATGAAATCCGAATTCCCGGAGACTCCCCTGCTCTTCATTGACCCCCTCAAGGAGGACTCCAAAAAGGAAATCAAACGGTTTGCCAAGCGGCTGAAGGTGCCTCTGTCCTACTTTTACAGGGATAGCTTTGGGGTGGTTTCCAAAAAGTTCTTCAAAGGGAAGATTGTTTTTCCAACCATTATTGGGATTAAAGGCAAGGAGTATCAATTTAAAAGCAATCAATTTGATGATGAAACTGCTTCAATGATATTGAATCTATATTAATCAACCACACACAGGATTTAAAATGATAT
>CAZQXS010000143.1:0-8699 GCA_964597275.1 uncultured Pseudomonadota bacterium | reverse complement strand
ACACCACCACTCCCGCTTCCACCGCCTCCGGCTGCGGGGCAACCACCATCCCTTGGGTCATGCTTACCTCCAAATAGAAATCGCGGATTCAATCCGTAAGTGTAACAGGCGCTATCCAGCACCACCGTTGGTTTCGTTGAACAAGTGACACCGCACCCGACCTTCCGCCACGTTTGTGGGTTCGGGCACCTGCTCGGCGCAACCCGGAAGCGCGGAAGCACAGCGCGGATGAAACGCGCACCCCGGCGGAGGTTCCAGCGGATTGGGAAATGCGGTGCCCAACTGCGTGTCCGGGATGCTGAGGTGCGGCTCTGGGGTCAGCACGGACTGAAGCAGGGCCTGCGTGTACGGATGCCTCGGTTGGGCAAACAGGGTCTGCGTGTCCGCTTCTTCCACGATTCGGCCCAAGTACATGACCGCAACCCGTGTGGCGATGTGTTCGACCACGGCCAAGTTGTGGCTGATGATGATGTAGGTCAAGCCGAGTTCCGAGCGCAGGTCCAGCAGCAGGTTGAGGATTTGCGCCTGCACCGAAACATCCAGCGCCGAGGTCGGCTCATCACAGATCACCACGTCCGGGCGCATGATCAGCGCACGGGCGATGGCGACCCGCTGACGCTGCCCTCCGGAAAGCTGGCTGGGGTAGCTGGTCGCCAAACGGCGCGGAAGCCCCACCAGTTCCATCATCTCCTCAA
Organism: uncultured Pseudomonadota bacterium; assembly: GCA_964597275.1. Lineage (GTDB taxonomy): Bacteria > SAR324 > SAR324 > SAR324 > NAC60-12 > UBA8110. The sequence continues at coordinate 8,004 of CAZQXS010000143.1, read as the reverse complement.
CCCGCCCGTGCCACTCGTTCCGGGGGCCGAAACCATGAACCCGGAGCGGCAGGGAAATGATGGACTGGATGGTTTTGCGAGGGTTCAGCGACGAGAACGGATCCTGAAAAATCGGCTGCACCTGCTTGGCCAGCTCCTTTTGATCAAACCCGGACACGGGCTTGCCGTGCAGCAAAACGTCTCCGCTGCTGGGGGTTTCCAAGCCGAGCAGCATGCGGGCCAGAGTGCTTTTTCCACAGCCCGACTCGCCCACCAGTCCCAACACGCTGCCCGGCTCCACGGAGAGCGAGACCCCATTGACCGCCTGAAGCGCCTGCTTCCCCTTGAAAAGCCCCCGGCTGACGCCGAAGGTTTTGACGATGCGCTTGGCCTGAAGGACCGGAGAACTCATGCGCCCCCCAAAGCAACTGGCGCAATGGGCGGCTTGCGCGTGCTGAGGTCGGTCGGCAGCAAGCAGCGGTAGCCCCTCCCGGAGTGCAGAGCCTGATCCGCAATGCTGGGGGTCGCGGCGCAATCCTCATGAGCGTACCCGCAACGATCCCGAAACAGGCATCCCCGTAAATCACCCAGCAGGTTCGGCACGATGCCCGGAATGGCCCCCAAGTGGGTGCCCGGCGGTGTTTTCCCCGGAATGGGGATGCACTCCAGCAAGCCCTGGGTGTACGGATGCAGGGCGCTGGAGAACACCTCCTCCGCTGTTCCGGTTTCGATGATTTGCCCCGCGTACATCACCGCCACCCGATCCGCCACCCGTGCGACCACGCCGAGATCATGAGTAATGAGGATGAGCGCCATCTGGAACTCCTGCTGCAACTCCGCCAACAACAGCAGAATTTGAGCCTGAATCGTAACGTCCAGCGCCGTCGTCGGCTCGTCGGCAATGATCAGTTCCGGTTCGCACATCAGTCCCATCGCCACCATCACCCGCTGCCGCAGCCCTCCGGACAGTTGATGGGGATACTGACCCAAGCGGCTGGCGGCGGCGGTGATCCCGACCTTCTCCAGCAAGAACACGGCCCGGTCCTGCGCCTCCTTCCTCGATGTCTTGCGATGCCGAAGGTACACCTCCATCAGTTGATTGCCAATGGTGTAGCCCGGATTCAGCGAGGTCATGGGGTCTTGGAAGATCATCGCCATGCGGTTCCCCCGCAGATCGGACAACGCCCGCTCCGAAAGCCCCAGCAGGGGCTGTCCGGCAAACCGCAGTTCCGTGGCCGTGCAGTGCGCGGCCTTGGGCAGCAGTCCCATCAGTGCCAGCGAGGTGAGCGATTTTCCGCAGCCGGATTCGCCCACGATGGCAAGCGTCTCGCCAGGCGACACCTGAAAGCTCACCTCCCGGACGGGCTTCAGCATTCCGGCAGCAAGCGGGATTTCGACCGAGAGGTCACGGACTTGGAGAATGGGGTTCAATTGCGGTTTTCGGGTGCGGTCACGTCTCGGATGCCGTCGCCGAGCAGGTTCACGCAAAGGATCAGGGTGAAGAGCGCCACTCCCGGAATGCCGATGACCCACGGCTCGAAGAACATGAAGCCCTTGCCTTCGGAGATCATCAGCCCCCACGAGGGCAACGGCGGCTGAACGCCCAGCCCAAGGAATGAGAGTGCGGCTTCCAGAATGACAGCGTGGGCGATTTCGATGGTGGCAATCACGATGAGATTGTTGGCCACGTTGGGCATGATCTCCGTGAGGATGATGCGCAGTTCGGAGCAGCCTGCCGCTTTGGCGGCAGCCACGTAGTCAAGATTGCGCACCTGTTGCGTCGAACTGCGCATCACCACGGCAAAGCGGTCCCAGATCAAGAAGCCCAACACCAAAATGACGATTTCCAGCGAGCTGCCAATCAGGGCGACCACGGCCAGCGCCACGAGGATGACGGGCATGCTCAGCCGCGTGGTGATCATGAAGGTGATCACCATGTCGGTTCGGCCTCCAAAATACCCGGCGGCGACTCCCAAGGTGGTGCCGATGAAGGCGGAGATCAGCATGGCGGCAATGCCGATAAAGAGCGAAATGCGGGCACCGTAGATGATCCGGGACAAGTAATCGCGCCCGAAGTTGTCCGTGCCGAGAGGATGGACCCAAGTGCCGTCATCGTGCCAGATGGGACTGATGAGCCGCCGCGACAAGTCCTGATCATACGGATCATGCGGGGCAAGGAGGGGGGCCAAGAGGGCCATCAGCACGATGATGGCAAAAACACCGCCCCCCACAGTGATCCCCAGATGCCCGAACATGCGCCGTCGCAGGAGTTGTCCGGGGGAAGGCTCCAGCGGCTGTTCCTCATTCAGGCGGAAAGCGGTGGTGGTCATGGTTGGGCAGTTCGTTGGGTTCCTTCAACCCACCCGGATGCGGGGGTCAAGGTAGGCGTTGAGCAGGTCGGCGAAGTAGGTGAGCGCGATGTAGATGCAGGCGACCACCAGCACGATGGCCTGCATCATCTCGAAATCCGAACGCTGAATGGACTGCCACGCGAGCTTGCCCAGTCCGTTCAAGGAAAAGATGGTCTCGATGACAATGGAGCCGCCCAGCATGAACCCCAGCTGCACGGCAGCGAGCGAAACCACCGGAATGATCGCGTTGCGCAGGGCGTGCTTGAACAGCACCACAGGAGGGCGCAAGCCCTTGGCGCGGGCGGTGCGGATGTAGTCCGAGGACAGCACCTCCAGCATGCCAGCGCGAGTGAGTCGCATGATGGCCGGAGTCGCGTAGTAGCCCAGCGCGACCGCAGGCATGATGAAGTTTTTCCAGGAGTCGCTTCCAGAAATGGGCAGCAGCCGCCACTTCACGCCCAGCAGCAAAATCAGCAAAAGCGCAAAAAAGAAGCTGGGGAGCGCCTGACCGACCACCGCGAGCGAAAGGGCCAGGCGGTCGAGGAGGGTGTTGGGACGCACAGCGGCCAGCACCCCCAGCGGAACCGCCAGCAGCAGGGCAAACCCCAAGGCCAGCCCGCCCAAGGTCATGGTGACGGGCAACCGCTCCAGCAGGATTTTGGAAACGTCTGTTTTCAGGTAGTGCGAGCGGCCAAAATCCCCCTGGATGGCACGTCGCGCCCAGTCGAGGTACTGCACGGTGACAGGACGGTCAAACCCGTAATGCACCCGCACATACTCGATGTCGGCTTCGGTGGCGGATTCCCCGGCCATCGCGGCGGCGGGATCCCCGGAAAGCCGGAGTAGGGTGAAGACCACAACGGATACCGTGACCGCCACCAGCAGGGCGATCCCCAACCGCTTGAGGGCGTAGGCAAGCAAGAGTCGGAATTCCAAGAAGGGGTGATCCGGAAAACCGGATCACCCCGTCAGCGGTTGCCTACTTCCACTTGGCCGCATAGAACTGCGGAATCTCATCCGGAGTCGGCGTGAAGTCCAAGTCCTTGTTGAACGCATAGTACTTGGCGTAGGTGAACATCGGCAGCCAGTACAGGTTCCCGGAAATCCGGGTGAGCGCCTTTTTGTAGTTGTCCTTGCGGACTTGCGGATCGGTGGAGGTGTCCGCCGTTTCCAGCCATGCCTTCACTTGCGAGTCCATCGCGTAGTCATCCCGCGTGTTCTTGAAGAAGTGGCTCGTGATCGCAGACACGTCGTTGACCGAGTACGAACCCCACGTCATTTGGTGGAAGGGCGTTTTCGATTCCCACACCAAGCCGCGCAGCGCCTTGTACTGCATGTACTTGAGATTGGCCTGAATGCCGACCTTCTTGAGGTCGCCAATCACCGCCTCGGTGAACTCCCGCTGCCGATAAGCGTAGATGTCGGTTTCAAAGCCGTTGGGGTAGCCGGCCTCGGCCAGCAATTTTTTCGCCATCGCAGGATCGTAGCCGTACTGCGGGACATCCTGTGTGCAGCCGAACTGCGACGGATAGCACGCGGAGTGGATGACCGCCGAGGCACCGCCTACAAGGTTCTTGGCAATGGACTCCCGGTTGATGGCGTGGGCCACCGCCTTGCGGACCTTGTAGTCCATGAAGGGGGTTTCGTTGCCGCCTTTTCCAGAGGAGTTGAACTGGAGGTAGCTGATGCGCATCGTCGGGGCATTGACGACCGTGATCGGCCCCATGTACTCCAACTGCTCGGCCTTGTCCTTGGAAACGTCCCAAATCCAGTCCACGCCCCCCGTGATGAGTTCAGCAATCTGAGCTTCCGGATCGCCGATGATGCGGAAGACGATCTTGCCAATCGAGGATTTGCCCTTTGCGCCCTTGAAGTAGTTCTGGTTCAACTCAAAGTGAACCGACTCTCCAGGAACCACCTTGGTGATCTTGTAAGGGCCCGTGCCGCTGTTGACGGGGTTGACCGCGCCAAAGTCCTTCTTTCCGCCAGCATCGGGAGCGTCGGCCCAGAAACCCTTCGGGAAAATCGGGGTCGGCCCGGCCAGATACTCCAAGGCGGCGGGAAAAGGCTTGAGCAGGTTGATGCGCACCTTGTAATCCCCCAACTTCTCGACGTTCTTGATCCAGTTGACATTGCGCTTGGTGAGGACGCCGCTGTCCTTGGACGCAACGTGGTTGAAGGTGTACACCACGTCGTCGGCACTGAACTTCTGGCCGTTGTGGAAGGTGACGTCATTCCGAAGGTCAAATTCCAGCGTGACCGTGTCCACCCACTTGTAGGAGGTCGCCAGCAACGGCTCGTACTGAAAGGTCTTGGGATTCCGGAACAAAAGCGTGTCCCAGCCCATGTACGACATGACCACCACCTCGCGGGTGTTGTTGTAGTACGGCAGGGCGACATCGAGATCGCGGTCGGTCGTCCACGTCAGCGTGTCGTTGCCCTTGCCCGCCAAGGCCGGATTGCCCGCGCCGACCAGTCCCAGAACGGTGAGCGCGATGAGTTTGAAGCCGAAGCTCTTGAGGATGCTCATGATTGTCCTTTCCATGCCGGAGCATGAGTGGGTGGAATGATTGGCAGCCCTCGATCAGTACGAGAGTCACGGTGAAGTGCGCAAATGTAACTCATTTGTCCATGAAGAATCAACCTTATTTTTCGACTCTTGCAACAAATCAGGAAATCAGCCGCTCCCTGATTTCGAGCAGGGTCAGCCGTTGCGCCTTCAGCCGATGAATCTGCTGGATGCGCTCCACCGTGTCCTGCGGGTAGAGCTGGTAGCCCGCCTTGGTGATTTCGGCGACCTCCAGCAGGCCCGTCTTGGTCCAGTGCCGCAAGGTGGAGTGGCTCTCGCCAACAAGCTTGGCAAGCTCCCCGATTTTCAGCAAGTTCCCCTCGTCCCCAAGGTCTGCCGTCTCTCCTTGGACCGCCTTGAGGTAGAGGTCGAGGGAGCGGTTCACTGACCGCATGATGAGGTTCTCGTAATCCTCCAGCCCACCCCCCAACTGGGCTTTTTCGAGGGAGCCGACATAGGCGAGGCGGTCCCGCTTGCGGATGATGGCAACTGGGCATATGGTTTTCAATACAGATGCCAGAATCCTCTTTGAGTCGAGATTGGTGCTTTTGTTTTCTGCTCTCTGGATTTGAGATTCCCCTATGAACCCACGGGCGTGAAGTCGAACTCGTCCGAATCCAGCACAGCTTGCACGCCGCCCAGCTTTTCGACCAGGGTAGCCTGATCCGCAAAGGCAAGGGCATTGGCCTCGTCCGGGTCCACCAATTCCCGAAGCTGCTGGTGGCAGGCCGCACGAATTTCTTCATGGCCGGGGGAGGCTCCAAGGTCATGCAACTCATCCGGGTCGTGGTGCAGGTCGAACAGCTCGGGGGGGTGTCCCGGATAGACGTTGTACTTCCACCGTGAAGTGCGCAGCATGAACATCCCCGTGGGCGAGCCGCCGTCGTGGTATTCGGAAAGCACGACTCGGTCGCAGGGATCGGAAATCGCCAATTCCTGAAGGGCGATTCCGGGGCGGGATTTGCCGTCGTCCTCGGCCCCCACGGCCTGGAGAATGGTGGGATAGACATCCACCAAGGAGGCCAGCATGGGAACCTCCTTGCCCCTCGGAATGCCGGAACCCGCGAGGATCAGGGGCACTCCCGCCGACTCATCATACAACGTCATCTTAGTCCACAAGCCCCGGTCGCCGTTGTGGTCTCCGTGGTCGCTCGTGTAGATCACCAGTGTGTTGCCGGCCTGACCGGAGGCTTTCAGGGCGGCCAGCACCTGCCCCACCTGTGCGTCCAGAAAGCTGCACAGCCCGTAGTAGGAGGCCCGTGCGATTTGGCGCGTTTCGTCATCAAAATACTGGTCGTAGTTGAAGTTGTGCTTCAGGGTCTGCACCACCGGATGCAAGGGGGCTTGAGCGGAATTTCGGAAGCGGGCTTGGTCCATTTCCTCAAGAGGGTACTGCTCGTAGAATTCCGGAGGGCAGGTCAGAGGGTAATGCGGGCGCAGCCACGACACAAACAGTGCCCACGGCTTCTCGCCACCCGCGTTGCCCGCGTCCTGCAACCAGCGGCAGGCGGCATCGGTCACGCCAAGGTCGTAGTCGGTGTAGGGGTCATGCCCCGGACCAATCTGCGCGGCGTAGTCGGAGCAGTCCAGCACGGCCTCGTGATTTCGCAAAAGCCCCTTGATCCAGCCCATGCCGTTGCGGATGTAGAGCGGCAGGATTTCCCGGTCAAAGCCGTTGTCGTATTCATTGCCGCGATAGTGCAGTTTCCCGATGGCCTCCACGCGGTGTCCCTGCGACTGGAGCCGATGCCCCCAACTTGCGGGTTCCCCCTGATACGCCTGGGCGTTGGACCAACAGCGGGTGCGGTGAACGTACTCGCCCGTCGCCAGCGAGGCCCGGGCCGGAACGCAAATCGGGGAGGCAGTGTACGCCTGCGTGAAGCGTGTGCCCCGCGCCGCCAAGCGGTCCAGGTGCGGAGTCTTGACCAGAGGATGGCCGTCGCATCCAAGGGCATCGCGGCGGTGTTCGTCGCTGAACAGTAGCAAAACATTGAGATTGCTCATGGCAAAAGTATGGATTTGAGATTTTTCCGAAACAAAGCTCACCCTTCCGGCTCCCGGACCCGTCGGCCCAGCACCCATGCGACCACCTGCTGCGCCCCCTGTGCTTGCAAGGTGCGGGCGATGGCGTTGAGGGTGGACCCGGTGGTCATCACATCGTCCACCACGAGGACCGTGCAACCTCGAACCTCCGGAGCCGCAACGAAGGCATTCTCAGGATTCCGCAAACGCTCTTCCAGCGGCAGTTCGGTTTGCGGCGGAGTGTCACGGATGCGCTGCAACCACGATGGATGCAGCGACGGTTTGGGGTCGGGAAGGTTGTCCCTCAAGTGATGGGCGAGCAGCAACGCCTGATTGAAGCCGCGCTTGCGGAGTCGGTTGGGATGCAGGGGAACGGGGACCAGCACCGCCTCCGGAGGCAACGGGAGTCGCTGTTGCTGGGCCAACGCCATCAGCCGTCCGAGCAGGGGCGCGAGCCAGTCCTGCCGTCCGAACTTGCACCGCAAGACCCACTCGCGCACCACGCCTTCGTAGCGCAAATCCGCAAGGGTTTGGGGCAGCGACCACGACGAATCCAAGCACTGCGGGCACCCCCGACGGTCAGGTTCCGCCGTCAGGTTTCCGCAGCGTTGGCAGGTGTACGTTGGCGTCAGCCACGGAAGTGCTTGCAGACACTCCCCGCACAAGTACGGCGCTCCTGCCTCGGCATAGGCCTGCGCCGGAATCAGCCGTCGGCAGTGATGACAGGCGGGAGGCAACAGTTGCTGAAGCCACTTCCGCATCCGGGAAGGCCGCTGAGGGTGCCTCCCTGCTGTTCCGCCCTGCCTGTCCCTCCCCTCCACCATTTTCTTTCGCTTCGTTGCTACGGAACCCCGCAAGCCGTTCCCGGCCTCTGCCAGCCAACAGCCTAATGGGTTCGCTCCCGAATGGCTTGCAAAACCTGCCGGGGTTGGCTACCCTGACACTGTTGCGGAAAGGTGACCGAGTGGCCGAAGGTGCGTGACTGGAAATCACGTGTACGGGCAACCGTACCGAGGGTTCGAATCCCTCCCTTTCCGCCAGCAGCCCATCCCATATCCTGCTCTCATCTCCTCCCCATACGGT
>CAZQXS010000142.1:0-8704 GCA_964597275.1 uncultured Pseudomonadota bacterium | reverse complement strand
CCATGTCAGCGGTGGGCGGAACCTCGGAAAGTGGCTGGGGTGGCAGGGATCGAACCTGCGAATGACGGGATCAAAACCCGCTGCCTTACCACTTGGCTACACCCCAGTTGATTCAGAACATCATGGGAGAATACGGGGGGATTTGCAAGAGGATTTTCAAATCAGTGCCCGGCACTTGGGGCTTCGGCTTGCCATTCCGAGTGGCTTGCTTTAAAAAGGGGGGCTAGGACTTCATGCTGGGGTGATCATCCTTCACGAAGCGTACAATCTTTTGTTCCGTGACTCTCCGTGAAACTGCCTAACGCAGACCGTGCGATTGTGGATCTGAAGAAGCTTCAGGAGTACAGCCTCAATGCCGATCACCGCACGGGCAGGCATAAGGCGCGGGTCTTCTCCTCCGCCTTGGGGAGGACGCGGGAGGATGCCGAAATCCTGCGCCAGACCTTGCTTGAGGTTGCACGAAAGTACGATGCGGTGCCTCAACTGAAGGATGACTATGGGCAACGCTATCGAATTGATTTTCCCTTGGAGTGACGGGGGAGGCGGGCCATGGTCCGGAGTGCATGGATCGTTGAACCGGAAGTGCCTGCTCCACGTTTGACCAGTTGCACCTACTCAGAGAAACCGGAGGAGTTCCATGAAAGAAACCGTAAAGCTGTTTGATGTCGTGGCTCTGACCCTGGACCTGCCAGAACACCAATTGAGGCGTGGACAAGTGGGGACGGTGGTGGAGCAGCTTGCCCAAGGCTCCGCCTTTGAGGTGGAATTCAGCGACCGCAACGGCCAAACCCATGCATCCCTTGGATTGACCGATGGGCAGTTTGTGGTTCTGCATTATGACCCCCTGCCCGAACCTTTGGCGGTGCCCGCCTAGCTTGCAGGCGAACTCCCACTGCTTCCGGCATCTCTGATTTTCCAAACTCCCATGAAGCTGTTTTCCAACAAGCGTCGTCCGGTTCATCTTGGCCCTTATCCGCTGGAGCGGCTGGAGCGCACGTCGTGGGTTCCGGGCCTGCCTGTCGAGCGCAAGCCGCGCCCTGCCCGGAAGCGAAGCAAGTCGCCCCTGCGGTTCGCCGACGTGGCGGACGGCTACCTCAATCTGCTCGACCAATGGCAGGACGGAGTGGTTGCCCCGGAAAAAGCGCCGATTGCGGAAGACGCGCAGGAACTCACCTGCCAGATGAAGGCGGCGAGCTACTTCATGGACGCTTCGATGGTGGGGGCGTGCGAGATTCCGGAGGTGGCGTGGTTCACCGAAACCGAGGCGGGGGAGTCGCTGGAGCCGTGCCATCGCAACGCGCTGGTGATCGTCGTGGAACACGTCCGGGAGCCGGAGCCGGACAACCGTGCGGCGGAGTGGCTTCAGGAGGCGCAGGCCGAGCGGTCGGCAGTGCGGGCGGCGGAGATTGCGGTCACGATTGCGGGGTACATCCGGCATCTCGGCTGGCCCGCTCAGGCGCACTCCCGTAACAAGTCGGACCTCGACCATGACCTGCTGACCGTCTGCGCCGGGCTGGGACGCTGGCAAAACGGCAAGGTGGTCAATCCATTTCTGGAATCCGGGTTCGGCACCGCAGTGGTGAGTTGCGAGATGCCCGTGCAGCCGGACCTGCCCCTGATCGAAACGCCGACAAAACCAGAGCGCGACTGGCGGTTTCAGTGGGGCGTGGATGGGGCGGTTCCGGAGCGCGAACGCGAGTGTCAACGCGAGCGACCCTCGCACTGGAGCCAGTATCCGATGGAAACGATCCGCAAGGTGCCGCGTCCGACCACGCTGGTGCTGGAGGACGAGGTGCCCCGCGTTCCCAAGCGGGCGGCGTTTTTCGAACGGGCACGCAAGGGCGACCTTGGGCAACGTACTCAGGTCGAGCGCAACCGCTTTGCGCTCAAGCACCCCTTCACAATGGGCATGGTTCCAATGATCCGGGGGCTGGTGCCCCATCAGGACGGAGAGGTGGCACAAGAAAAAGCGCCCGACACGGACGATTCGATTGAAAACTCCAAGGCGATCAAGTCGCTCTCCTACTTCCTCAACGCCGACCTCACCGGAATTTGCGAGGCCAAGCGCTTTGCGTGGTTCTCGCACGACGATGACGGCAAGCCGATTGAACCCTACCACCGCCACGCCATCGTCATGCTCATCGATCAGGGCTACGAGACGATGGATGGCGCAAGCGGCGATGACTGGATCAGCGGCGCACAGTCCATGCGCGGCTACCTACGCGGTGCAACGATTGCCGGGCAGATGGCCGAATTCATTCGTCGGCTGGGCTACTCAGCACGCGTGCATTCCAACCTCGACAGCGAGGTGCTGCACATCCCGCTCATTCTCTACGCGGGTCTTGGTGAACTCAGCCGGATCGGCGAACTCGTGCTCAACCCCTTCGTTGGCCCGCGCTTCAAGTCCATTGTCATTACCACCGACCTGCCGCTGTTTCACGACCAGCCCATTGACTTTGGGCTCCAGGACATGTGCCAGAAGTGCCTAAAGTGCGCAAGGGAGTGCCCGTGTCAGGCGATCAGTTGGGGGGACACCGTGATGTTCAACGGCTACGAGATGTGGAAGCCGGACGTGGAGCGCTGCACCCGCTACCGTGTCACCAACCCCAAAGGCTCCGCCTGTGGCCGCTGCATGAAGACCTGTCCGTACAACCACGAGGGGATGCTCGTTCACGACCTCTTCTTGAACATGGCGATTCACCTTCCCTTCACGCGCAAGTGGATTGCGGACCTCGATGACAAGGTGGGCAACGGTCGCATCAATCCGGTCAAGAAGTGGTGGTACGATCTCGAATGGGTGGACGGCAGGGCGGTGACCCCCAAGGGTATCAACCGCCGGGAACTCGACCTCAGCAAGAAGGTTGACCCAGAAAAACACCCCATCGCCTACTACCACGCGGATCAGATGCCCCCGGCAGACCACCTTGAACCGTATCCGGTGGACCGCAAGACGGCACTTGCGGCCAAGGAAAAACTGGAATTTCCCAAAGCCGCCCGAATCCGGTACCAATCCGGAAAAGCGGCGCCAGCACACTATCACCCCCCCACCGTTGACAAGGCTTGAACCTGCCGACCTGTCGGCATTTCCAAATCCCCGCAAGGGGATGAACTTCAGGAAGCAAGAGCTTCCTGTCATCCATCATCAAAGGAGGTAAGATGAAGAAACGGACCATCATTGGAACTTTACTGCTGGTCACCCTGTCGTGGGTGTTGCTGGCGGGATCGGCGTGGACAAAGGAGTTGAAGCTCTCCTTTTTCATGAGCCCCAAGCACCCGATGAACAAAGCCGTTTTCCAACAATTCGCCAACGACCTCAAAAAGGTCAGCGGGGGCCAACTGACCGTCAAACTGTTTCCGGGGGGAACACTCAACGCAGCCCCCCCGCAGCAGTATTCGAGACTTCTTGAAGGTGTGGTTGACATTTCGTTTGGCCTGCCGGGCTACACTGGCCAGTTGTTTCCGGTGACCAATACGATCGCTGTGCCGGGTTTGGCGAAGGATGCCATTGACGGCACGGAACGCCTGCTCAAAGCCAGAAAACTGATTGAGGCCGAATACAATGCCAAGGTGCTGGCGATCTGGGCAAACGAGGCCAAGGTCCTGATTACGAAGGACAAGCCTGTGCGTAGGTTGGAGGATGTCAAGGGCATGACCATCCGCGTCACCTCACCCCAGGATGTGCCCTATATTGAAGCTCTGGGGGCAGGTGCCGTGGCTCAACCCGTCAACGTGATCCACCAGAACCTGACGAACGGGACCATTGACGCGATCCACATCGGTTCAAGCGCGATCGGTTCGTTCAAGCTCTGGGAACCGGCGAACTACATAACCGTCAATGTCCCTCCCTCGGTATCGGCTTTCTTCTTGCTGATGAACAAAGAAGTGTGGAACGACCTCTCGTCAAAAGAACGGGAGTGGGTGGAACGTGCCAGTGGTCCGGCCCTTTGGCGCGCTGGCGGCAAGGGTTACGATGCCGCTGGTAAACGGGGTCTCAAAATCGCTGCGGGAAACGGTGTCGAATTGATCACTCTTTCTGATGCCGAGGTCCAAAGATTCCATGATGCCATGCAACCAGCCCTTGCAGCCTACAAGAAAAAAGCCTTGCGGTCCGACTTGACCGGGGGCCAGGTGATCGAGGCAATGGGCGGGATTAGCAACTAGCTTGCTGCAAGATCCAGCGTTTGGGAAACCCTCGTGAACCGTTCTCCAAATCCTCCAAACCACGCGGTCCATTATGTTGATCGCGTGGTCAAGGTCATCGCCTACTTCGGTTCGTTCACAATGGCAAGCCTTGTGGTCATTACCGGCATTGCGGTGGTGTTTCGCTACATCATCAACGATCCGATTTTTGGCATCTATGATGTCTCGGAAATGGTCCTGCTGACGACTGTTGCCTGCTCGTTCGCCTATGGAGGACGGGAAGGGGCCCATGTTGCCGTCGATATCCTGGGCATGATCGGTGGACGCAAAGTTACCCGTTGGACTGATATCATCGTACGCCTGCTTGGGATCGGCATCATCGCTGTTACCGTTTACGGATTGCTAGTGCAGGGAAGCTGCGGCATGCCCTGTGGACACTTCACGCCAAATCTGGCGATTCCCTTCATGCCCTTCTACATTATCCTGTCCGCTGGGCTGGGGGCCTACGGGGTTGTACTCGCCGCGGAATTCCTCGATGGTCTGAGATCCTTCCGCGACTTCGTCGATCCAAACGAGAAGAACAATTAGGCTCTGATGTCCGATATCGAGATTGGGATCCTCGGCTTCGTCGCACTGTTTGTTCTCTTGGCGTTGCGGATGCCCGTGGCGACGACAATGATGCTCGTTGGTTTTGTGGGGCACCTGGTGTTGAACGAGCGCGGTGCCCTACCCACCTTGGCTGGCGAAACGTTTCACATTCCGCATGTGCTGTCGCTGACCATTTTGCCGCTGTTCATCCTGATGGGAAATCTGGCGGGAATCTCCGGCATGAGCCGTGATCTTTACGATGCGGCGTATGCTTGGTTCGGCCATTGGCGAGGCGGGTTGGCTTCCTCGACCATCATTGGTTGCGCCGGTTTCTCCGCGCTATCAGGCTCATCCCTGGCATCGGCAGTGACCATGGGCCGGGTCGCTCTTCCTGAGATGCAACGCTACCAATATGACGACAAGCTGGCGACCGGAGCCATCGCCGCTGGCGGAACGCTTGGTATCCTCATTCCGCCCTCGGCGGGCTTCGTGATCTATTCCCTGCTGACCGAGGAATCAATTGGCAGGTTGTTCATGGCGGGGGTGTTGCCGGGAATTATGCTGACGGGGCTCTTTGTGCTGGTCATTGTCGCTATAACGAGCGTGAAACCCGAGCTGGGTCCGGCGGCAGGCACCAGTATGCCGCTACGGAAACGGGTACACGCACTGGGGCGGGCATCGTGGATCATCGGCATCATCTTCATCACCATCGGTGGTATTTACGGTGGGGTTTTCTCAGCCACCGAGGCTGCGGGGATCGGTGTAATCCTGTCCTTCTTGGTCGCTCTTTTTCGACGTACCATCACATGGCAGAGCCTCACGGGCGTGTTGATGGAAACATTGCGGTCAACAGCGACGACTTTCCTGATCCTGATCGGAGCTTTCGTGTTTACGCCATTCGTCGCACTCTCCGGTATCCCCAATGCCCTGCTTGAATTGCTAGCGGAAGTCAGCCCCAACCGCTTCGTCATCCTTGCCATCATCCTGATATTTTTCGTGCTGCTGGGCACCTTTCTGGAGGGTTTTGCGATTCTGGTGCTGGCCCTGCCGCTGGTCCAGCCAGTGTTGGAGCAGCTCGGATTCAACATGGTCTGGTTCGGTGTGCTGATGGTGATTGTTTTGGAGATGGGCCTAATCAGCCCACCAGTTGGGGTCAACGTCTTCGTTGTCAAGAGTATTGCCGAGAATGTTCGCTTGAATGACATCTTTAAGGGAATCTTCCCGTTCTGGCTCGCCATGGGGGTCGCGTTGATCATTCTCGTCTTGTTCCCCGACATCGCAATGTTCCTGCCGAATACGATGTATGGCTGAGCCGTGGCCCTGATCCACTACCTCACCCGTGTCCAGTTTGATTTCGGGTCGCTGAATCTCCTGCCTGACGAACTGGAATTGCTTGGAGTGAAGCACCCATTGCTCATCTCCGACCCCGGAGTGCAGGTGGCAGGCTGGGTTAATGCGGTCACAGCCCTGTGTCCGGAAATTGCGATTTACGCGGATACGCCCGAAAACCCCACCGAAGTTGCTGTGTTGGAGGCCCTAGCCGGATACTGTGAATCCGAATGCGACGGCTTGATCGCCTTGGGTGGCGGCTCAGCGATTGACCTGGCAAAGGCGGTAGCACTGCTGGCCACCCATTCTGGAAAGCTGGCGGAATACGGGGTTCTGTGCGGTGGCAGTGAGCGCATCGGGAAGGTCGCTCCCATGATTGCGATTCCCACAACAGCGGGAACGGGATCGGAGGTGGGACGGGCGTGTTCGATCACACTGAGCAACGGCATAAAAACCGCTTGCGTTAGCCTCAAGCTGGTTCCGGTGTGTGCGATTTGCGATCCTGAGTTGACATTGACTCTTCCCCCATCAATCACCGCCGCCACAGGTGTGGACGCCCTCACACACGGAATTGAGTCCTTTCTCTCCACCAGAAGCAACCCCCCTGCCGAGGCGATCGCGCTTGATTGTGTGACACGGGCCGGGGCGTGGCTGGAGCGTGCGGTGATGGATGGCCAAAACCGTGAAGCCCGCTGGCAGATGCTGATGGCCTCGCTGGAGGGGGGCATGACCTTTCAGAAAGGGCTTGGCGCCATTCACGCACTCTCGCACCCCCTAGGTGCGCTGGGCTTGCATCATGGCACTCTCAATGCGATCCTGCTACCCGAGGTGCTGCGCTTCAACTCCAGCCACACCGAGGAAAAGTACGCTCATTTGCGGAAGGCGCTGAACTTGCCTGCAGGTACGGATTTGGGGGAATGGTCAGAAGCGCTGATCCAGCAACTGGGACTGCCCTTTCGACTGTCAGAATTGGGGGTCGCACAAGAGGCGCTTCCGGAAATTGCGGCAACGGCCGCCATGGACCACCTTTGCCAAACTAATCCACGGCCTGCCAGCGCAGAGGAGTTGCTGACGGTGTTGGAAAACGTAATGTGAGGAAACATGGACACTCCCAAAAACCCACCAAGTCTGGAACTCGCGGAGTTTTACAGCCGAATTGACCAGCAGGAACTTGCACCCCTTTGGGAGGTGATCCACCGCTTGGTGGCCCCCCAGCCGATTACCCGCGCCGTTCCCCACCTCTGGAAGTACGAGCAGGTGCGCCCCTTCTTGATGGAATCAGGAACCATCATCAGTGCCAAGGAAGCCGAGCGGCGGGTTCTGATTCTGGAAAACCCCGTCCTGCGCGGGGAAGCCCGTACCACGGACACGCTGTACGCCGGACTGCAACTCATCCTACCGGGTGAAGTCGCCCCCGCGCATCGGCACACTCCCGCAGCCCTGCGCTTCATCGTCGAGGGTGAAGGGGCGTACACGGCAGTGGACGGCGAGCGCACCTACATGAGCGTTGGCGACTTCATCCTCACCCCCTCATGGTCCTGGCACGATCATGGACATGAAGGAGAAGGGCCAATGGTCTGGTTGGACGGACTCGACATCCCGCAGGTGCATTTTTATGGCGCAACCTTCGGCGAAAATTACCCTGAAGAACGCTACACCACCACCCGGCCTCCCGGAACCTGCAATGCCCGCTATGGGTCAAACCTGCGGGCCGTGGACGACGAACCGACCGATCCAGCATCGCCCCTGTTCTCCTACCCCTACTCGCAAACACGCCCGGCCTTGGAACAGCTCTCCGAATCTCGCAAGCCCAACCCGTGGCACGGCTACAAGCTGGAATACCGGAATCCGATGGACGGGGGTTCGGTGATGCCGACGATTTCGGCGTTTCTCCACAAGCTTCCAGCCCACTTCCAGACCCAGTGCTACCAAACCACCGAGCATCAGGTCTTCTCGGTGGTGGAAGGCACCGGACACACGTTGATTGGCAAAGATGACAAACAAACCCAAATCGAATGGGGCCCCCGCGATCACTTCGTGGTTCCCGGCTGGTATCCGTATTCCCACGAAACGGAGGGTGAGGTGGTGCTGTTCTCCTTCTCGGATCAAGTGAGCCAGCAGAAACTCGGACTCTGGCGGGAGCTTCGACTGGAGGACTGAGGGAATCTTAACTTCATCCACCGATAGGCGGCCAATCAAAAAGTTTTGAAGCCCACATGGTTGGTTTTCATATCGAGGCGGCCCGTCGGACGGAGTTGATCATGGAGGTGTTGAGCAGATGCGCTTTGGCACGTTCCGGTTCTGCCGCGATTTGCCGCATCTCCTCAAGGTTCTTCTTTCTCACCTCGGGGTCACGGGCCTCGATCATGCGCTTGTTACGGATGCTCTGCGCCTGTACGTATTCCACGTTGACCGTGCGACGCTGCACCTCATAGCGATCCAGTAATTCCGCCCCTGCCCGCTGGTGGATGACCTCCGCAAGCTTTTCCGCAAGATTGACTGCATCGTGAATGCCTCCGTTGAGCCCGAATCCGCCGAGCGGATTGTTGACATGTGCCGCATCGCCAGCCAGCAAAACGCGCCCCTGCCTGAACTGTTTGGCGACGCGCTGATGCACACGATAGGTGCTGCGGTACTTGAGGGGGAA
>CAZQXS010000141.1:0-8911 GCA_964597275.1 uncultured Pseudomonadota bacterium | reverse complement strand
GCTTCGAGCTTCGATGAGACAGAGACGTGTTCAATTCTTAATTGGAATTACTATAGTTGCCGTCAACCCGTTGCCCCTCCGCGTCAAAGAGCAGGCAGTGATCCGACAAAAGAAATAACTCGAGCTGGGCACCCTGCTCAAGGTCATGAATGCCGTGGACCTGTGCCGCCCAATTGTCCTGCTGATCGGACTTCAAGTGGATGAAGCTCTCGGACCCGCTGATCTCCGTCACCAGCACTTCGCCAGACAGTTTGACCGTGTTCTTGCCGGAAGCCGTCAATTGCAGGTGATGCGGGCGAAAGCCGAGGAGGTAAGTTCCCTCTGGAACCGAAGCATAGCGGGGCATTTCCCACCGTCCTTGGTTTTCCAGCAAGAAGCCGCTGCCGTTTTTCTGGACTCGCATGGTATTCAAGGGGGGGTCGGAAAACCCCTTTGCGGTATTCAGGTCCACCGGATTCCGGAACACCTGATGGGTGGGGCCGTACTGAGTGATTTTCCCTTCCCGCAAGGTGGCAGTGTAGCCTCCAAGCAACAGGGCTTCCTGGGGCTCCGTAGTCGCGTAAACCACAGTCGCACCCGTGTCCGAGAAGAGCCGGGGCAGTTCCTCACGCAATTCTTCCCGCAGTTTGTAGTCGAGATTGACGAGCGGTTCGTCAAGCAAAATCAATTCCGCCTCCTTCACAAGGGCGCGCGCCAAGGCCGTGCGCTGCTGCTGCCCTCCGGAAAGCTCATCCGGTCGGCGCTTGAGCAGGAATGGTGTCAATTTCAGCAGTTCCGCCACCTTCCCGACTTTCTGCTTGATTTCAGTTTTCGGCAGCCCTTGCACCCTCAACGGAGATGCAATGTTGTCGAAAACCGTCATGTTCGGATAGTTGATGAACTGCTGGTAAACCATGGCCACGTTGCGTTTCTGGATCGGAAGTTCGGTCACGTCCACCTCCTCGAAAAAAATCCTGCCGGACGTGGGTTTGTCCAAGCCCGCCATCAGGCGCATCAAACTGGTTTTTCCGGAAAGCGTCGGCCCCAGCAGGATGTTGAACACTCCCGGTTCCAGCTTCAGCGAAATTGGGGCAATGTGGGTTTCCTCAAAAACCTGCTTCTCCACACTCTGTAACTCTAAGGCCATTTCGCTCTGGAGGATTACGGGAACGTACTGTGATTATCAACGACATAAGACAATGGACTATTCTTGGTCAGCAAGCAATTCGCAAGCAAGGGAGGGGTGTCACGACCCCTCCCAACACCCAGAGTGACAATGGGATCACTCCAGCAGGAAAATCAATTCCCCCAGCGCTTCACCAGCTCGTCATAGCCAACCGTTTTGCCCTGCGGCTTTTCGTTGACTTTGGCCTTGGGCGAACCCGGTTTGTTCAACCAATAGGAGGGATCGCGTTCTTCATTGAGTCGCGGGCCACATCCACCATAGATGTTCGCCCCCTCATCAGCTTTTTGCATCCGAGACATGACCTGATCCATTTCGGAAGCAAGACGATCCATGGCCTCTTGAGGCGTGAAGGCACCAGAGTTGACATCACCGATCTGCTGCCACCAGATTTGGGCCAACTTCGGATAATCCGGCACGTTAATACCGGTCGGAGACCAGCGCACACGGTCAGGAGAGCGATAGAACTCCACGAGCCCACCGAGGTTCGGTGCCCGTTCTGTGAACGAGGCATGACGAATGTCGCTGTCCCGGATCGGGGTCAGACCAACATGGGTCTTCTTCAGCGATACCGACTTGGCGACCGTGAACTGCGCATAAAGCCATGCGGCCTTGCGGCGGTCCACTGGCGTGGACTTGAACAGGGTCCAAGAGCCGGCATCCTGATAACCCAGCTTCATGCCTTCTTCCCAGTAAGGACCGTGAGGAGAGGGAGCCATACGCCAGAGCGGCTTGCCGCTTGCGTCCACCGTGTTGTTGCCCTCGCTCCTTGGAGCCACCATGGAGGCGGTGAAGGCGGTATACCAGAAAATCTGCTGGGCGACGTTTCCGGTGGAAAGTGCCGGCAGAGACTGGTAGAAGTCATAGCTGGCCGCTCCTGGAGGAGCATACTTTCTCAGCCACTCATCCCACTTGCGGATTGCATAAACTGCTGCGGGTGCGTTGGCCGCACCACCACGCGAGACGGAAGCACCAACCGGATTGCAGGTTCCCGATTCCATGCGGATGCCCCACTCGTCCACCGGAACTCCATTCGGCAAACCCTTGCTGCCCGCCCCTGCCATCGACAACCAAGCGTCGGTCATCCGCCAGCCCAAGTCGGGAGCGCGCTTCCCGTAGTCCATGTGCCCATACACCCGGACTCCGTCGATCTCCTTGACATGCACCGAGAAGAATTCGGCGATGTCCTCGTAGGCAGACCAGTTGACCGGAACGCCCAGTTCATATCCGTAGATACTCTTGAACTTGGATTGCAACTCCGGGCGGCTGAACCAGTCGTATCGGAACCAGTAGAGGTTTGCAAACTGTTGGTCCGGCAACTGATAGAGCTTGCCGTCCGGCCCAGTGGTGAAGGACTTGCCCATGAAGTCATCCACATCCAAGGTCGGCAGCGTGACTCCCCTCCCCGCTCCGTTCATCCAGTCAGTCAGATTGACCGCCAGTTGCAGACGGGAGTGGGTGCCGATGAGGTCGGAGTCGTTGATGTAGGCATCGTAGAGATTCCGACCGGTCTGCATCTGGGTCTGGACCGCCTGCACCACTTCGCCTTCGCCAAGCAGTTGGTGGTTGACCTTGATGCCAGTGATTTCCTCAAACGCTTTCGTGAGGACTTTGGACTCGTACTCGTGAGTCGGGATGGTTTCCGAAAGCACGTTGATTTCCATACCCCTGAAGGGTGCGGCGGCTTTGATGAACCACTCCATCTCCGCCCTCTGCTCTGCTTTTGAGAGGGTTGATGGCTGGAATTCGTTGTTGATCCACTTTTCGGCATCCTGCTTTCCAGCCAGGGCAGTCGAGCCGAACATTGCCAACACGAGCGCTGCGCTCATGAATCGCGTTAATGACTTCATAATCCTCCTCATGAAGTTGCATTGTCAATTGCCATGACTCAGACCCCTTTTCTTAACGAGTCCCTTGCATGACGCTCATGGACGAGGCTACGTCCACCCGGAAAACATCTTGTCTCAAAAAAACATAAAAGCAAGATTTTTTTTCTTATGTTGAAATATTTTTTTACATTTATAATCAATTCTGGTTCCATGCACATGGCAACTCCCCCGGAACCCCCAATCATGGAGAGTGGATTCCGGCTCCGGTAAACGGAGCAATTTCGGACAAACAGCGTGACCGGGGAACACATGAAGGTCAGACTTCCAAAGGGTCTTTCCGGAAATGCTCGTCCCAGCGCAAATCGGCTTTGGAGCCAAAAAGAACACGGCAGGCTTCCCGGAGTCCCTGAGATTGCCGCAACCGCTCGCGGGGCACGAGCAGGGCGATCTTGGAGCGTCGGCGCAAAAAGTCCTCCAGCCGCACCACCAGTTCGCGGCGGGCCGCATGGGCGATCTCGACCCGCAGGTATTCCGAACTGTCAATCAGCACCTCGCCCATGCGAGGCTCTTCCCGGATTTCCTCCAGCATCGACAGCGCGTCTATGCCGTAGCGCCGCCAGAGTCGTTGCGAGAGCGGCTCGGAGGCATAGTCCACCGTGAGTGCGTCCAGCCGCATGCCTTGGGCCTGTGCAAAAAACTCCTCCCGCACGGCCTCCGGAGGCTCACCGTACCAGCCGTGCTGAAACTTCGGCAGGCGAACCCCAAGCCGCCGAACCTGCTGGCAGACTTCCTCGCCCACATTCAAGCAGTCTGTGAGCTTGCCTCCAAAAATGCTGATGTGCCGTTCTGATGAATTGACATCCAGTTCGTGCTTGCGCGAAAGCTTGGTCCACTCTCCGGTGTCCCCATTGCTTCCGGATTCCACCACCAGCGGACGCACCCCGCAGCGCTCGGCGATGATGTCCTGCTCGCCGAGCGGCTTATCCATTTTGAGGCGTTTGTTGATGTTCTCCAAGACGAATTGACGATCCTCTGGAGTCACGCCTGTTTCCGGATCGGTGGTGCGCGTGTCGGTGGTGCCGATCACGGTGCGGTGGCCCATCGGAATTGCGAAAAAGAGCCGCCCGTCATCCGCGAAGAAGGTGAGAACGCGATGCGATTCCGTCAGGCGCGGCACCACGAGGTGGATGCCTTTGGAGAACAGGTGGCGGTGCGGGGTGCGTTGTCCGCTGAGCGCGTTTTGCGCATCCACATACGGGCCGCAGGCGTTGATGAGGATGCAAGACGAAACCGTGAACTCGTCGCCGCTTTCCACGTCCCGGAGCTGCGTCTGCCAGGCTTCCCCGTTCCGCAGGCTCCCCAGCGACTCCACATAGTTTGCCGCAACACAGCCGTGATCAAGAGCGTCGCGCACAAACTCAAAGACGAAACGCGCGTCGTTGTCACGAAGATAGGCATCCGAATACTCGACTCCGCCGATGCTCTGCTCCGTGCTGACAATCGGCTCCTCCGTCGCGATTTGCCGGGCGGAGAGCAGGCGCGGAAAGCGGGTGAAGCCACCGCCCATTGCCCAGTAAAGCAGGGTTCCCGCATAAATCAGCCATGCGGGGAGGCGTGATCCTTGGTCGAGGTTGACGAAAAAGCGGATTTCCTGCACGGTCGAGGGGTAGGCCCGGATGAGTTCGTTGCGGGAGCGGCAGAGCTTGCGGACCAATCCGAACTCGTAGCTCTCCAGATACTTGATGCCGCCCCACGCCAGATTGGACGACGACTGGCTCGTGAGTCCCGCAAAATCCCCCCGGTCCACCAGCGCCACCGAAGCCCCCCGCGCCGACAGGGCAGCGGCGGCAACCGCTCCGTTGATGCCCCCGCCCAGTACCAACACGTCAAAGCGTTCGCTGCGGAGTTTCTGAAGGTTGGTCGTTCTCAGGGTCATCAGGATTAGCGTAAAATCAATTTTTTCAAAAAATATGTAATAAAAAATTCCAATTGTCAATATTATTTTCATTGCAAGCCTTTCCTCTTGTCTCACCCCAATTCCCTGATAGGGTGTTTTGATGACTGAAACTTCATGCTCTCAGGCCGCACCGTCCCATCCCATGTGGAGCCTGTTCCGCTACCTGCGGCCCCACTGGCGGTTTTTCTCGTGGTCCTGCGTTTCCAGCATCCTCAACAAGGTGCTGGACTTGATGCCGCCCGTGTTGGTGGGCTGGGTGATTGACTCGGTGCGGCGCGAGCCTCCGGAGTGGATCGCCACCCTGCTGGGCACCGTGGACCCGTGGCCGCTGGCGGTGTTCCTCGCGGTCTTGGGCGTGGTGATTTTCGCGCTGGAAAGCCTCTTCGAGTGGGCCTTCCAGTACGGCTTCATGACGCTCGCCCAGCGCGTGCAGCACCAACTCCGCACCGATGCCTACAACCACTTGCAGACGCGGGAGATCGAGTTCTTCGAGAACCACCGGATGGGCGAGACGATGGCGATGCTCAACGATGACGTGAATCAGATTGAGCGTTTCCTCAACATCGGCTTCAACGAGCTTTTGCAACTCGTGGTGCTGTTCCTCTTTGCCGGAAGCGTGATGTTCGGAGTGTCGTGGGAACTCGCGGCGGTGGGCTTGCTGCCGTTGCCGCTTGTGCTGTGGGGAAGCCTGATGTACCAACGGCTGATCTCGCCGCGCTACCGTCGCGTCCGGGAAGCAGTGGGGGCACTCAGCAGCCGCTTGGAGAACAACATCGCAGGCATCCTTGTCATCAAGAGCTTCACCGCCGAGCGCTTCGAGTCCGGACGCGTTGCGGATGCCTCACAGGAGTATCAGCAGGCCAACTTCCGGGCGATCAAGCTCAGCGCGGTGTACGTCCCGCTCATCCGCATGGCGATTGCGATTGGCTTTGGAGGGGTGCTGCTGCTCGGCAGCTACTGGGTGCTGGAGGACCGGGGGGTGTTGACGGTGGGCGAACTGGTGCTGTTCTCGATGATGATCCAGCGGTTGCTCTGGCCGCTCACGCGCATGGGGGTCACGCTGGACGAGTACGAACGCGCCAAGGCGAGCGCCCGCCGCACCTTCGGACTGCTCGAAACCCCCAGCAAGATCGTCAGCCCCGCGCAACCGAAACCGCTGCCGACTCTGGTGCAGGGTCGGTTGGAATTCCACAACGTGGGCTTCACCTACCAGCGCGGGGGCGAGGTGCTACGGAGCCTCGATTTCACTGCCAATCCGGGCGAGATGATCGGCATTGCCGGAGTCACGGGTGCCGGAAAATCCACGCTCATCAAGCTGCTGCTGCGGCTTTACGATCCCACCCAAGGGCAGGTGCGGCTGGACGGGATTGACTTGCGGGAATTGCGGCTGCACGACCTCCGGAGCCAGATCGCGCTCGTGAGTCAGGAGGTGTACCTCTTCCACGGCACCATTGCCGAAAACATCGCCTACGGCTTTGCGAACCTCGAACTTCAGCGCGTGGAAGCAGCGTCACGCTCGGCGCAGTTGCATGAGTTCGTGCAGACCCTTCCGGAGGGCTACCAGACCGTGGTGGGCGAGCGCGGCATCCGGCTTTCCGGCGGACAACGCCAACGGCTCAGCATCGCCCGCGCCATCCTCAAGGACGCACCCGTGATGATCTTCGACGAGGCCACCAGTTCCGTGGACACCGAAACCGAGCGGGCGATTCAAGCCAACCTCGCCGCCATCACCAAAGGCAAAACCGCACTCGTCATCGCACATCGGCTCTCCACCATTCGGCACGCCGACCGCATCCTCGTGCTGCGCGACGGACAGGTTTCCGAGGAAGGGCACCACGATGACCTCATCACCCACAACGGCACCTACGCCGACCTCTGGCACATCCAGTCCGGCGACTTCGGAGCGCACCCCGAACGGCGGAACTGAGAGCCACTTGGAATTTCCTAAACTCGCTGAACAGTTGCTCCGTAGCGTTCCAGCTTGGCATCAGCCGTCAGGAGGACGAGAGCCTCCGAGATGCTTTGTGCGACCAGCAGGCGATCAAAAGGATCGCGGTGGTCAGAATAGACAGGGAGAGTTGCAATCGTCATCAGGTGATCGTTTTTGATCGACAACCACTGAA
Source organism: uncultured Pseudomonadota bacterium (assembly GCA_964597275.1). Classification (GTDB taxonomy): domain Bacteria; phylum SAR324; class SAR324; order SAR324; family NAC60-12; genus UBA8110. The sequence goes on along the minus strand of CAZQXS010000141.1, from coordinate 1,840 downwards.
ACCCCTGAGTCGGGATACACGCTTCAAAACGACGCAGATCCAGTTGCAAACGCTGATACGAAACCTTGATCGCCACTTCCCAAAGTGAAGCTTGGCTGACCAGCACTGCCTCGGCTTGGTGCATCACCATCTCCTTGGCAATGCGGGGCAGCTTGGGATCATCCGCCAACCACCACAACACCAAGTGGGTGTCCAGCAACAATCTCATTGCCTAGTCTGGCTCAAACAGTCAAAGCAGTCGTCCAGTGGCTCATCAAAATCGGCCCCAATCTCAATTTCTCCAGCCATGACTCCCGGAGAGGCAATCTTGCAAACGGGCGGAGCATAAGGGACCAACCGCACCAACGGATTTCCGGCTTTGGCAATCACAACATCGTGACCGCTTTGCACTTGCGCGAGGAGCCGCGAAAGTTGAGTTTTTGCCTCATGAATGTTCACAACCTGCATTTGAAACCTCCACATCAAAAGTTGACCAAGCCTTAGCTTAGTTCAAAGGCATTCCGTAAACAAGGGCGATCTGGATTGCTAACCGACAGCTTGCGCACCCCGAACGGCTGAACTGAGGGCTAGGCCGCCTTGCGTTGGGCCAGCCGTTCGTGCAGTTGCGGCATGACCTCCTCGGCGATGCGCCGCATGGAGCGTTCCACCCGCTCCGGAGCCAGTAGTCCGAAGTTCTGCAACAGCATCACATGGCGGACCCCCCAGCCATAAAGCTGCTCCAGCTTGTCCACCACCTCACTCACCGAGCCAAACAGCGACAGCCCACTTTCCAGAATGTCATCGTAGGTCCGGCGCTTCGCGTAGAGCCGGGTTTCCACATAGAGGTCAAACGGGGCTTCCACGGCCTGGCGCACGGCCTCGGCGGAGTCGCCGACATGCGTGTGCAGCGTGATCATCACATCGTCCGGCCCGGCGGACGCATGGCCTCCCTCAGCCCGCCCCTTCTGGTACTCCGCCACCAGATCGCCGATCTCCTCCCAGCGGTCCACCGAGGCGTAGGGCACGGAAATGACGGGCTGGCCGCGCAAGCCGATGTGGTAGGCCGCGACACGGTTGAGGATCGCCACCTGAATCGGCGGGGTCGGCTTTTGAATCGGCAGCACGTTGAGCTGCACGTCATCAATGGTGTTGTACTTGCCCTGAAAGTTGACGCGCTCTCCGGAAAGCAGCCGCCGGAGCAGTTCCAGATTCTCGTCAAAGCGCTCGCGCTTTTCGGTGGGGTCCACCCGATAGCCCTCGAACTCGTGCTTGAGGTAGCCAGACCCCACGCCCAGCACCACCCGCCCGTTGGACAGCACGTCCGCCATCGCGTACTGCTCCGCGTTGCTGAGCGGATTGTGGAAGGTCAGCACCGAAATCGCCGAGCCGAGCCGGATGCGCCGGGTGCGGTGCGCCAAATGCCCCAGCATCACGGGAGGGTTGGGGATCACCCCGTATTCGTGAAAATGATGTTCCGCCACATAAAAGGTGTCGTAACCGAGTTCCTCGGCCAACTCCGCCTGCGCCACCACCTGCTGGTACAACTCCGGCACCGTGCGCTCCTTCCAAGGGTAGTGGTCTTGTACGGAAAACACCGAGTAGCGCATGGGTTCCATTGAATCTCCAAATGTTTGCATGACTGGTCCTGAGTGACTGCTTTAACCTTAAAATAGTAAATTCAAACGGACCCGGATGTCAAAAAAAGACTGATGGCCCCCCTCGGTGATCTGCAGAATACGGGCGTTCCCTACATGAATTTTTACTTTACGATCAAAACATTTGACTTTTCGCGGCAAGTACGCTGGACTGCCTTCACGGTTCAGAGCTTTCCCCATCAATCCTTGCAGGAGGGACCATGCGC
>CAZQXS010000140.1:0-8957 GCA_964597275.1 uncultured Pseudomonadota bacterium | reverse complement strand
CGTCGACCCCGCCACCGCACCCGGTGGCACCCGCCGATAAAATCCAAAACAATCTGACCGTCCTTGTGGATGGTGGTCCTTGGGCTGATAGGTGTTGACATGGTTCACTTATTTGTTAACCTTATGGCATGAGACGCATCACCTTCTACACGACAGCCTCCGGTCGTTGTCCGGTGCAGGAACACCTTGATGGCCTGCCGGACAAGACGGTTCAGAAAATAGCTTGGGTGCTGCGCGTGGCTCGTGACCTGAAGCGTGTGCCAGCGAGCATCCTGAAGAAACTGGCCAACACCGAGGGGATTTGGGAGATCCGTGTTGATGTCGGACGCGACACCTTCCGCCTGCTGGGGTTCTTCGAGGGAAGGGAACTGATCGTTTTGACCAATTCGTTTCAGAAGAAAAGCCAGAAGCTGCCGCAGGCCGAGATTCGTCTCGCCGAGCGGCGAAAAGCAGACCACCTCAACCGGAGACAGACCAATGGACGATCTTGAAACCTATATTGAGCGGCGCAAGCAGGGGTCGCCAGAATTCGCGGAGGGATTCGAGGCGGGCTACGAGCAGTTCAAGATTGGAGTCATGCTGCGCATGGCCCGGGAGGGCGCCGGACTCACTCAGGAAGAGCTTGCCGAGCGGCTGCATACCAAGAAGTCGGCGATCTCCCGCATCGAAAATCATGCGGAAGACATCCGGCTTTCCACGCTGGAGAAGTTCGTCGAGGCCACGGGCAAACGCCTGACCCTTCATATCGCCTGAAACGCTCCACCGAATTGCCCCCTAGGTTCAGGCGAAAGCCTCATGCGGCGTGTTTGTGTCTCTTTTCATGGGGCGTTGCCCCATGCTGATCTGGCAGCGCCGTTGGCTCCGTGAAGGCGGGCCGTCAGAAACGGTAGGTGTAGGAAATGAATTCAAAAGACATTGAAGTTATGTCAATCCTCAGATTTTTATCATGATTCTTGAGCTTTAAGGCATCAGTAGTATCAGTGAGGTTCGTGCCGGAATCGGCAGAAGCAAATTTCCAAACAGAATCTTTGGTGACCCTTTCCCAAAGGGTGATATGTACGATTAAAGCAACTCCAACTCCCTTAGCTCCCGCAGAATCAATCTCTGTTTTTCCAACACATTCACCGCCATGTCCTTTAAGTTCGACTTCCCCATCCTCTAGCTTTGGAGTGACTTTATATTGACTGCAAAGATTCAGTTTGTAGGAAAGCTCCGCATGGAACACTCCCATCCCCAAACCAAGTTTCATAAACCGATTATACTCAAAGGCAGGAATAAACACCCCCCAGTAGTATCCCAAGAAAACCCGGGAACTGGTGACATCCGCACTCAAGGCCCAGTTTGAGTTTGCATCCGCAAAAGCCTGATCACTGGCATTAAAGAAGTTATTGTACAGTGATGTTCTTAAATGGTCCTGTTGCCGGAATTGTTCCGTCGTTGATGATATTTCACTGTTGATTGGATTAGGTGCTAAATCCTTGAGTTCCGTTCTGGGCTGATATTCGAACACAGCACCACGGAAGGACCATGGACCCATCAGGGTTTCGGGCAGTGCAATGGCAATAGGAAATGTATAAGGATCCTCTAGATGACTCAAATCATTATTCGTTTCAATAATGGTGGTGCTTCCTTCTTCAACCCAGGGCAACCCGAACGTCGTGCCGTGCGAAAGGGATCCAATTCTAATCTTGATCCCATCAATCCACTTGTTCTCCTGTGCATGAGCCGGCAGGGCGGTCATGAGCAGCAGCAGGATGAGCAGGAGTCTCGGCTTGATGGTCATCGTTTCCTTGTTTCAGAATCCGTGGTGGGTTGCTGGTCAATGACGGGCCTCCTTCCCCGTTCAAGCCGGGGACAAGCTTTGTGGTCATTCCCGCGCAGGCGGGAATCCAGTCCGGGGGGCGTTGCCCACAGAAATGCAAAAACGCAACCACTCAGGCGCTTGAGGGGCTTCCGGGGCAGGCGGTGCTGGAGCGCAGGGGGCTTGCGGCTTGGATTCAGGCGAACTCCGGCCTGCGGACCTGTGAGAAAACGGGTTCCAGCATGGACGTGAGACGGTCGCCGTCCTCCGGCGTGAACGCCTTGGGGTGATCCGAGTCAATGTCAAGCACCGCGAGCAGTTGCCCCGCGTGGTCAAAGACGGGCAGCACGAGTTCGGATTGGGTGGAGGACGAGCAGGCGATGTGCGCAGGGTCGGCGTTCACGTCATCCACGACCTGAACCTCCAGCGTGGAGGCACAGCGTCCGCAGATGCCCCGGTCGAACGGGATCACCAAACAGCCGTGCCCGCCCTGATACGGCCCGATCTTGAGGGTCGCGTTGCCCACATTGCGGTAAAAGCCCACCCAGTGAAAGCGCTCGAAGGCGTGAAAGAGTTCGCAGGCCACCGTGGCCATCAGTGCCACGGGGTCGGTCTCTCCGTCGGTCAGGGAAGCGATGCGGCCTTGCACGGCATCGTACGTTTCGGCTGGGGTCCGATTCCGGGGTTCCACGGTCACACGGGTGCGGTCAGGAAGCCTTGAGCAGTTCTGCCTGATGGTGAGTGAGGAGGGCATCCACCACGGGGTCCAGGCCGCCATCGAGGATTTCCTCCAGTTTGTAGAGGGTGAGGTTGATGCGGTGATCGGTGAGCCGCCCCTGCGGAAAATTGTAGGTGCGGATGCGCTCGCTGCGGTCCCCGGACCCCACCATGCTGCGGCGCTGCTGGGATTCCTCCGCCTGCTTGGCGGCGACCTCCTGCTCGTAAATCCGGGCACGCAACACCTTCATCGCCTGACTCTTGTTCTTGTGCTGGGATTTTTCGTTTTGGCAGGTGACGACAATCCCGGTGGGGAGGTGGGTGAGGCGCACCGCCGAATCGGTGGTGTTGACGTGCTGCCCTCCGGCCCCGCTGGAGCGGTACACGTCCACGCGGAGGTCGGCGGGATTGATGTCAATTTCCACATCCTCCACATCGGGAAGCACCGCAACGGTGGCGGCGGAGGTGTGGATGCGCCCCTGCGCCTCGGTCTTGGGAACCCGCTGGACGCGATGCACGCCGCCCTCGAACTTGAGGCGGCTGAAGACGTCCTTGCCCTCCACGGACACCGTGACCTCCTTGTAGCCCCCGATGTCGGTCTGGCTTTCGTTGAGGATCGAGAAGCGCCAGCGGCTGCGCTCGGCGTAGCGTCCGTACATGCGGAAGAGGTCGCGGGCAAACAGCGCGGCCTCATCCCCTCCGGTGCCTGCGCGGATTTCGAGGATGGTGTTGCGGTGGTCGTCCTCGTCCTTGGGCAGCAGCAGCACCTGCAACTGCGCCTGCAAGGACTCCAGCGTTTCCGCCAGTTCCGGGATTTCCAAACGCGCCAGTTCGCGCAGTTCGGCCTCCTCCCCGGAGTCGCTGGCGATGGCCTGATTGTCCTTCAGGGTTTTCTGGGTTTTCTGGAAGGCTCGGAAGGTCTGGACGACCTCATCCAGATCAGAATGCTCGCGGGAGAGCTGCTGGTAGCGGGCTTGGTCCAGCACCACCTCCGGATCGGCCAGCGCCTCGTTGACCTCATCGAAGCGCTGACTGAGTTCGGCCAGCTTGTCCAGCATGGAAGGTCAGCTGCGCTGGTAGCGCCGCTTGAACTTCTCAATGCGCCCGGCGGTGTCCACCATCCGGGCCTGCGCGGAGCCAGTGAAGAAGGGATGGCAGGCCGAACAGATATCCACATGCTGCTCGCCGCCGAGAGTGGATTCCAACTCGCGGGTGGAGCCGCACGCGCAAACAAACGTGGTGGCCGTGTAGGTGGGGTGAATTTCTGCTCTCATGATCTTGAATGTCCGTTACTTGTCCATCATGTTAAGAAACTCACTATTGTCCTTGAATTTCCCCATCTTGTCCAGTTGGAACTCCATCGCCTCCACAACATTGAGCTGCGACAGCACCTTGCGCAGCACCCAGATGCGGTCGAGGTCGCCCTTTTCGATGAGCAGTTCCTCCTTGCGGGTTCCGGATTTGTTGATGTCAATGGCCGGGAACACCCGTTTTTCGACGAGCTTGCGGTCGAGGACAAGCTCCATGTTGCCGGTGCCCTTGAATTCCTCAAAGATCACCTCGTCCATGCGGCTTCCGGTGTCGATCAGCGCGGTGGCGATGATCGTGAGCGAGCCGCCTTCCTCGATGTTGCGGGCTGCGCCGAAGAAGCGCTTGGGCTTGTGCAGGGCGTTGGAGTCCACTCCGCCGGAGAGGATCTTGCCGCTGGGCGGAATCACGGAGTTGTACGCCCGTGCGAGCCGGGTGATCGAGTCGAGCAGGATCACCACGTCGCGGCGGTGTTCCACGAGCCGCTTGGCCTTCTCCAGCACCATCTCCGAAACCTGAACGTGTCGGGTGGCGGGTTCGTCAAAGGTGGAACTGATCACCTCGCCCTTGACCGAGCGCTGCATGTCCGTGACCTCCTCCGGGCGTTCGTCAATGAGCAGCACGATGAGGTCCACTTCCGGGTGGTTGGTGGTGATGCTGTTGGCGATGTTCTGGAGGATCATCGTTTTCCCGGTGCGCGGGGGGGCGACGATCAGGCCGCGCTGCCCCTTGCCGATTGGGGAGACGAGGTCAATGACCCGCGAGGTCATGTCCTTGTCGCCACGCTCCAGCTTGACGCGCTCTTCCGGGTAGAGCGGGGTGAGGTTGTCGAAGAGGATCTTGTCGAAGACCACTTCCGGCGACTGGAAGTTGACTTCCTCGACCTTCAGGAGCGCGTAGTAGCGTTCGCTCTCCTTGGGGGAGCGGATGTGCCCGGCAATGCTGTCTCCCGTGCGCAGGTTGAAGCGCCGGATTTGCGACGGCGAAACGTAAATGTCGTCCGGCCCCGGCAGGTAGTTGTAGTCCGGTGCCCGCAGAAAGCCAAAGCCGTCCGGAAGGGTTTCCAGCACGCCCGAAGCGTAGATCACGCCGCCCCGCCGGGATTGGGCCTGAAGCAGCTCAAAGAGCAGTTCCTGGGGCCGGAGGCTGTTGGCGTTCTCGATGTTGTAGTCTCGGGCGATCTGGATTATCGTCCCGATGTCTTTCTTTTTCAGTTCGGTGAGGTTGAGCGTCTCTGGGGCATCTCCGGAAGGAGGAGTGGCAGGGACATCTCGGTTTTGGCGGTTGTTCCGGCGGGCGGCGGGTTGGGCACTCATAGGATTCAGGGTTGGAGAATGGAGTGGGTTGTGCGCATTCCAGCCCCTCCGAATTGGAGCGGCAAGGTCGCACTTCGGGCGTCAAGGAACGCCGGGATTAGAAACTTGGATTCAGAACTTGGAAATGATCAAAAGTGGTAAGCCAAGGCGTGGTGCAGTGGCAGGCTCTGCCATACTTTCCCACGCCTTCGGTCAGGAGTCAAGCATTTTTTGGGCCGCGCCCGTTCTCAGTCCGCCACGGGGTTGCCCACCAGGAGGTTGCGCAGGAACTTCCGGGCCAAATCAATCGGCACGATGATGAACGCAAACGCCAGCACATAGAGCCATTCCTGCACCGTCAGTCCCACCGTGCGCAGGATGTCCCCGCCAAAGTAGGTGAAGGAGATTTGCAGGATGAAGATGAGGATCACGACCCCGATGAAGTTGCGGTTTTCGGTGAGGTGTTCAAAGAGGTTCAAGCCCTCGGTGCGGGCATTGAACTTGTTGAAGTTGTTGACGAACACGAAGAATCCGAAAAACGCCGTCAGCAGCACAATCTGATTGTTGTCCCCACAACGCTCGTCGCAGGGGAACAGCCCCTGAGTGAACGGCGAGGTCAGGAAGAAGAGGCTCAGGGCGGCGATGGTGATGCCCCCGACGAGGATCGCGGACCACATGTCTCCGGTGATCAACGAGGCATCCTTGGGCACCGGTTTTTCGCGCATGTAGCGCTTGAGCGCGGCTTCTCCGGAAAACGCGAAGGCCGCCAGCGTGTCCATCACAATGTTGATCCAGAGCAGTTGCGTCATCGTCAGCGGCAAGTCCGTGCCGAGAAACGGCCCCAGAAACGCCACGAGGATCGCCGCCACGTTGACCGAGAGCTGGAAGATGAGGAACTTGCGGATGGACTTGATGAGGGTGCGTCCGTACAGCACCGCATTGGTGAGGGAGAGGAAGTTGTTGTCGAGGATGACGATGTGCCCGGACTCCTTGGTGAGGTCCGTGCCGCTGCCCATGGCAAAGCCCACATCGGCGTTCTTCACCGCAGGAGCGTCATTCACGCCGTCTCCGGTCATGCCGACCACCCAGTTCATCTCCTTGGCAAGCTTGACGAGCCGACTCTTGTCCGTGGGCAGCGCACGGGCGACCACCCGGAGGTTGGGCAATGCCTGCTTCACCTCGTCGTCGGACATCTCTCCCAGTTCCTTGGAGGTGATCGCCAAGTGGTCGTCGTCCTCCAAAATGCTGACCTCCTTGGCAATCGCCACCGCCGTGTCCTTGGCGTCTCCCGTGATCATCACCACCTGAATCCCTGCCGCATGCGCCTGCTTGACCGCAGGCTGCGATTCCTTGCGCATCTCGTCGCGCAGTCCAAAGATGGACACCAGCGTCAAGCCCCCCGGAAGTTCCGGGTCGCTGCCCAACGCTTGATCTGTGACCGCCAGCCCGATGAGCCGCATGGCGCGTCCGGACAGCCCCTGCATCTCCGCAGCCAGCGCGTCCGTGTTCGGCAACTCCTGACGGTTGCCCTGCGCGTCCAGATAGTGCGTGCAGCCCGCCAGCACAATTTCCGCCGCGCCCTTGACGAGCGTTTGCGAGCGGTCGCCCTGCACCTGCGTCGCCGAGAACTTGTAGGCGCTGTTGAAGGGGATGCTCGTGACCTGCTCCACGTTGTCCTGCTCCGCGAGCTTCGGCCCCAAGAATTGCAACATGGCTTTCTCGGTGGAGTTCGCACCAACGATCAGGGGGTTGTCGGGATCCGACGCATCCACGGACGCGCTGGTGTTGTTGCGCAGCGCAAAGACCACCTGCTGCTGCAACGCCTCTGGAATTTCGTCCAACCCCTTGTAGTGCTGGGCGTCGCCCCCCACAATTTCGGCGACCTGAAGGTGTCCTGCGGTGAGTGTGCCCGTCTTGTCCGTGAAAAGGACGGTGAGGCTTCCGGAGGTTTCGATGCCCAGCAGCTTGCGCACCAGCACGTTCGCCCGCAGCAGCTTGCGCATGTTGAGCGAAAGCACGACTGCGATCATCATCGGCAAGCCCTCCGGAACCGCCACCACGATGATGATGATGGCCAGCACGATGGCCGTCACCACATGGTAGGCGATCTCTCCGCCTGTGTGGGACACCATGTAGGCCGCCCAGCCGCCGCCTTCCAGAAAGATGTGGTTGAACATGAAGGAAAAGGCGATGAAGAGCGCCCCGATGTATCCGAACTGGCTGATGCGCTGGCCCAGCCCGGCGAGCTTTTCCTGAAGCGGAGAAAGCCGGGTTTCGGCTTCGGCGATGTCCTTGAGGCTGGCCCCGTAGCTGGTCTGGTCGCCCACGGCGGAAATGCGCATCACACCCTCGCCGTCGTCCACGAGCGCCGCCCGCGCAAGCCCGTTCTGATCCGGATTGAGCGTTGCGCCTTCGGCCAGCGGTTGTTTCTTGACCGGTTCGGACTCGCCCGTGAGGGCCGATTCGTTCAACTCCAAATGCCCGTCAATCAGCACGCCGTCGGCAGGAACCGTGTCTCCGGGCTGAAGCAGGATCATGTCGCCGACCACCAGGTCGTCAATCGGCACCTCGTCCAAGCGACCGTTCCGGAAGGTCTTGACCTTGATCTTGGAGGCTTCCTCCATCAGGCGCTGGAATTCGTTCTCGTTGCTGAACTCCGACCACGTCGCCACCATCGTCGCCATCACCACCGCAATGGCAATGCCCACGCCCTCGTACCACGGGGCAAAGCCCAGCACCGCCAGCAGCACCGTCACGCCCAGCGCCACGATCAGGATGATGATGATGGGGTCTTTCAGATTCTGATGGAGCTTGTCCCAGAAGGTCTCAACGTGCTGCTGGGTGAGGGCGTTGGCGCCGTTCTCCCGGCGGGATTGATCGGCCTCGGCCTGAGTCAGGCCCGTGTAGTCAAACTTCATCGTTCAGTGGCTTCGAGTTGCAGTCGTGCGTGAAATGCGTTAAAGCTAAGGCACAACGCTATCATAAACTGGCCAACGAAAAAAGCAGTTTCCATGCCGATGCCCTTCCGAAACCGACGAGGCTTCACCCTGCTGGAGGTCATGGTCTCGGCAACTCTGCTGGCCGTCGCCGTCGCAGGCGTGGTGCAAACGCTGGATCAGGGAATCGCCCAAACCCAAACCCGACGCTGGAACGCCGACCTCGCCGGGCAACTGGATGCGTGGACGGAGGCTCGGCTCAACACGGAATTCTACGGAAGCGAATTGGCCGTGGGATCCCACACCACCCCCGTTCTGCTGGACGGCGAACCCGCCACCTTGCAATGGACCGTGACGCAAGCCGCTCCGGGGCTGAAACGGCTGGCCTTTCGGCTGGAGCCTGCGGACTCGTCACGTCCGGTCGTCACTTGGCAGGCGGTGCGGAGTGACTGAATTCTTTTGTTGGCAGAAACAACCACGAAAGAAACCGGCGTGGCCCTATTGAAGTCATCAAAAGGCATCACCGCCCCATCCGCCTTCACCCTACTGGAAGTGCTGCTCGTGCTGGTGGTGCTGGCCGTGTTGACGGGAGTGCTGCTTCCCGCCGCCACGCAGTTTCCTCAGTTCTTGACGGGGTTGCAGGAACGAACGGTGCGGGAGGGCGAGTTTGAGCGGTTCCTGATGATGCTGAAAACCGAGCTGGTGCAGGCGGGCTACGGGCTGGATTCCGGGGCTGTGACCGTGCCGCTGGAGATTGCGGACACGGAGGTGGTGCTGCGGGCCGACTTCAACCGCGATGGCGACACCAACGATTCCCGCGAAACCCTGCGCTACCGCTTTGTGGCCAACACCAAAACGCTGCAACGCCGCTCCGGACGCGGAAGCTACCAAACCCTCATC
>CAZQXS010000139.1:7166-9075 GCA_964597275.1 uncultured Pseudomonadota bacterium | reverse complement strand
GGAATTTTTCAGAAACCAGCCGGAGTGCAGTTCTCCGTTCTCCCCTTCGGCGGAATTCACCCACTCCTCCCACGGGTTCTCTCCGTCAAAGCCATGCGCCCGCAGATAGTCCGAGTAGCGCGGGTTGGGATCGTGCCCGGAGTTGGGGTGGAGGCCGTCGTCACGCTCATACGGCTCAAAGCCGCACTCGCTCAGGCGCACGCCAACCTCGGAATTCGGGTCAATCCCCATGCGCAGCATCCCCATTATGTCCGCCCGCATGTGGGTCTTGCCCACCAACACGGTTTGCACCCCAAGCGGACGCAGGTGGTCGCCAATCGTCATCTCCCCCGCCTTGAGCGGAACGAAGTTCCAACTGGATCCGTGGGACTGCACATAGCGCCCCGTGTAGTAGCTCATGCGCGAAGGTCCGCACACGGGGGACTGCACATAAGCGCGGGAAAAACGCACCCCCCATGCCGCCAGTGCATCCAAATGGGGGGTGTGCAAGCTGGGGTGCCCGTAGCAGGACAGGTAATCCCAGCGCAACTGGTCACACATGATGAAGAGGATGTTGTCTGCCTTGGCCATCGTGGTTTCAGGAGGTCAGAGGTCGAGAATCAATTATTGAGTATCTGATGCTTTCTGGACGATTCCCGCCTCAAGTTCCTTCGCACAAGAGAGGTAGTAGTTGCGGGCCGTCGCGTTGATTTGCTGGTCGGCCAGTACCCGGAACGCAAGGAGTTTGGCCTCGGTCACACGAATTGGATCGGCTTCCACCCCCTCCAAAAGCTCAAGCAGTTCCAGCACGAGTTGGTGCTTCCCTTGCTGTTGGGCAAGGTTCACCTCGTCCCAGACTGCGGCCTCCCCTCCTGCAAGCCGGACCAACACCTCGGCTTTTTCAGAAAGCGGGAGCGGAAACAAGCGGGTGGGGTTGCCGTCAAACCAGCCCACGTTCCCCACGAAGTAAGCTTTCACGGCCCACTCCACCGTTCCGTAAAACTCCTTCAGCCACGGCTTGGCGGCCAACGAGTCCGGCAGCTGCACTTTGCGGGCGATTTCCTCCAGCCCCAAGCCCTGATTCATGCCCTCCACGGTTTGGCGGATGATCTGGCGGATGGCGGCGGCATAATCATGCAGCCGTTCGGAAACCTCACCCTTGCCGCGAACGGGGCGGGAGTGCCCGGGAATCATCAGTTCCGCACCGAATTCCGCCAGTTTTTCCAGCGTGTCCGCCCAAATGTCAAAGTCCCGGTAGCGCGTGCCACGGATCGCGTAGAGGTTGGGGAAGGACTTGTAGAAGTTGTCTCCGGAAAACAGAATCCGTTCCTTGGCAAGCCAGACGACCACATGATCCTCGGTTTCACCGGGCGCAGGATGCAACTCCAGCGTGACTCCGTCCCGCTCCAGCGTTTCTGGCTGCTCGCCAATCCAGTGGTTCGGCATCAGGAACCCCGCGCCCATGCCCTCCGTCGGACGATCTCCGGGGCCAAGCCCCAAGTTGACGCGCTCACTGGAATTCAGGCCAATGCCAAACTGCCGCCGTGTGCGGTCGAGCATGTGCTTGGAGGGGCGTGGGGTCTGCCCCTGTACGGGAGTCAAGTCCGGGTCAAAGTTTTTTCGGGCAATGATCTCGACCTCCCGCCCCTCCGCGAACACGGTGGCTCCAGAGACATGATCCCGATGGCTGTGGGTGTAGAGGATCGTCTTGACCGGAAGGTTCGTGAGCTTGCGAAACTCCGTGAGGATGTTGGACGCGGCCTTGGTGCTTTCCGTGGTGTCAATGATGATCAGGCCCGTTTCCCCAAGAATCATCGAAACATTGGAAGCGGCATAGCCCACCGCCACAAAAATGCGGTCTGTGACACGGATGACTTCCTTGCGGAACTCGTCGCTGTGTTGATGCAAAGCTCGCAGGTTCGGGTGCATG
>CAZQXS010000139.1:0-7066 GCA_964597275.1 uncultured Pseudomonadota bacterium | reverse complement strand
AATGGTGGGTCAGGCCATGTAGGTCGCTCGCGGACTGCGGTCCATTGAGTCAATCATCTCGTGGGCGAGCCGATTGGTCAGTTCCGCTTTCACGTCGGCAAAGCCGGGGTCGTCCCAGCGGTTATGGGTTTCATCGGGGTCGTTGCGCAGGTCATACAGCTCGCCCCACGGCAACCCCTTGTAAAGCGTCAGCCGGAAGTCATCGGTGACAAGGCTGCGGACCATCGCAGGCTCATCGAAGCCAATGCGGGCCAGCCCGTCGTGGTACTCGATCAGGCAGGCATCCCGCAATTCGTCGCCGCCCTTCAGGCAGTCGGCCAGGTCCCTGCCCTGAATCCCCCAGAAGGGTTTGAGTCCGGCACGGGCGATGATGCTAGGGGCGATGTCCAGCGTGGAACCGAGGGCGTTGCTTTGCCGCGCTTTTCGGGTTTCCGGATCGGACCAGAGAAAGGGCACGTTGGTGATAGACTTGAAGGGCAATGCCCCCTTGAGCATGAGGCTGAAGTCGCCCAGATAATCCCCGTGGTCCGAGGTGAAGATGATGACGGTGTTATCGTACTGCCCGTTGTCCTTGAGCGTTTGCACGATGTCTCCAACCGCATCGTCAATCATGGAGATCATGCCGCAGCTCAGGGCCATCGCCTCCTGAATCTGCCGCTTGTTGGCGATGAACACGGTTTGCGGGGTAGCGGGCGTGGCCCCTTGCTGGTACAACTCCAGCACCTTCTGCATCGGAGGCGTCGGGTTTTGGTGCGCCTCATAGGGAAGCGGAACCTCGAAATCCTCCGGGTCGTACATCTCCCAGTATTTTCCCGGCGGATTGAAGGGATGATGCGGGTCCGGGAAGGAGACGAATGAGAAAAACGGCGACTCCGCGTTTTTCTGGGAATTCAGATAGTCAACGGCGCGGTCGCGGATATAGGTGGTGTGGTACAGTTCCTCCGGAATCGGTGTGCGATAGGCCTGGGGGCAGGTGTAGTCGTGCGGGAGTTGATTGCTGCGGTCGCGGATGGCCTCGATGTCAACGGACTGCTGCCGAAGCCATTGCAGGTAATGCCCTCCGGCCAATTGCCCGTGGTTCAGCACCATGTCCACATGCTCGAAGCCGTAAAACGGCTCGGTGAACTGAAAGCGCTCGGTGCCTGCATAGGTTTCGGGCCGCTCCAAGTCGTAGGGATTTCCGTCCAGCCAGCGGGCCTCCTGAATGGGACCGATGGTGGCGGGGTTCACCCGCTCGTAGGCGGGAACCGAGGTGAAGGCTTGCAGGTGCGACTTGCCGATGGCGGCGGTGCGATAGCCCCCCTCGCGCAACACGTCCACAAAGGTCACGGTGTTGATCGGCAGCGGATTGCCGTTGTAGCGCAGGCCGTGCGTGGAGGGCAGTCGTCCGGTCAAGAGGCTCGCACGGTTGGGCATGCACACCGGGCTGGCCACCTGAAAACGCGAAAAATTGGTGCCCTGTGCGGCAATCGCGTCAAGGTGCGGAGTCTTCAGCAACTTGTGACCGTTGCACCCCAAGTAGTCCCAGCGGTGCTGATCCGTGATCAAAAACAGGAAATTGGGTGGTTGGGTCATGTCTCCTATCTGTGTGAGCTTTTTGGTAATGGTGCCGCAGTAAATGCTGGCATCACCCGCTGTGTAATCCCCGTTCGTCCTGAGCTTGTCGAAGGACTCAGCACGAACGGGGGGGTGGCAGACCACCCTTGGATGCGAAAAGGCGGGCTGAGCTAGGCCGTCGCAACCACCACTTGCCGGGAGCGGAACTGGTTGAAGCCAATCAGCACAAGGGCGATCACGAACGCAGTCCAATGCACCGAGGGCCAAATCACCAGCAAGGCGGCTGTCAACCCAAAGCGCAGCAAGGCTTCCGGAGGCTTGAGCGGAGTCGCGTCGTAGCGGCTGAAGGCACTGTTGAGCAGCCACAGCGCGAGAGCAAGCCGGGAGCAGATGGAGAGCAGGGGCAGGAGTTCGTAGCCTCCCGCCTCATCCACGAGCAACAGTTCCGGGTTGTAGGCAAAGGCGAAGGGCACAATGAACAAGGCCAAGCCGATCCGGAAGGCCGTGAACCCGGTGTGCAGGGGACCCGCCCCGGCAATTGAGGCGGCGGCGTAGGCGGCGATGCAGACGGGTGGGGTGATCGCAGAGGCCACTCCGAAGTAGAACACGAACATGTGCGCCACCAAAAGGGACATCCCCAGCTTTGTGAGACTTGGCCCCAGAATGAGGATGATCGTTAGGTAAGCGGGCAGGGTGGGCATCCCCATGCCAAAAACCAAGGCGGCTACTCCGGTGACGATCAGCGCCATCAGCAGAGAGTGCTGCATCACGCTGTCCACTAAAATCGCGAGCTTGACCGGCAGTCCGGTGCCGGACAACACCCCCAGTACGATGCCAACAACCCCCAACGCAATCAGCAGACGTCCAAACTGGTCACCGCCATTGATGAACCCCTTGACCACCTTCCACGGGTGCTGGCGGATTTCGCGGGTCAGGAAACAGGCCACGACCATGTACAGCACGACAAACACCCCGGCGGCGGCGGCGGACAGCCCGTAAAGCAGCGTCCAGACGATCACAACGATTGCGCCCAACAACACCAGCAGCTTGATGTAATCATCACGAGTGAGGTTGGTGTCCACATCCAGCGTGCCTGTCTGGATGTTCATGCGACGGGCCTCGAAGATGACGTTGAAGAACAGCGAGAGGTAGTAGAAGAAGGCGGGCAGCAGCGCGGCCATGATCACCACGAGGTAGGACACCCCCAACTGATCCGCCATGATCAAAGCCGCCGCCCCCATGATCGGCGGCACGATCTGTCCTCCGGTGGAGGCTGTGGCTTCGATTCCGCCGGAAAAGTGCGGGCTGAAGCCGCGCTTCTTGATCATCGGAATCGTCATCACGCCCGTGCCCACCACATTGGCGACTGCCACCCCGGACATGGTGCCGAACAGGCTGGAGGCCAGCACTGCCGCGTGAGCCGGACCACCGCGAGTGCCTTGGGTCAGCTTAAACGCGAGTCGAATCAGCGAGTCGCCGACTCCGGTGGCTTCCAGCAGCGCCCCAAAAATGATGAAGGGGAACACCGTGTAGATCACGGACTCGAAGAGGAATCCGAGCATGCCGCTTCCCAAGTTGAAGAGCATGTCCTCCGGAAAGGAATCCACAAAGGAGCGCGGGATGATCTTGAGCAGTCCCGGCCACCACTGCCCGGAGAAGTAGTAGAGCGTCGAGATCAACCCAAAGACGGCCAGCGGGACGCCCCAGACCCGCCAGCACAAAATGAGCATCACCACCACCGCTGCCAGCGTCACCCAGCCGTGGTAATCATCGAAGAAAAACAGCCCGTCCTGAATCTCGATGTTGACCACCGCAAACTCATAGCTCACCCAAACGGACATTCCCAGCAGGGCGAGGTCGAGTAGAACCGCCACGAAAACGGGCAGGCGGAGCTTCCCTCCAAACGTTTGCAGTGTGAAGCCCACACCGCACAGCACAACCACCACCGCTGCCAAGAACATCCCGGACCTCAGATACTCCGCAGGGAGAGGCCCGAACTTGGGGATGATCCAGACGCTGGGCATGGAATTGACCATCGCGGTCAACGACATGCCCAAGCACACCAAGGCCGAAATGGACCTAGCGGCAGAGGAAATGGGAGTGATGGCGGTCATGTTTGGGCAAACGCTCGGTTACTTGAGCTCTGGCGGAATCAGGTTGGCCGGCACATCAAATCCGGCTTCCTGATAGTACTTGTACGCTCCAACGTGCAGAGGAATGTTGAGGCCGATGAAGGCGGTTTCCTTCAGCAAACTGCCCAGTGTGCGGTCGCCTGCCCGGATCTCGGCAGCGTTTTCCCAGAACGCCTTGGTCACGTTGTACACTGCGGCTTCGTCAACATGGTGCCCCACGATCTTGATGAGTGCAAAAGCCGGGAGCCGGATTTCCTCCGTCTCGGTGAGTACCCCATCCCCGTAGTGCTGTTTCACGTTGATCCGGCCCGGATAACGGCCCACTGCGCCAATGTACTTCTTCATCGCCGGACTGTTCAATTTGTCGTCCGAAATGGAGAGGAAGCGCAACTGGCGGACGCCCATCAGTTCCTCAACCATCGCCGAGGGCACCTGAAGGGGGCGCATGTACACGTCCAACTGCCCATCGCGCATGGCCTGCTGCCCACCGCCCCAAGCAAGGCGCACCGCCTCATAGTCCTTGTTCGGCTCAAAGCCCGTCATCACCCGGATGAACTGCTCGGAGTTCTGCGCGGCGGCACCGGAAGGCGGTCCCGTGAAGATGCGCTTGCCCTTGAATTGCTCCCACTTGGTGATGCCGCTGTCGGCCCAGACCACCGGAGTGTACACCCCGCACTCAAAGCCGAAGAGGCCGCGCAGGTTGGCCGCCAGTTTCTTGCCCTTTTCTGCGCCCAGCTTCTTGTACATGGCTGCGCCCCGCTGCATCAGCACATAGGGAAACGGCACGAAGGTGGAAAAATCAAGCTTGCCTTGGGCCACCAAGATGCCGGACTTGGTGAGGGTCTTGCCCGTGGCCAGTTGGATGTCCACCCCAGCGTTCTTAGCGTATTTCACCAATGGAAGTCCGGTGGACCCCGTGCAGCCGGAAGTCCCGGCAATTTCCATCGTGTAGGTCCTGGCACTGACCCCGGTGGTCAGCACCACAGAAGCGGCAAGGCCCACAGCCGCCGTCATGCTTTTCTTCAGCAAGGATTTCATTCGTCTCTCCTCGGAATTTAGATTGAAACAAGGTGCCCCGTCCGGACACACCATTAACATGCCAACCCTGATGATTAACATGTTAAGCAAATGGACTATACAGTGCCCCCAAGGATTTGCAATTCAATTCGGACCAAGCCTCCGTTTTTCCTGCTTTCGGGGCTGAGGGGCGGATTTGCTCAAGGACGGGGAAAATCGTTCAGGGTGGGGGAAATGGCCGCTTCCATTAGCCTTTGTTCTGTGCTGTGCTGTTCGTGTATGCTTGCCGAAGCATGAAAGCCTCCGGCCTCGCCGGACACGAGCAAGCACTAACCATTTCAAGGAAATTCAAACTGTGGAGCCGATCCTGGAAGGCATTCGAGTGGTCGAGCTAGGACAGGCCTTTGCAGGTCCGTTCGCCGCCGAAATCCTCGCAAACCTGGGAGCCGAGGTCGTCAAGGTGGAGCGTCCCAACGGCGGCGACGAAACCCGCCGCTGGGGTCCGCCCTTTTGGGGGGAGGACGCCGCCGTCTTTCACAGCATCAACCGCAACAAGCGCTCGGTGGCACTCGACCTCAAGGACGCGGAGGACCACGCGCTTTGCGACCAACTCATTGGCTCCGCCGATGTCCTCGTCCATAACTTCCGCCCCGGCGCGTTGGATCGGCTGGGGTTTGGGGCCAAGGCGCTTGCCAATCGGCACCCCCGCCTGATCTATGCGGAAATCAGCGCCTTTGGGCACACCGGGCCGTTGCGAAACCAGCCCGGCTACGAAATCCTGAGCCAAGCCTTCGGGGGCGTGATGAGCATCACGGGCGAGGCGGAACGCGCCCCGGTGCGCTGCGGACCGTCCATTTGCGACTTTGGCGCGGCAATGTGGCTGGCAGTCGGGGTGCTGGCCTCGCTCGTGCGCCGCAGCCGGACGGGCAGGGGCGGGCTGGTGCAAACGTCGCTCTTTGAAACCGCACTTTCGTGGACCACCGTTTCGGCCAGCAGCTACCTTGCGTCAGGCAACGAGCCGGGGCGCATGGGCACCAGCCACCACCTGGTGGCCCCCTACGGCTACTTCCGCTCCAAAACCGAACCGCTCATGATCGCCTGCGGCAGCGACGCGCTCTTCGTCAAGCTGACCAAGGTGCTGGGGTGCCCGGAACTTGCCGAAGACCCAAGGTTTCGCGACACCTCCAGCCGGGTGAAGAACAAGTCGCTGCTGGAAACCCTCGTCAACGACCGCACTCAAGAGCAGGAGTGCGACCACTGGTTCTCGCGGCTGACCGAAGCCGGGGTGCCCTGCTCCCCGGTCAACACGATTCCAGACGCGCTGGACCACGATCAAACTGAGGCGCTGGGCATGTTGATGATCGATCCCGACGATTCGGAGGTCAAGTCGCTGGGCTTTCCGGTCGTGTTTGACGGAGAGCGTCCCGGCCTGCGCCGGGGGGCACCCAAGCTGGGGGCGGACACGGACGAGATTGTTGAAGGCGTGAAAGGATGAGCCAATGAGCCAGAGCGGCTTCGTCACCTATTCCGTAAAAGATCGGATCGCTGAAATCGTGATGTGCCGCCCTCCGGCCAACGCCTTCAGCCTTGCCCTTCTCGATGAAATCCTTGCCGCGCTGCGTCAGGCCGCCGAGGACGATCAAGTCCGGGCCGTGCTGCTGCGCAGCGCCCTCCCCAAGATTTTCTGCGCAGGCCTCGACCTCGACCTCCTGCTGGGCAAGTCCGGCCTTGAAATCCGGTCGTTTCTGGAAAAGCTCTATGTGGAACTGTGGGATGTGCAGTATGGCATGGGCAAGCCCACCATCGCCGTCGTCAACGGCGCGGCGCGGGGTGGCGGGATGACGCTGTCCATCTCCTGCGATGTCATCCTTGCCGGAGACAAGGCGACCTTCGGCTACCCCGAAATTGACCTTGCCGTCCTACCTGCGATTCACTTCGCCCACCTGCCTCGTCTCGTGGGCCGCTACCGCGCTTTCGAGCTGCTGTTCAGCGGACGCAGCTTTCCTGCCGAGGAGGCGGAGTCGCTTGGGCTGGTGAACAAGGTGGTTCCGGGGGAGGAGTTGCTGGCGCACGCGTACGAGTTGGCGCACACCTTTGCCAGCAAGTCCGCAACGGCCATGCGCTTGGGGCGGGCGGCCTTCATGCGGGCCAACGACTTGGACTATCGGCGCAGCGTCGCCAATGCGGTCGAGGATTTCTGCAATGCCGCCGTCACTCCGGATGCCCAGGAGGGGCTGAGTGCCTTTGTGGAAAAACGCGCCCCTCGCTGGCCCTAGAGCATTTTTGGCAATAGGCCTCGACCGACATCACTTGGTGTCCATGCGGTTCACGCCGTCCCACGCCTCCGCGTCCCAGCCGCC
>CAZQXS010000138.1:0-9089 GCA_964597275.1 uncultured Pseudomonadota bacterium | reverse complement strand
TGGGCCGCGCAAGCCGAGCGGGAACTCCGGGGGGAGTCCGCCGAGTCGCTGAATCAACAGACTCCGGAGGGCATCACGCTCAAGCCGCTCTACACCGCCGAGGACTTGCAGCGGCTGGAGTTCACCGACACGCTTCCGGGCAGCTTCCCGTTTTTGCGCGGGCCACGAGCGACGATGTACGCGAACCGCCCGTGGACGATCCGGCAGTATGCGGGGTTCTCGACCGCCGAGGAATCCAACGCCTTCTACCGAAAAAACCTCGCCTCCGGACAAAAGGGGCTGAGCGTCGCCTTTGACCTCGCCACGCATCGGGGTTACGACTCGGACCATCCCCGCGTGGTGGGCGACGTGGGCAAGGCCGGAGTCGCCATTGACTCGGTGGAGGACATGAAGTTGCTCTTCAACGGCATTCCGCTCGATGAGATGTCCGTCTCGATGACCATGAACGGGGCCGTCTTGCCCGTGCTGGCGGCGTACATCGTGGCGGCGGAGGAACAGGGCGTGCCGCAGGCCAAGCTCAGCGGGACCATCCAGAACGACATCCTCAAGGAGTTCATGGTCCGCAACACCTACATCTATCCGCCCGCACCCTCCATGCGCATCGTCGGCGACATCATCGCCCACACCGCCGAGCACATGCCGCGCTACAACTCCATCAGCATCAGCGGCTACCACATTCAGGAAGCCGGCGCGACGGCGGTGCAGGAACTCGCGTTCACGCTTGGCGACGGGCTGGAGTACGTCCGCACCGCGCTGGCACGGGGCATGGCGATTGACCAGTTCGCGCCTCGGCTTTCGTTTTTCTTCGGGATTGGTATGAACTTCTTCATGGAAGTCGCCAAGCTCCGGGCGGCTCGTTTGCTGTGGGCACAGTTGCTCCAGCCCTTCCAGCCCGAAAACCCGCAGTCGTTGATGCTGCGCACCCACTGCCAGACCTCCGGCTGGAGCCTCACGGAGCAGGATCCCTCCAACAACATCGTGCGCACCACCATCGAGGCGCTGGCCGCCGTGTTGGGCGGCACGCAGTCGCTGCACACCAACTCCTTTGACGAAGCCCTCGGACTGCCCACCGAAACCTCCGCCCGCATCGCCCGCAACACGCAGTTGATCCTTCAGGAGGAAGCCGGAATTCCTAACGTGATCGACCCCTTCGGCGGCTCCTACTTCATGGAATCGCTCACGCACTCGCTCTCCACCGAAGCCCGCAAGCTGCTGGACGAAATCGAAACCCTTGGCGGCATGACCAAGGCGGTCGAGTCTGGAATGCCCAAGCAGCGCATCGAGGAATCCGCCGCCCGTCGGCAGGCGCTCATTGATCAAGGCAAGGAAGTCATCGTCGGAGTCAACAAGTACCAAGCCGACGCAGCCGAACCCGTGGAAGTCCGGGACATTGACAACACCGCCGTCCGCGCTGCGCAAATCCGCCGCTTGCAGCAAATCCGTGAAAGCCGGAACTCCACGCAAGTCGAGTCGGCCTTGAACGCAATTCAGCAAACCGCCGACTCCGAAACCGGCAACCTGCTCGCGCTCAGCATCGAGGCCATCCGCGCCCGTGCCACCGTCGGCGAAATTTCGGATGCGATGGAACGCGCATGGGGCCGCTACAACGCGCCGATCCGCGCCTCCTACGGGGTCTATGCCGGAAGCTATCCCGATCCGGAAGCACTGTCTGTGGTTAAGGCCGACATCGAGAAGTTTGCTGAAAGTGAAGGCCGCCGCCCACGCCTGCTTGTCGTCAAGATGGGACAGGACGGCCACGACCGTGGCTCAAAGATCATCGCCACCGCCTTTGCCGACCTCGGCTTTGACGTGGACATCGGCCCGCTCTTCCAGACTCCGGAGGAGGTCGTCAAGCAAGCCATCGAAAACGACGTTCACGCGATCGGAGTTTCCAGCCAGGTCGCCGGACACAAAACGCTCGTCTCGCACCTGATGACGGCCCTCAAGTCGCAAGATGCCGAGGACATCTGCGTGGTCGTCGGCGGGGTCATTCCCCCGCAGGACTACGACTACCTGCGCGACCTCGGCGTTTCCTGCATCTTCGGCCCCGGAACCCCCATCCCCCAAGCCGCCCGCGAGGTGCTACAATCGCTTTGGAACTGAATCCATAAAAGGAGGAGCATGGGTCTTGTTTACGCAGACATTGAAATCATCCGCAGTGCCGATCTGGTGCTGGTGGATGAAGGTCATTTGGAACCCAACAAAGTGCGGCGCATGACCGTGCGGGCGATGGTGGACTCCGGCGCATACATGCTGACGCTCAACGAGCAAATCTGTGCGCAACTGGATTTGCGGAAAAGGGACGAACAATTCGCCGGGACCGCCGATGGACGCCGCCTCAAGCTGGATGTGGTCGGACCAGTCGAGCTACGGTTTGCCAACCGCTGGACCAGTTGTGACGCAATGGTGTTGCCGGGGGATGCCGAGGTGTTGCTGGGGGCAATCCCGATGGAAGCCTTGGATGTCGTGATCCATCCCAAAAAACAGGAATTGGTCGTCAATCCAGAAAACCCGTACACTCCCAAGCGGTCTCTGAAAAGCTTCAGAGGTCCAGTACAAACGTGAGAAAAGTTGACCCGGACGCGCTTCGTTCCGGGGACCGCCGTGCGCTCGCCAAGGCGATCACGCTGCTGGAAAGCTCCCGCCCGCAAGACCAAGCCGCCGCCCAGCATCTGCTGAAAGCCGTGCTGCCGGATTCCGGGAACGCCCTGCGGCTGGGCATCACGGGGGTTCCGGGCGTGGGGAAAAGCACCTTCATCGAGTCCTTCGGGCTGCACCTCATCGAGCAAGGCCACCGCGTGGCGGTGCTGGCGGTGGACCCCACCAGCCCGGTCACGGGCGGCAGCATCCTTGGCGACAAGACGCGGATGCCGGAACTCTCGCGCCACCCCAACGCCTTCATCCGCCCCTCGCCTTCCTCCGGCCTCCTCGGCGGCGTGGCCCGCCGCACCCGCGAAGCCCTGCTGCTCTGCGAAGCCGCAGGCCACGATGTTGTGTTGGTCGAAACCGTGGGAGTGGGGCAGTCCGAAACGCTGGTCGCCTCGATGGTGGACTGCTTCCTCGCGCTGATGCTGCCCAACGCCGGGGACGAGTTGCAGGGCATCAAGAAGGGCATTCTGGAAGTCGCGAATCTGCTGGTGGTCAACAAGGCCGACGGCGAGCAAATTTCGCTGGCAAAACGCACCCAGCAGGCGTATCGTCAAGCCCTACGGCTGGTGCGCTCGGAAGCCTCCGGAGCCGCCGTGCCCGTGCTGACGTGCAGTGCACTGGAGCGCAGCGGGCTGGACTCGGTTTGGCAGGCCGTGCAACAGTTCGAGCAAGCCGCCCGCACGTCCGGGGCATGGCAGCAGCAACGCAAAGCCCAAGCGCGGCAATGGCTCTGGACCCTGGTGGAGGAAGGACTGCTGCGCGAGTTCCGAAACCGCCCGGAGGTGCAGCGACAACTGGAAGAATGCGAACAGGCGGTGGCGGACGGAACGCTGCTGCCCCCACAGGCGGCGGAGCGCTTGCTGCGACCCTAGCGGGCGCCTTTCAAGACTTTCGGGGTTTTGCCCAAGGAGTCGAGGGTGAACCGCAGCCGTTTCAGCCGGGAGCCCAGATCGATCGCTGCCGAGGAGTGGTGGGGACACTGCTCCAAGACGAAATCCGCCGTGGCCAGCACGGATTCCAAGTGCGGACGCTTGGGCAGGGTTTTGAGCTGGAGGTACTTTTGCAGGGTGCGCGGGCGCCGCGTCATGTCGTCCCGGGTCACGGACCACAAGCCGCTTCGTTCGGCAAGGGACACCAGGCTCTCCTTGGGTTGCGAGGTCCAGACCTCCGTGGCGGCCTGCATGACCTCGACAACCTGTTGAAGCCAAGACGGGGCATTCGGGGGCCGGGGGTCGCCCCGTCTGGCCAGCCCCTCAGCAACGGGGGGGGGTGTTGCCGAGGCACTCAACTGACGCTCCAGCTTTTCCAGCACCTCGTCCAGTTGACGCGGGAGAAAAGGCTTGTGCACCAGTCCGGAGATGCCCAGGTACACCGCTTCGGTCACCTTGGGCAAGTCTGCGTTTCCGGTCACCAACACCACGGGGAGTTGAATGTCGGCCTTCCGCAGTCGGCGCAACAGGTCCAAGCCGTTCAACTCCGGCATGCGGATGTCCAGCAGGACCGCCTCAAAGTCGGAGAACCGGGATTCCAACAGTCCCCAGCCCGCCGGACCCGACGCAACGCCCTGCACATGGTGCTGGCGCTGCGTCAGGAAGGCGGTCACGGTACTGAGGAACTGCTCATCGTCATCAATGACTAAAAGTCGCATGCTCCTAGGGGGATGATCCGGCAATTCGCTGCCGGAGTTCTGTGCTAGTAGATTTACGATAAACGGTTGGGCTATTTTTACAACACCTTTTTTGGAAAAAAATACGGAAAAACTCTTATTTTTTTGTAAATAAAATCATATATTTGAAAAGTACTATTATATGAAATTTCTGCAAATAATTGATTTTACAGGATAATCCAAGAAGGCTTCTGGAAAAAAATCGCAGGGGAAAATGAAAAAAATCACAAAAAAACACCGAAAATCGGCTGAACTCCCTCGATTTTGAGCTTGGGGAGTTCCTGAAGGCCCTTCCGGTGTTGGTGATGCACCTCGACCGGGAGGGCATCTGCCAAGGGTTTCATGTCGAAAATCCGGACGATCTGCCCCTGCCGCCAGAGCAGATGATCGGGAGCCGCATCCGAGACCTCGCCAATCCCGACCTGCGGGAGCCGACCCTTGCCACCTTCATGCGAGTGGTCGAGACCGGCCAGCCGGAGCGCTTCGAATACCAAGTCCAGACGACTCGGAGCGTTCAGTACTACGCCTGTCACCTGCGCCGCTACAGGGACCACGAGGTGCTGGCGTGGATACGGAACATCACGGATCAGAAGCGGCAGACCGTCGCCGAGTTGCGCAAGAGCGAAGAGAAGTACCGCACCCTAGTGGAAACCACCCCGGATTTGCTCTACCGCACGAACTTGCAGGGTGAGATCACCTACATCTCCGGAGCGGTCGAGCGGCTTTCGGGCTACACGGTCGAGGAGGCGCTCGGCATGAAGATGGCCGAGGAGGTGTACGTGCGTCCGGAGGCGCGGATGGAACTGCTCCAGCGGCTCCAGCAGGACGGGGAGGTCTCGGACTTCGTCAATCCGCTCAAGCGCAAGGACGGCAGCATCTGGCACGGCTCCGCCAACGTGCGGCTCGACAAGGACGAGGCCGGGAACGTCGTGGGCGTGTCCGGTGTGGTCCGGGACGTGACCCGCCGGGTGGAGATCGAGAACGAACTCAGCGCCTACCGGGAGCATCTGGAGGAACTGGTTGAGGAGCGCACTCAGGAACTGGTGGCCAGCAGGAAGCGCTTTGCGGACTTTGCGGAAGTCGGCTCCGACTGGCTTTGGGAAGCGGACGAGAACCACCGCTTCACCTGGTTCTCGGAGCGCATGGGGGAGGTGCTGAAGGCCGACCCGGGCAAGCTGATCGGCACCTCGCCCTTCGACCTCCCGCACCCAGAGGAATCCAGGCTTTCCGAGAAGTGGGCGGAGATGAGGGCAGTCGTGGACGAGCGCCGCTCCTTCCGGAGCTTCGAGTACCGGATGCAAACAAGCCTCACCGACAACCCGTGGCGCAGCATCAGCGGCAAGCCCGTTTACGCGGAGGACGGAACCTTTCGGGGCTACCGGGGGGTGGGGCACGACATCACGGAGCGCAAGCAGTTGGAGGCGCAGGTCATCCAGTCCGCCAAGCTCGCCTCAATTGGGGAGGTCGCCGCCGGGGTGGCCCATGAAGTCAACACGCCGCTGGCCACCATCATCCTCTCGATGTTCAACGTCCGGGAGGCCCTGAAGCAGAACAACCCCGAATTGGTCGAGAGCATCCTGAGCATGGTGGAGCAACAAACCGAGACCGTGGCGGGGGTGATTCGGGAACTGCTCAGCTTCAGCCGCGACGCCCAGCACGACGAGCAGGAGGTGGTGGACCTCAACGGAGTAATCGAAACCGTGTTCAGGCTGCAAGCCAGACGGCTAGAGCAGAACCAAATCTCCCTGCAACAGCAGAAAAGCCCCAAACCCGCGCTGGTGCTAGGCCAGAAGGTGCCGCTGGAGCAGATCTGCTACAACCTGCTGCAAAACGCGATGCATGCCGTCTTCAACCAGCCCGTGCAAACGATCTCGTTGCAAGCCTATGTGCGCGGCCAACGGGTGCTGCTGGAGGTTCGCGATTCCGGAATCGGCATCCCCAAGTCCCAACAGCAGCAGGTGTTCGAGCCGTTCTTCACCACCAAGCAGCGGCACCTGGGCACCGGACTGGGCCTCTCCATCAGCCTGCGGATTGCCCGGCAGTACGGCGGCGAACTGCGCCTCCAGAGCAAGCCCGGACAGGGGGCCACCTTCACGCTCGACCTGCCGCTGTACGCCGAGTCGTAACGACCTGCGTCCAGGATTTCGGACGAATCAGTGCCTTCGTTTCAGGCGAGACCGAGCAGCTTCAAGGTCGCGTGGGCCATCACCTTCGCAGAGGCCACGAGTTCGTCAATGCCCACGTACTCGTCGGGCTGGTGGGCGAGGTCGAGGATTCCGGGGCCGTAGGCGATGCAGTCCTGCAGATGCCCGATGCGCACCACATGCTTCTGGTCGTAGGTTCCGGGCGAGATGACGTACTCCGGCTCCTTGCCCAAAACCGAGCGGATGCCCGAGGCCACCGCCTGCACCACAGGCGCGTCCTTCTCCGTCATCGTTGGAATGAACTCCATCACGTCTCGGATTTCGTAGCGGAAGTTCGGGCGGTGCTGCGCGAGTTCGTCGAGCAGTTCGATCACCTCCGCCTTGACCGCGTCCAGCGATTCTTCAATGAGGAAGCGCCGATCCAGCACCACCCGGCAGGAGTCGGCCACGCACGGGCTGGGCATGCCTTCAAAATGCTCAGACTCGCCGCCGTGCAGGCTGTTGAGGTTGAGCGTGGACCGCCGCGCCCCTTCCGGGACCACGGGCATTTGCGTCTGCCGACGGTCGAGCGCCGGATACAGCCGCTCCTCCAGCAAGTTCAAAAACGCCGTCATGTGCCGGATGGCGCTGTCGCCAAGGAAGGGCATGGAGCCGTGGGCGATGCGCCCGAAGGTTTCCACCTCCGACCACCACACCCCGCGATGCCCAAGGCAGACGCGGTCCACGTTGAGCGGCTCCGGAATGATGACCTGATCCACTCGCGGCTTGGAAAAGAACCCCTGCTTCGCAAGGTACGCCACCCCCCCGAAACCGCCCGTTTCCTCATCCACGGTTCCAGAGACTTCCAGTGCGCCCGGAAAGGCCGGATGCTCCTCCAGCAGCGCCTCCACGGCAATCACGGCGGCGGCAAGCCCGCCCTTCATGTCGCAGGTGCCGCGCCCGTAGATACGCCCGTCCCGGACTTCCGCCGCAAAGGGGTCCACCGTCCAGCCCTGCCCCACCTGCACCACGTCCAGGTGCCCGTTGAAGTGGACGCACGGCCCCGGACGCTGACCCTCGATGCGCCCGATCACGTTGGTGCGCGGATACTGATCGGAGTCGCCCGGGGCGCCCTCGGCGCGGTGATAGGCCACCTCGAAGCTACGGGTCTTCAGGCGTTTGCCGAGGAATTCGGCGCAGTCGGTGTAGGCATCGCCCGGAGGGTTGACGGTGGGGATGCGGACGAGGTCTTGCGTGAGCGCAACAAGGTCGTCGCGCTTGGCTTCGATGCGTTGAAAAAGAGAGTCGGACATGGGTAAATTTCGAAAGAGGTCAACCCAAGATGTAGCAGAATTCCTCCGAGCAATCCAGTGCTTCAGCCCTCAGACTTGGCTTTTGCGGTCGAGATCGCTTGCATGAGCTTCTGCTGAAGCCTCTGGGCTTGGGGCTTGTCGCTGATTCTTCCCAGCAGTTCCGTTGCGTGCTGCATGCGGTCCTGATGCTCCAACGGCACCGGAAAGGGCAACAGGATGTACGCGCCGTTGGCTTCGTAGCAAAGCTGTCCGTACTTCTGGATGCAGGCGTACTCCAGCGGCTTTTTGGGCGTGTCCCCAACAAGGTTGACGCTGTGCCGGATCGCGCTCAGTCCCTGATTGAGCAGATCGAAGGTGCGCTGGTGATGCTCGGACTCCTGAGTGCCCACGCCCACCACCATCTGCAACTTTGCGAGCGTCTCGTACATCCCGGCCTCGTGATAGCCCACCAGCGGGTTGCGAGCTTCTGCACGCCGCAGGATGTCCAGCATCAGCTGCCGGTTCATCTCCATCGTCGGCAGCTTTGCGGACGCCCGCAGCATGGGGTCGAACCCGAACTTGATGTCGCCAAAAGGAATCTTGCTGAGGTTGCGCATCTCCTTGAGGTTGAGCGTGTAGTCATGGCTCAAGGGTTCGGCTTTGAGCAGCTTTTGGCTTTCGGCGATAAAGCCCAAGCCCGTCTTCACGCGCCGAAGCTGCCCCTCGATCATCGCGTCCGATTCAGACCCGCCCCCCCGCAGCTTTTCCTCCACATTGGCTTGGTCTGCCTTCAGGAACCCGCCCAGTTTCTGGAGGTACACCCGCTGGGCTTGAATGAGCAGGTTGAGCTTGCGCGTGGAGAGTAGCGGGGTTTCAGCCTCAAGCGTGGCCAGCAGGTAAGCGTCCCGGAAGGCGATCAGGTTGCACTTGCGACCTTCCTTGAAAAGCAGCTCGATCAGTTCCAGCCGTGCGTCCGAATCGTCCAGCGCCGCGCCCAAACGGCTGGAGAGTTCCTTGGCCGGAGCCGTGCCGAGCTGCTCCGCCAGACGCGTCCCGGTGGCATCGAACCCTTCGGTGTGCTGGGAGTGGAAGGGGCTTTGGAGCGACTTGAGCGCCTTGGAGGCGATCTGCACCCGACGGTAGTTGCGCAACTGCGAGCGGGGCTTTTGCAGGTCGTGCCGCAACGCAGAGAAAAGCTGGAAGGGATCCTGCACTTCCGGAAGAAACCGGATGAGTTTAAGGGTTTCGGCGTCCAACGGAACCGCCCTCGTTAGAGGTTGGGCGCAACGCAATCCCGCCGCACCACTTGACGTGCAACAGTGTAATCGTGAACGTTGCGGTGGTCAACCCGTCCGTTTA
>CAZQXS010000137.1:0-9175 GCA_964597275.1 uncultured Pseudomonadota bacterium | reverse complement strand
TTAGGCTGGGGTTAGGAACGAGTTAGGATTTTCAACGTAAGGTCAGTTCCCCCCGAAGGTGCCGGAAGGTGTCGAGGCTTTCCGGATTGGCGAGGGCGGCGGTGTTTTCGACGGTCTCCCCCTGCAAGACCTGCAAGACGGCCTTTTCGACCTTCTTGCCGGAGATGGTGCGCGGCACGTCCGGGATGAGGAGGATGCGAGCCGGGACGTGCCGGGGAGTCGCGTAGGTGCGGATGTTCTGGCGGATGCGCTGCTCCAGATCATCGTCCAGTGCGGTGCCCTCGCGCAGCATCACGAACAGCACCACGCGCACGTCGTCCTCCCACGGCTGCCCGACGACTAGGCTGTCCACGATTTCGTCCATCGCCTCCACCGGACGGTAAATCTCCGCCGTGCCAATACGCACCCCGCCGGGATTGAGCACGGTGTCGCTGCGGCCATAGACGATCACACCGCCGCGCTCCGTGACTTCAACGAAATCGCCATGCGCCCAAACCTGCGGGAAACGCTCGAAGTACGCCTTGCGGTACTTGCTGCCGTCCTCGTCATTCCAGAAGAACACGGGCATGGACGGAAACGGAGTCGTGCAGACCAACTCGCCCTTTTCGCCAACGACAGGCTCTCCCTCCGGAGTGAAAGCTTCGGTGCCCATGCCGATCCCCTTGGCCTGAATTTCGCCGGAGTAAACCGGAAGGTTGGGATTGCCTGCCATCAGGCAACCCACGAGGTCGGTGCCCCCGGCAATGGACATCAGCGGCATGTGGTCCGCCACCTCCCGATAGACCCACTCGAACAGTTCCTCCGGCAGCGTGGAACCGGTGGACATGATGGCCCGCAGCGATGAGAGGTCGTGCTGTCCGCGAGGGACGTATCCGGATTTCTGCACCGCGCCCAGAAACTTGGGGCTGGTGCCGAAGTGCGTGATGCGATCGTCCTCGACCAGTCGCCAGAGCCGTCCCATGTCCGGGAAGGTCGGGGCACCATCGTAGAGGATCAGCGTCGCGCCGGAGGCGAGTCCGCTCACCAGCCAGTTCCACATCATCCAGCCGCAGGTGGTGAAATAAAACACGCGGTCGCCGGGACGCACGTCGCTGTGGTAGAGGTGTTCGGTGAGGTGCTTGAGCAGCGTTCCGCCCGCGCCGTGGACGATGGATTTGGGAAGTCCGGTCGTTCCAGAGGAATAGAGGATGAAGCTGGGCTGGCTGAAGGGCAGTTGCGCGAATTCCGGCGTGGTGGCCGTGCTGTCCAGAAAATCTGCCCACGCCACCTCGTTCCCCTCCAAGTTGATCGGCGTGGTCGTGAACGGCACCGCCACCCGCGTTTGGATCGAGGGGATGCGGAGAGCGACCTCCCGGACCTTGCCGAGGCAGTCATGCTCCTTGCCGTTGTAGTGGTAGGCGTTGACCGTGATCAGCACCTTCGGCGAGATTTGCCCAAGGCGGTCGTGAATGCCGTTGATGCCAAAATCCGGGGAACACGAGGACCAAATGGCTCCGAGGCTGTTGGTGGCCAGCATGCCGATCACGGCTTCGGGGCAATTGGCCACAACAGCGGCCACGCGATCCCCTTCGCCCACTCCGGCGTTGCGCAACCCAGACGCACACTGGGCCACGGCCTGCCGCAGTTCTGCATAAGACAGCACCCGGCGGGTGCCGTCCTCGCCCACAAAGCAAATCGCGTCCCGCGCCTCCTCCCCCTTCGCCAAGAGGTTTTCCGCAAAATTCAGCCTTGCCCCGGAAAACCACTTCGTTCCGGGAAATTTCCACTCACCCAACACCTCCGTGTACGGCTCCGAAGCCACCACCCCGGCGTCTTCCCAAACCGCCTCCCAGAACTGCTCCGGATGCTCCGTGGACCAGCGGTGCAGGGTGGCGTACTCGGTGTCCGCCAGCCCGTGCTTGGCCTGCATGGCTTCGGAAAAGCGGGTGAGGTTCGTTTCGGCAATCCAGTCCGGATTCGGAGTCCACAAGGGCATCGGCATGGTGTTCTCGGCTATTGGTAGTTGAGGTGAATCAGTTCGGCTTCGACCTGCCCGGACCAGTCCTCCGGCACAATATCGTCAATCAAAAACCCGAAGTCGCGGACGTCTCCGGGATGAAAACGGCGAGGGTCTTCAAAGGACCAGCGGTTGACCGGGAAAAACTTGTGGGAGGCCGAAACCTCTCCGTCGGCATTGATGAAGTCCACACGCAGGGTGGCCTCGCTGATGGTGCGCTGTCCGTGGTTTTCGAGGATGCCGAAGACTCCGGTGCCCAACTGGTCGCCCCCCGCTCCGACCCCCACCTGCACATCCCGCAGTTCAACACTGGCCAGTGCCTCGGTCATTTCGTGCTGCTTCCACTCTCGCAGTCCGGCCAGCACCAGCACCAGCACCGTGAGACCGACTCCCAGCGCAAGGGTGGGGCGGTAGTGACGCAACAACGCAGAATAGCGTTCCGAAAGTGCAAGGTTCATCAGGCTTGTCTTCAGCACATTTGGGATCGTATGGCGTGTGTTCCGATTCAATGAGGCGCAGGTCCGCCCAACAACCTCTCACCATAAAATTTCTTCACAGCGCGTGCAATCCGAATTCCCAACCGTGCTTGACTCTCGCCAGATACCGATATAGGGTGTTTTTCATGGAAGCACACCCGGACCACTCCACCCAACAAACTCGGCTCCGACGCATCGAGGGGCAGGTGCGCGGCATCCAGCGCATGATCGAGGAGCGCCGCTACTGCATGGACATCATTGACCAGATTCATGCTATCTCTGCCGCGCTTCGCAAGGTGGAGTCGAACATTCTGGAAGCCCACCTTGAGCACTGCGTCCACGACGCCCTGCATTCCAAGAACACCGAGGACGCCCAGCGCAAAATCCGGGAAATCGTCCAAATCCTGAACAAGAGCTAGTCGAGGCGCGCCCTCTCCTAACTCCCCAACTTCACGTTCCCGCTCATCATCAAACCCCCGTTTCCGGTGGTTCGCATCCTGCAAGAAATCATCAGGATAGACCTGTTTTCGACGATAACCTGATGAGTATGATTTCCCCTTTTTTTCAGCGCACCACCACCACCCTCGCCGCTATTTTCCTGTTGGCGGGAGGGCTGTTCTCCGCATCTGCCAACCCGCAACGCGGGATTCCAGACAACCTGATCATGTTCGGCGGCTACGGCGATGCCGCGCTGGTGGTGGACAAGGGCGAGTGTTCGGTGAGCGTGTACCGCAAGACGGAGGCATGGAAGCTCGAATCGAAGTACCCATGCAGTTCCGGGAAGATGAACGGCGACAAGCAGCACGAGGGCGACGAGCGCACGCCCAACGGCATCTACCGCTTCATCCGGGCGTGGAATGCCAAGCAGTTGCGGCGGAACTACGGCACCACCGCCGCCAAGCTCTACGGCTCCGGGGCACTGGTGACCGACTATCCGAACTTCCTCGACTTCATCTACTACCGCAAGACCGGCAACGGCATCTGGCTGCACGGCACCCGTGAGGTCGAGCCAGTGGGCACGCGGGGCTGTGTTTCGGTGCGCAATGACGACCTGCTGCTGATCCGCAATCAGGTGGTGATGCAACGCACGCCCATGCTGGTGGAGGAAAAGGTGCGCTACCTCTCACCCGAAGAACTCGCTGCGGAGCGCGACCGCATCCTCGCCTTCCTGGAGCGCTGGCGTTCCTCGTGGGAGGAAGGCCGCAACGAGGAGTACCTGTCGCTCTATTCCGAGGATTTCCTGACACGCCGCTTCAATTACAAGCGCTGGGTGCAGCACAAAACGCTGGTCAACCGCACCAACAAGCGGCGGCACATCCGCATCCACCCGCTCAGCCTCCTCAAGGCCAACGGCTACATTGAGGTCGTCCTCACGCAGGATTACGAATCCTCCCGCCTCAACAGCTACGGACTCAAGGCGCTCTACCTGCGCAAGCGCGAGGACGGCACCTACCGCATCCTCACCGAAACCTGGAAAAACCTCCCGCCCAGACAGTTCACCGCGCTGAACCGCTGGACTCAGTGAATTCGACAGAGCGCCAAATCCTCTCCTGTCAATCTTTTCTTGTGTTTTTCAAAATACCCCCATAGGGTATAAACAGGAAAACAAGGAGAGTTTTATGGAAGCAACACGCGAACAAACCTCACAGGTCAACCTCTCAATCACCGGAATGCGCTGTGCCGGATGTGTGCGCGGAGTGGAAAAGGCGTTCCGAAAGGTCATCGGCGTCGAGGAGGCCGAAGTCAATCTCAACCTAGCGCGGGCTGCCGTCACCTACGACCCGGAACACGCCTCTCCGGAAACGCTGCTCCACGCCGTGCGACAGGCGGGCTTTGAGGCGGAACGGCTGGGGGAATCCACCACCTCGGAAGCCGCCAATCCGGGTGCCGTGCTGGAGCGCGAATTCCAGAACATGCGCCGGGATACGACCGTGGCGTTGGCATTTGCGATCCCGCTCATGCTCGTGGCGATGGGACCAATGCTGGGGTTGCCGCTTTCAGAGGCGATTCACCCGGCAACCGAACCCGTGGCCAACGGCCTCCTGCAACTGCTGCTGACGCTTCCGGTGCTGTGGGCGGGGCGGCTCTTCTTCACCAAAGGCATCGCGGCGGTGCGGCATCGTGCGCCCACAATGGACACGCTGGTGATGCTCGGCACCGGAGCGGCGGTGGGCTTCAGCGTCTGGAACCTCATCCGCAACCCCGGCCCCCACGCCTACTACTTCGAGACCGCCGGGGTCATCATCGCCCTTGTACTGCTCGGCAAAACGCTGGAGGCCCGCAGTCGCGCCCGTGCTTCCGAGGCGATTGGCAGCCTTCTGAAACTCCAGCCCAAAACCGCCACGGTCGTCCACGATCAGCAGGAAACGGAAATCGCCATTGACCTCGTGCAACCCGGAGACGTGCTACGAGTCCGGCCCGGAGAAACGGTTCCGGTGGATGGCATCGTGCTGGAAGGCAGCAGTGCGGTCGAGGAAGCCATGCTCACCGGAGAGCCGATTCCGGTGGAAAAGCAAGCCGGGGATGCGGTCACAGGCGGCACCCGCAACCACAACGGCAGTCTGCTGATCCGCACCTTGCGGGTGGGAAGCGAAACCACGCTGGCCCGCATCGTTCGGCTGGTCGAGCAGGCGCAGATGCAAAAAGCCCCGATTGCGCGGCTGGCCGATCAGGTTTCTGCGGTGTTTGTCCCGGTCGTCCTCGGAATTTCCGCCGTGACCGCTGGAGTGTGGTGGCTCGCAGGGGCATCTGCCGCAACCGTGTTGGGCTACACAGTCGCAGTGTTGGTGATCGCCTGCCCGTGCGCCTTGGGACTCGCCACCCCCATCGCCATTCTGGTGGGCACCGGACTTGGAGCGCGAAACGGTATCCTTTTCCGCAACGCCCAAGCACTGGAAGCCGCACAGCAACTCGACCTCGTGGTGGTGGACAAGACGGGCACCCTCACCGCAGGGCACCCGGAAGTCATGCAGGTTGCTGTTGCCGATGGCTGGAAGCCCTCCGACTTAACCGCATGGGCCGCTGGAGTGGAGCAGCACTCGGAGCATCCCTTGGGACAGGCGATTGTCCGTTATGCGGAAGTGCTGAACGCCATACCCAAAACTAGCACCGGATTTCAGGCACAGCCAGGCTCCGGGGTCGCCGCCACAATCGAGGGACGGCAAATCGTGCTAGGCCACGAAGCCTCACTGCTGGAGCAGGGCGTGGACCTGTCTGGAATCGAGCCACTGAAGTCGGAATTTCCGGAAGCCGCGATTTTCCTGTGGGTGTCGGTGGAGGGGCAGTTGGTCGGCGGGTTTGCGCTCAACGACCCCATCCGCCCGGACAGCCAAGCCGCTCTCCAAGCCCTCCAGCAACAGGGCTCGTCCGTGATGATGGTGACGGGCGACCGTTCCGTTCATGCCAATGCCGTTGCTCAGGAGTTGGGCATCGCGGAAGTGCGCTCCGGGGTGTTGCCCGAGGACAAGGCTCGTGTTGTTGAAGAATTCCAGCAATCGGGCAAGCGCGTGGGCATGGTCGGCGACGGCATCAACGACGCTCCCGCACTGGCGCAGGCGGACGTGGGCTTTGCGATGGGATCCGGCACCGACGTTGCCGCCGAGTCCTCCGGCGTGGTGCTGATGCGCAACGATCTCCGGCAGGTCGCCGCTGCCATCCAACTCAGCCGGGCGACCCTGCGCAACATCCGCCAAAATCTCTTCTGGGCCTTTGCCTACAACACACTCGGCATTCCGGTGGCCGCTGGAGTTCTCGTGCCCTTTGGTGGGCCTGCACTGCATCCCATGCTGGCGGCAGTGGCGATGGCCCTGAGTTCCGTTTCCGTGGTTGCCAACGCCCTGCGCTTGCGGCAGGAACACTTGACCAAGCCCGCATAGCAGAAGGAGGGTTGCATTTTTCCGAGATACCTGTAAAATATATTTTAATTTTTGAATATATTAATTTATACTGATTATCTGACTGTTTCAGTTTCATTTCAAAACGGAGAACACCGATGCGCGTACTAATCCTGAAATCACTCAACATGCTTCTTGTCTCAAACCTTGTGGCAACCGCAGTCATGGCGGCGACCCCGAAAGCCAGCCACAGCGGCCATTCGCAGGTTTCCAAATACGCCGGGCAGGATGGGCGGGCCATCAAAAGCCTTTCTGCCGAAGACATCGCGGAATTGCGGCGTGGCGGAGGCTGGGGGCTGGCCAAGGCCGCAGAATTGAACGGGGTGCCCGGCCCTGCACACCTGCTGGAGATGAAAGCCGAAATTCCGCTAACCCCGGAACAGATTGACCGCATCGAGGCACTTCATGCCGAGATGAAAAAGCAGGCCATTGCCAAGGGCGAGGAACTGATTGCGCTGGAAGCGGAGTTGGAGCAGCATTTCATTGAACACACCATCACCGCTCCAATCCTGCACAAACTGCTGGAAAAAATCGCGACAACCCGGAGCGCATTGCGCTACGCTCACCTGTCCACGCACCTGCAAACACCGGAGTTGCTCTCGGAACACCAAATCAGCCGCTACAACCAACTGCGGGGCTACTCATCTTCGCAGGATCCCTGCGACAACATCCCGGAAGGACATGATCCTGACATGTTCCGCAAGCACAACAATTGCTCGTAAGACACGGGATGATCAACAAAAGCAGGAGATGCCTAACCTTGGAAAAAAGGCCATGACGACCCACACAAACGAACACCAGCCCATCGGCTTCCGCCAGCTTTTTGACCGCGAGACCTCAAGCTACACCTACCTGCTGTGGGATTTGGACACGAAAGCGGGGGTGATCATTGACCCCGTGCGGGAGCAGTTCGATCGCGACCTGCGTCTGGTGGGCGAACTTGGCGTACAGTTGGCGTATGCGCTGGACACGCACGTTCACGCCGATCACGTCACCTCGCTGGGAATGCTGCGCGAAGCCTTGGGGCTGCGCACGGCGGTTGGGGAGCCATCCGGAGTCCCGTGTGCCGATCTCTTGCTCAAGGACGGCGACACGCTGCACTTCAGCAAGCACACCCTCACTGCGCTGGCCACGCCCGGACACACGGACGCCTGCACCAGTTTTCGGGTCGAGCACATGGTCTTCACGGGCGATGCCCTCTTCATCCGAGGTTGCGGACGCACCGACTTTCAGCAGGGCGATCCCGTCAAGCTCTACCAGAGCATCACAGAAAAACTCTATGCCCTTCCAGACGACACCCTCGTCTATCCCGGACACGACTACAAGGGCGAGTTGGTCTCGACCATCGGCGAGGAAAAGCGTCACAACCCACGGATTTCGGAAAAGCAAACCGAAGCGGGATTTGCCGTCGTGATGAATGCGCTCAACCTGCCGCGCCCCAAGCACATTGACGAGGCGGTTCCGGCCAATCTGGGTTGCGGCATTTCGGTGGACCACGGGCATCTGACTGAAGAAGCCTTTGGCATCCACGATTTGCAAAAAATCCACGAGACCCTGTCGGAAGGAGAGTTCGTGGTGGACTGCCGCACCCCCGACGAGTACAACGCAGGGCATGTTCCGGGGGCGCGTAACGTGCCGATGGGCAAGGAACTGGACTGCTTGCAGGACTTGCAGGTTTGCCGGAAAATCTACCTCTACTGCCACTCCGGGCGGCGGGCGCAGGCGGTGTACGCCACTCTTGCCACAAAAGGGCTGGACAACCTCGTGTGTCTGGGCAGTTCCGGGATGGCGGACTGGAAAAAATCCGGGTATCCCATCGAGCAGTGAGCGCAGACAAATCCTCAAAATCAGGAGACACAAATGACAGAATTTGAAGTCGTGATTCCGCTCTTGGGTGGAGTATTGATCGGAGTCGCCGCCGCAATGCTGTTGTTGTTCAGCGGACGCATCGCCGGGATTTCCGGGATTTTTGCCGGAATGCTGTTTCAGCAAGGCAGCGAGCGGGCGTGGCGCTCGGCCTTTGTCGCGGGCTTGATCGGCGGAGGGGCAGTGCTTTACGTCCTCAGCCCCGAGCTTTTTGCCAACACTTCGGAGCGCGGTTTCGGAACGGTCGCCCTCGCCGGGTTGCTCGTGGGCCTCGGCACTCGCATCGGCGGCGGCTGCACCAGCGGCCACGGGGTCTGCGGCATCGGGAGACTCTCCGGACGCTCCCTCGTCGCCACAGCCACTTTTGTGCTGGCTGGAATGGTGCTAGTCGCCCTCGTCCAACCGTTCTACCTCGGAGGCGCATGATGGCCAAAACCCACCTCGTCGCCTTCCTCTCCGGAGGGCTGTTTTCCATCGGACTCGGCCTCAGTGGCATGACTCAGCCACAGAAGGTGATCGGCTTTCTTGATGTCTTCGGAGCGTGGGACTTGAGCCTCGCCTTCGTGATGGCCGGGGGGGTTGGCAGCTTTCTGCTACTCCGGCTGTTGATCCAGCGACGTTTTGCCACCCCCGTGTTGGGCGGCGCCTTCCAGCTTCCCTCTCGCCGGGAAATTGATCGCCCGCTGGTGATTGGCGCAGTGCTGTTCGGCAGCGGCTGGGGGCTGGGCGGCTACTGTCCCGGACCTGCAATCACCTCGCTCGGCAGCGGCAGCACCAGCACGGTGCTGTTTGTGGCGGCAATGAGCGTGGGCATGTTCCTCGCCGACCGCATGATCGCGCCCGCCCTTGCTCCTGCGGTGGCCAAAAGCTGACTTCAGGAACCGGAGCATCGGTTCGCCCTTGCTCCCTCGTGAGGGCTGGCTTATGATGGTGTCTTTTTGCGC